>WHSN01000039.1 GCA_009380045.1 Luteitalea sp.
AACAACAAGCCGCCAGTCGGTGCAGTAGACTCAGTCGGACGGGTCGTGGTGATCATCGTTACGCTCCTCCTTAATGAAACGTCACGATGAGCGTAACCGCCACGGCCCGTCTGTACACCGCTCTGCATAGCATCTACACTGTCGCCGATGGCGATGGGCAAACGACGACGGCGGCCGAAGCAGACGTCGATGTGGGTCGCGACGCACGATCTGCCGCGGACCGCCGCGCACCCATTCTACACGCGACTAGATCAGATTCTCGACAACGCGGGCTTCGACCGCTACGTCGAGTCGCTCTGCCAGCGATTTTACACCGACGAGATCGGCCGGCCTGGTCTGCCGCCCGGACGCTATTTTCGCCTGCTGTTGATCGGCTACTTCGAAGGCTTGGACGCCGAGCGCGCCATCGCGTGGCGCGCGGCGGATTCCTTCGCCCTCCGCGAGTTTCTCGGGCTGGTGCTGCCCGAGGCGCCGCCGGATCATTCGACGATTTCGCGGACCCGCAGCCTGATCGATCTCGAAACGCACGAAGCCGTCTTCACGTGGATGTTGCAGCGCCTGGCCGACGCGGGCCTCGTGAAGGGGAAGACCGTCGGCATTGACGCGACGACGCTGGAGGCGAATGCCGCACTGCGGAGAATCGTGCGGCGCGACACCGGTGAGAGTTATCACGACTTCCTGACGAAACTGGCGCAGGCGTCGGGCATCGACACGCCGACGCGCGCGGATCTGGCGCGGATCGATCGGAAGCGGAAGAAGAAAGGCTCGAACGACGATTGGACGCATCCGCATGATCCCGACTCGAGGATCACGAAGATGAAGGACGGCCGGACCCACTTGGCGCACAAGGCGGAGCATGCCGTCGATCTCGACACCGGGGCCATCGTCGGCGTGACGGTGCAGGACGCGGATGACGGCGATACCACGACGAGCATCGAAACGCTGATTGAAGCCGCCGAGCAGGTCTAAGCCGTGCGGCCCGACGGCGACGGTATCAAAGAGGTAGTGGGCGACAAGGGCTATCACCGCAATCAGTCGCTCGTGGATCTTGCAGCCGTGGGCGTGCGCAGCTACATCTCCGAACCGGATCGGGGACGACGAAACTGGAAGAAGAATCCAGAGGCGCGCGACGCCGTGTATCGCAATCGCCGGCGCGTTCGCGGCGCTCGCGGCCAGCGCCTGCTGCGGCTCCGCGGCGAGCGATTGGAACGCCCCTTTGCCCATCTCTATGAGACCGGCGGAATGCGCCGCGTGTATCTCCGTGGCCACGCGAACATTCGGAAGCGGTGCTGATTCAGGCCGGCGGCTTCAATCTCGGCCTCCTCATGCGACAGCTGATCGGCGTGGGCACGCCGCGAGGACTGCAAGGGCGGCTCGGTGCCGTCTTGGCCGCCCTTCTGGTGCTAGTTCGCTCCCTGTCGGAGCCGGTGAGGCGTCATGAGCGCCTCGCACGACATATTTCACCGCTTGAGCGTCGCTCGGTCGCGAGTTGCATGCTCACGTCCGGCGGCGTCAGAGAAATGGCTTTCACCACGGGCTTCCATGAGAAGGCTGGTCGGTGTCAAGGTGAACGGTTATTGCTTCATCTGACCGCTGCTCCACAACCTGACTCGCTTCCTCAGACACGCGTGAGCGTCGGACCGATCGGATCGCACGACCTGGCTTCCATTCGCACTCGTCCATGAGCCGCGCGTTGGTCGGCTCGGTGCCTGTTGGGGTCCCTTCTGTGGTCCGGTGCTGCCAGCTGCTAGTCGGTCTTTCGTCGTCACATGATGTGGCGACGGTGAACCTCCCGTGGGCGCAATCACCGGGGCCCGGGTTCGATCCGTCACTCAGCGCGCCTGTTCATCCTCGGTCACAACTGATCGATTGGTTACGCGACCGACGGCGCGCGGACGCCTCGCATCGGGTCGTAGGCTTCCTGGGTGATCCAGATCCGATGCATCAGCACCACGAGCTTGCGCGCCACGGCCACCACCGCCCGCTTCTTCGCATTCTTCCCGCCGCGGCTCGCCAGCGAGAGACCCCAGCGGCGGAGGGCGGAGTCCCGCCCAAACGGACCCACGATGTACTGCGCACTCTGCGTGGCGATTGGACGTCAGCAGTGTCGCGGCGCGTTCATAGCGGCGCATGATCAACTCCAGGAGATCCTCCGCGGCGGTGTGCGGGAGCTTGCGCATGCCCAGATCATCGATGATGAGCAGCGGGACGGTGGCCAGGTCGGCGAGGAGGGTTTTCCGCGTGCCGTCGATCGCGGCTTCGGCGACTTGTTCGAGGAGCGTGTGGGCCTCGCGGTAGGTGACGCGGTAGCCCTGTTGGATGGCGGCGCGGCCGATGGCCTGGGCGAGGTGGCTCTTTCCGGTGCCTGGCGGGCCGAGAAAGAGCGCGTCCTCGCGCTGCTGGATGAAGCGACCCGTGGCGAGATCGAAGATGAGCGCACGGTTCATCGTCTTGTTGAAATCGAAATCGAAATTCTCCAACGAGCGGTCGGGGTCTCGGAAGGCGGCCTGCTTGTGCCGGCGTGCCACGAGGCGATCCTCGCGTCGCTGCAGCTCGTCGCTGACGAGCGTGGCCACGAGATCGAGGGGCGGCAGCCGTTCGGCCTGGGCGTGGCGCAGACGCGTCTCGAGGACGTCGGCCATGCCGGAGAGGCGGAGCTTGCGGAGTGCACGATCGAGTTCGACGAGTGTCATTCAGGGCCTCCTGTTTTCTGATCGATGAGCTCGCGATAGAGCGTGAGCTGCCGGATGAGGGGATCGACTTGTCGCAAGGTGAGCGGGACCGGTGGCCGCCGCTCGACGTATTTCCGGAGAAACCGGTACGTGGGGACGCCGATCTCGAGCGCCGCCTTGGCGGCATCCTCGACGACGGCGACGCCGTGCTTCTTGGCGAGCGCGAGGACGCCGAGGATTTGCCGGACGCTATGCGCGGTGCCTGCGCGTGGTGTGGCGGCAGACGGTACCAATCGAGGCGCCGGCGGTGACCGCGCGGCCGAGCAGCGCGAGGGTCGTCGGCGGCGTCCGGGTGGGTTTGTCGCGCTCGTCGATCCGATGCCACCCGCGCGGCGCTCGCAAATGCTCGCGCAGGAGGTGCCGAGTCTTCGGATCGATCAATCGTACATGCAGGTCATTCCACTGCACGTGGATGCGCTGGCCGATCCAGCCAGGCGGCGCACCGTAGAACGCGGCTTCGACTTCGATGCACCCGTCCAGATGCACCGTCCGGTCCCCGAACCGGTAATAGCGAAAGGGCTCGACCGGCAGCGGCTGGAGCGCCGGCTGCTCCTCGGCAAACATCGCGGCGACTTGGCGCTTGGTCGCGCCGTGAATGCGCGTGTCGGCCCAGTGCGCGTCCCAGCGATCGAGGTACGCCTGCGCGGCCTCGAGCGTCTCGAAGCGCATGCCCTGCAGCGGCGTGCGCTGCGTGTGGCCGATGCCGGATTCGACTTTCCCTTTCCGATCAGGATCGCCGACTCGACACGGCAACGCCACGGCGCCGTAGTGCGCGAGCACGTCGCGATAGAGCGGATTGAGCGCCGGGTCATAGACGTCGGGCGTGAGCACGCCCTCTTTGAGGTTATCGAGCACGACGACGGCCGTGGCGCCGCCGAGCCGGCGGAAGGCGCGCTCGTGCAGCTCACACCACGTCTGTGCGCTCGATCGCCACGTCAGCAGGCGGACGGCTTTCCGCGAGTGCGCCAGCGTGAAGGGAAAGAGTCGGGTGCGGCGGTGCCGTGGCCGTAATCAACCTGGCCCTCTTCGCCAGGACGCGTGGCGATGACGACGCGCGCCTCGGGCGCCGTGGTGCCGCGCAGTTTCGGGACGAAGCGACGGACGCTCGCGTATTTCGCGGTGAAGCCGTGATCCTCCACGAGATCCTGATAGATGGCGACCGCATTGCGGCCGTGGGTCAGCGCATCGTCGATCAGCTCGCGATAGGGTTCGCAGGCGCTCGCGCTGGGCGCCCGAGCGAGCCCGGCCTCGGTGGACACCGCCCGGGGGATGGCCGGCTTCGTCGGCGCGGAGTCGGTGGACACCTCCCCGGAAATGGTCGGTTTTGGTGGCCCTTCGCCCGGCCGTCCACGGCCGCGCACAGCGATTCCGGCCGCACGCAGATACTCGCCGACGGTCACGCGGTGAACGCCTGTGGCCCGGGCGATGCGCCGAAGCGTCCAGCCGAGACGGCCGAGCGCCAGAACTTCTTGCTGCTTGTGCTGCTCCAAGACGTTGCTCATCCCGGCGAGGGACTACACGTCCACCGCCTGCGT
Organism: Luteitalea sp.; assembly: GCA_009380045.1. Classification (GTDB taxonomy): domain Bacteria; phylum Acidobacteriota; class Vicinamibacteria; order Vicinamibacterales; family CAVVIG01; genus WHSN01. Next base: position 4,268 of record WHSN01000039.1, read on the forward strand.
CAACGTCTCGGCCGTCGTCAGCTAATGGTCGGTTTTGAGGTGTCGATCAATGGTCGGTTTTGGGTGTCCACCGAGGGTGCCATCGAATGGCATGCGGCCGGACTTAAAATCCTGGGTCGCGCAAGCGGCGTGTGGGTTCGATTCCCGCCCCCGGCACTTTAGATTCATCGTTCAGCGAGCTTCTTGCGAGCCTGCCCATTCCGCAGTTGACTCCGGGCTAACGCTGGGAACGCTCTCGCGTTCGATGCCCCGCGCAAAGCTCACCGACCGTCTCATCGCGAGCCTCCGGCCCGAGACTCGCGCGGTCTTGTCTCTACCAGAACGAAGGCGCGGTCGTTTCGGGGTGGCTCGTTGGAGCACGGCGAGTTGATGTCGGAGCGCGAGAACTCCGCCGCGAGCTCGAGCCGAGAGCGGACGGTGGCTCGAAGCGAGGCCAGCAGGGCGACGAATAGCGCAGTCATCCTGAATGAGGACGGTATCAGCCTCTCGCCCGCAACCGCAACACCCTCAACAGGTACGGAATTGTGAAACAGCAATAGAGGCGATTCAGGTCAGTGCACTTACTCAGCGCGCGGTTTCGACGTCTCGCGATGCTCGCCCGCGAACATACCCAGTCTCTCCTGGAGGAGACGGACGTGCAGTCGCAGATGGTACTGCTCACCCGCGTAAGCGAGAGGAACCGAGACAGAGGCAACCTCACGTTCGAGTGCAAGGAGTCGATCGCGGATTAACTCCTCGTCCCCTGTCGTGCCCGAAAGGAGCATCGTGTCGATCTCCCGGACTGCTGCGTACCAGCGGTAGATTCTTGACCGAATGCGCCATTGGTACAGCGGCGGACCGATCCGAAACAGCGGAATCAGTAACGCAACGAATGGAAGGACGAGCAGCTTGAGACGGTCCAAGAGAACGGCGGTTCGGTACGGCAACCAACGATACAGGAATGACGGACCGTCCCGAATGTAGCGCCGGGCGTCCTGGTCCAGAGGCAGGTCGATGAAGTCCACTGACGGAAACTGTCTCCGTTGCTCGAGCACGCCTCCCGACTCGTGGACGCGGGTGACGGCGTCCAACAGAGCCGGAATCAAGCTCGGATTGAGGTCCTTGCGTGCGGCCAGGCTCGCCGCTGTCGCCACGAGTCGGGTGTCGCGCCGTGGGATATTGCGCTCCAGATTGACGACACCCTCGCTGAGGGTGACCGGCGTCAGGAAGGAAAACAGTCGGCCGTACGCCGTGGTTCGCTCCATGTCGAGGAGATCGATGTTGGGCTTCTCGAAGAGGCTGCGAATAAATGGGGCTTCCGTGGATGCGACGAAAATCGCCGCATCAACAGCTCCGTCCGACAACGATTGAACGGCCCCTGGCGTATCGGCCCGGATCAGCTCGGCATTCGATTCTGTGATGCCGTTGGCCGCGAGTAGCCTCGTCGAGAGGAGGTGCGTGCCGCTGCCGGTCGCGCCGACCGCCACCCGCGTCCCCTTCAGCTCCGACACCCGACGAAGGATCGTCTTCGAGCGGGTGAAGACCCATACCGGCTCCAGGAACAGGCTTCCGAGCGATTGCAGCTGTTCCCGATCTGCCTCCGTTGCACAACCTCCCTGCACGAGCGCCAGCGATACCTCACCTCTTTTCAGTAACTCGAGGTTTTCCACCGACCCGGCGGTGGGGATCACCTCGAGCGTGATCCCGTCGGCGACGAGTAGACGCGCGTAGCGCTGTCCGAAGCTGTAGTACGCCCCGTCCTCCATCCCGGTCGCCATTCTGATGAGCTCCGGCGGCGGCGCGCCTACGTACTGATAGGCGGCGACGAAGCCGGCCGCAATGACCAACCCGAGCAGGCCCCATACCTTGAGGAATTCTGCTATCGCTGTAGACAGGCGTTTCCCCATGGGTGCCTTGCAAGCGAGACACTGCTCGCAACGGGTTCGAGAAGCCTCGCCAGGGACGTGCCGCTCTGATCGGAGCAGTTCGGCGATCGATCTTCAAGAGATATTCACGACTTGCTGAATGGCGCCTTGACGACCACCTTCACCCCGGCGATCATGCCGGTTGCCGCTCGTTGCACTTGCTCGGCGGCCGTTGTGCTGATATCGCCCGCCGCCTTGAGTGCACCGGTCGCCGCCGCTGATGCCGCATCGGCGGCGTCCACGCCTATTTCCTTGGCACCCTGGATTGCGCCTTCCACGGCCCCTCTGGCCGTCGATGCGATGTCCCCGCCAACGTCGGCAGTGGCCTTGACGACGCTGCCGGCGGTGGCGGCCAGCGTCTCGGCCGTCTGGCCGCTAAGATCTTTGGTGCTTCGGAGAACACCAAGCAGGACGCCTCTGGCGGCTGACCCGATATCGCCACCAACATTCGATGCTCCCTGGATCAATCCGCGCGCGACATCTCCCGCCGTCTGCGTCGCCGCTTTGCCTACGCCTCCGACACCTTGGATCGCGCCCGCCGCCGCCGCGGCGATTGCGTCAACGCCCTTGATGCCCACACTCGAGGCGCCTTCAATCGTGCCTTCCATCGCTTGACGTGCCACGGTGGCGACATCGCCACCGACATCAGCCGTAGCCTTGACCAGGCTCTGTACGGTCGAACTGACGGCATCGAGCGCCTCGCCGCCAACTTCCTTCGTGCCTTTCAGCACGCCCATGACAGCGCCCTTGGTCGCCTTGCCAAGATCACCTCCGACCTGGGTCGTGCCCTGAATCACACCGCTGGCGACGTCAGTGACCGATTCGGTCAGCGCCTTGCCAACCGACCCCGCTCCCTTCAGTGCCGTTGCGAGGGAGCCGCTCACCGTCTCCGTCACTGCGTTGACGATCTCGCCCGTGCCTTTGATGGTTCCAACGATCGCATTTTTCACGTTCTCGACGAGGGCTTGCATCGGAATCTCCTTCGATGAACTTTCATTGAAAACGTACACTGCCGGGACCGTCAGCTGCGCCTCAGCCCGTGCTAAGAGGGAACCCGGGGCGTGAGCGAGGACGTCTCTCTTGGAGGAGTTGTGCGCCGGACGTCAGAAGACGCCGCGGCCCAGATTACGGAAGGCCGGACGAAGAGACACTCGTACGAGTCTCCGCCAGACCTCCGGTCTTTGTCAAGAAGCGACGCGACGGCTGATGCCGAACCAGACGGAAGAGCCGGGTGCCACGCCGGGCTGTTGCCCACAATACACGTATTAATGAGACGGCGTCGAGAGCGATGAGACGGCGTCGAGAGCGCCTCAAGCGGCTCAAGCAGCGCGACGTTCGTAGTGGTGATGCAAACCCCCGACGTGTGAACGGCGACGATCGGGCCGCAGGCTGGCGGCTGGGCAACCCGCGGCACGGGTGCATCCGTGTCCAGCGAGAGGTGAGTGCGCCAGTCGTGGTACTAGTCGAGATAGCGTTGCAGTGGCGCTGCAACGAACGCTCGTTCAACACGATGACATGATCGAGACGCTCGCGTCGAAGGGATCCAATCACGCGCTCCACGTACGGATTGGCGTGAGCAGTCGATTGCACCGCCTCCGGGCGGTGAGGCACAAGCTTTCCGGTTACCCCGTGCTGACGGCAAGAACGAAGGGATTTCGCGTGGGAACTGTCTCACCGTGTGCCATCGAATTGCATCCGGGCGGACTTAAAATCCCGGGTCGCGCAAGCGGCGTGCGGGTTCGATCCCCGCCCCCGGCACTACAGGTCTCGAACAGGGTCGGCCGCGGCGATCCGGGATGATACGCGTCGCGAGGATCGAATGACCGTGCCGCCGGCATCTCGAAGGAGCCAGGTCTCGATCACCTGCAGCGCGTGAAAACGCAACACGAGGCCGACCCTGAAGCGGGACGTGGGAGCGTCGCGCGACTTCCGAGTTGACATGCGGTAGCCGAGTCACTAGGTTTCCGTGGCAGGATCCGGTGTTCAGGCACGACCAGGTTTCGGCTCGAAGGGAATCTCGACCACGGAGTACCTGCCAGGGGGTCGCGTCGTCGCTGCCGTTCTGTCCAATAATGAACAGGCCACACGGCCGGGCTTGTGTATCCTCGATGATCCTTGGCGCGCTTCTCGGTCCAATGAAACTTTCTGCATCGGCCGATCTGTCGAACTTGCGTCTCAGCTGAGGCCGATTGGGAATGTCTTCCGATCTGACCCGGCGACAAGCGATTGTGAGCGCGTTGTCGCAGGGAGCCGGCTCGGGGGCCGACTCCGCCGTCATCGCCGCGTCGGCACTTGCGCTGCACGACGAGCTGGGGGCCTGCCTCGTGCCCATCATCGGGCTCGCGGGCGTCAATGCCATTTCCCGACGCTGCGTGCTCCTGGCGCAGCGTCAGTTCCCATGGCTCGGGCCGGCAAGCGCGCTCGGGCCGCACGAAGTCACGCTCCCAGAGGTGATCAAGGCTCTGGAACAGCAGCCCGCTGCCGTCGCCACCGAGGCCGCAGTCGCACTGCTTGACGGCTTCGGCCTGCTCTTGACGACCTTTATCGGTGCCGGTCTGACGACGCGCCTGTTGTGCCAGGCGTGGCCGGACCTGGTTCCGGATGACACAGCGCAGGAGAGATCACGATGACGGAGAGGGTCCCCATCCGCCGCTTACCGACCGGAGTGCCAGGCTTGGATGACATCCTGGGCGGTGGGTTGCCGGAGTTCTCATTCAACCTGATCGTGGGCGCGCCGGGCACCGGCAAGACGACACTCGCCCATCAGATCATCTTCGCGTCGGCGACCCGTGAGCGGCCCGGGTTGTTCTTCACGCTGATGGGGGAACCGCCGCTCAAGATGTTGCGGTACCAGCAGCAGTTCAATTTCTTCGACGTGAAGAAGCTGAACGAGTCGATTCGCTTCGTCAGCATGGCTCAGGAAGTCCGCACGGGTGGACTTGCGGAAGTGCTCAAACGCATTACGCGGGAAGTGGAGTCCACGTCTGCGGCGATGGTGATGGTTGATTCGTTCCGATCGATCATCCAGGCCGCTCGTGGTGGGACCGCGGGGCAACCCGATTTCCAGGATTTCGTCCACGAGCTTGGTATCCGCCTGACCGGATCGGAGGCGACCACGTTTCTCGTGGGAGAGTACCAGCCGTCAGAGAACGAATCGAATCCGGTGTTCACCGTGGCCGATGGTCTCATCTCGCTCTATCAGACCGTTGACCGCGATTCGATGGTCCGCAAGATCAAGATCGAGAAGATGCGCGGACAGGCGACGATCCCGGGCCTCCACACGTTCCGCATCACTGACGGCGGCCTGCAGGTGTTTCCGCGAACGATTGTCTCGCCCGGGGAAGAGGTTCGGCCGCCGGCCGCCCACGCGTCCGGCCCGGTACGCCTCTCGACCGGACTGGACGCGCTCGACGAGATGCTCGGCGGTGGCGTCCCCGCCGGCTATTCCGTTCTCCTGGCCGGCCCGTCCGGCTCTGGTAAGACGCTGCTGGCCACAGAGTTCATCTGCTCAGGCGCCCGTGGCGGGGAGCCGGGCGTGATCGCGGTGTTCGAAAAACGCCCGAGAGAGAACTCATCCAGCGCCGCGACCGAGCTCAATGCGTTTGTCCGTGACGGGCGGGTCGGGTTGATTCACACGCGTCCGCTCGACCTGTCCATTGACGAGACACTGCACGAGTTGACGACAATGATCGGTCGCCTGAAGGCGAAACGCGTCGTCATTGATTCACTCTCGGGGTTCGAGCTGGCGCTCGCACCCACGTTTCGCGAGGACTTCAGGGAATCGCTCTATCGTATGGTGACGGCGCTCACCAGCATGGGCGTGACCGTGCTGATGACCGCGGAACTGGAGAACAGGTACACGGATCTGCGATTCAGCCCGCACGACACCGCATTCCTGACCGATGCCATCATCCTGCAGCGGTATCTCGAACTGGGGGGACAACTGCGGCGGATGATGACGGTCGTGAAGCTGCGCGGCAGCGCGCACAGCAAGGATCTGCGCCTCTACGAGATTGCCGACGACGGTCTTTCCGTTGGCGCGTCGCTCGCAGAATACGAGCGCCTGCTGCTCGGCGATCCTCGGCCGCGTTCGACACCGTTGACCGAGGTGCCATGACTCAATTCTCATCGCCGGCCGATTCGGCAACGGTCCGCGAACGCCGCGCGGCATCGACGGAATCCACCAGGCCTGACGCCCTCATCGCCCGGGAATCCGCACTCCGGGCGCGCGAAGAGGCGCTGCGCGTGCGGGAAGAGCACGCGCGGCTGCGCGAAGAGCTGCGCCATGCCGCCGATAGTGGTCAGGCGGCGGCCGACGTGGAGCGGTTGACGGATCACGTTCGCACCGCGAACGAAGGTCTCGTGCTGGCGACCCTGCACGCACAACAGATGACCGAGATCGCCGATCAGGCGAATCGGCTGAAAGATGAGTTCCTGGCCGTCGTCTCGCACGAGCTCCGAACCCCGCTCAATGCCGTGCTCGGGTGGGCGCGGATGCTTGGATCTGGCCAGCTGACTGCGGCGCGAGCCGAGCAGGCGATCGGGACCATCGAACGCAACGCCTCGGCGCTGGCCCACATCATCGACGACCTCCTCGACATGTCGCGCATCGTCGGCGGCGCCATGCAGGTGGAACGGCAACCGGTGGACCTGGGGGCGGTCGTCACTGCCGCGGTGGATACGGTCCAGGCCTCTGCCACCGCCAAGAACATCCAGATCGGTGTCGCGGGTCACGATGAATCCCTGGCGCCGGTCTCCGGTGATCCGTCCCGGCTGCAGCAAGTCGTGTCCAATCTCCTCGCGAATGCCGTCAAGTTCACGGGGGCCGGGGGACGGGTCCACGTGGGAATGGAGCGTGTCGGAAAGGTGGTGGAGATACGCGTGTCGGACACGGGTGAGGGCATGAACCCCGAGTTCCTGCCGCACGCGTTCGAACGCTTCCGCCAGGCCGACAGCGGGAGCACGCGCCGCCAGGGAGGGCTCGGCCTGGGATTGGCGATCGTCCGCCGTATCGTTGAGCTTCATGGCGGAGCCGTCCGCGCGGAGAGCGCCGGAGCCGACCAAGGTTCGGCGTTCGTTGTCAGCCTGCCACTCATGATTGACGACGCCAGGGCATCGGGTCTGACCGGACCGAATCGCGGGGCGCCCGTCGTCGCATTCAGTGACGCCCTGCGTCGCCTCGACGGCATCCGGGTGATGCTCGTGGAAGACGATGTCGACGGCCGCGAGCTGCTGACCCTCGTATTCGAGGAAGCCGGGGCTGCGGTGAGCTCCAACGCTTCCGCCCGTCAGGCGCTTGCAGCCCTCCCCAGCTTTGATCCCCACGTACTCGTCAGCGATCTCGGCCTGCCTGACGAAGACGGCTATGCTCTCATCCGTCAGGTTCGCGAGCGAGAGGCCGGCCGCCGGTCGCATCTGCCGGCAATCGCGCTCACCGGATTCGCTCGCACGGTGGACCGCGATCTCGCGCTGGCCGCCGGGTTCGAGATGCATGTCGTCAAGCCGGTTGATCCCGCCGCACTTACGAGGTTCGTCGCGGAACTCGCGGAGTCGCGGAGGTCGTGACCACGGCGCGTCGGCAAATCGTTCATTTCCCGACGAGCACATAGGCGACCGTTTCTCGTTTGAGCCCGCCGCGACCGATTCCCCATCGGTCGATCCGCGTCCCGGGACTCTGCCAAAGCACATCAACGCGTAGAACTGTCGCCGCTCGACCGGGGCGTTGCAACAACCTGGCAGCCCCCACGCGAACGGTCGAGCCAGAGATGCACGAATCGACGCACTGCAGCGACTGGGTCCCTCTGCCGATAGTACGACGTTGTGTTGCGCCGGCGGTCGTTCCATGACCTGGGCCTGGGACGCGCAGGACTGACGCGACGCAAGCGTGTCGTGGCGGGCGACATCGTTGGTTGGGTGACGAGGCAGACCCTCCCAGCGTGGCGCAGGGCGGTAGTGGGGACCCTTCATGGAGAAACGACACGAGCTGTCCTTGCTGTGCCGGGTGGGAGAGCTGTTGTGCGCGCTTCCCCTCGAGCACGTCGAGGAGACGATGCGGCCTTTGCCGGTCGCGGCGATCGCCGGCGTGCCGTCCTTCGTTCGCGGCCTTGCCGTCCTCAGGGGCGCCCCGGTCCCTGTGGTTGACACCGCATCTCTTCTCACCGGGCATGCGTCACACCCTGGTCGCTTCGTGACCGTGAAGACTGGAAACCGGCGTGTCGCGCTGATTGTGGACACCGTTGTCGGCGTGGTCGAGATTCCGGGCGACTCGATCGATGCGCTGCCGCGACTGCTCCAAGACGCGCGCCTTGACGCGATTTCGGCCGCCGGCGCGGTGGACGCCGATCTGTTGCTCGTGTTGCGAAGCAGCCGTCTCGTTTCCGAGGAGGCATGGGCCCTGCTCGACCCGGATTGCGCTTTGGCATGAGGCGTCTGGTTAGCGCCGCTGACATCGATCGGTTTCGCGCCGTCATCGCCCACCGCTTGGGGCTCGGTTTCGAAGATGCCAAGTCGGCATTTCTCGCGGACGTGATGCGGCGCCGCCTCGACGTCGGCGGACAGACTCCGGAAGCCTATCTCGACCGTCTGGATGCGGAGCACCGTGACGACGAAATGGGCGCGCTGTCGCAGGAGCTCACGGTTTCGGAAACCTATTTCTTCCGCCACAACGATCAGTATCGTGCCTTCGCCGAGATCGCGTTGCCGGATCGCCTTGGCGCGCAGGCCGCGGCCAAACGCCTGCGGATCCTGTCGGCCGGTTGCGCATCCGGTGAAGAAGCGTTCTCCCTGGCGATGCTGGTTCGCGATGCCGGCATCGACCCGTCCTGGGACGTCGCGATCCTCGGCGTGGACGTGAATCCGGCGATGGTGAGCAAGGCGACGCGCGGGCTGTTTTCGGAGTGGGCCTTGCGTGAGACGCCGGCAGACGTCCGGCGCCGGTGGTTCAAGCCCGCTGGTCGGGACTTCGCCCTGGACGACACCCTGCGAGCCTCCGTGACGTTCGAGGAGCGCAATCTGTCGCGCGACGACCCCCGACTCTGGCAGCCGGACACCTACGACATCGTCTTCTTCAGAAACGTTCTCATGTATTTCACTCCTGAGAACGGCCAGACGGTCATCACCCGCATCGGGCGGGCGATGAAAGCTGGCGGCTACCTGTTTCTTGGCCACGCCGAGACGCTGCGCGGCGTTTCCGACGACTTCCACCTGCGGCACACCCATGACACGTTCTACTACCAGCGGAAGCAGGGGGCGGAGCGGGCGACGCCGCTCCTGCCGGCGATCACTTCCTTTGCAGCGCCGGCCCCGGCGGTGATCGCGGCCGTGGAGGCCGATACCTGGATCGACGCCATCCGCAGCGCCTGCGAGCGCATCGAAACGCTCGCACGCTCGCCCCGACCGTCGGCGTCGGCGCGCCAGGGATCGACGAGGGTCGCCGTCATGCCCACGTGGGACCTCGACCTCGCGCGCGAGCTCTTGCGAGAGGAGCGCTTTGCGGAGGCACTCGACCGGATCGAGCGGCTCCCCCCGGAATCTGGACAAGACCCGGACGTCCTCCTGCTGCTCGCCGCACTGCTCACGCAACGCGGACGGCTGGTCGAGGCAGAGGACACCTGCAGGCGGTTGCTCGATGTCGACGAATTGAGTGCCGGTGCGCACTACCTCTTGGCGCTTTGCCGGGAGCATGCGCGCGATCGCCCGGGCGCCGTGAATCACGACCAGGTCGCGATTCACCTGGATCCGGGTTTTGCCATGCCTCACCTGCACCTTGGGTTGCTGGCTCGACGGGCCGGCGACCGCGGCGCCGCCCGGAAGGAGCTCGAACAGGCGCTGCTGTTGCTGCAGCGCGAGGACAGCTCGCGGATGCTCCTCTTTGGTGGCGGCTTCAGCCGAAACACGCTCGTCGCGTTGTGTCGAACGGAGTTGGCTGGATGTGGCGGCCAGGCGTGAGCGGCCACGAGGCTGGCGTGGTTGAGAGAGCCGACGAGTTACGACAGGCCTTTGACCACTCGTTCGCGCTTGCCCCGGCCAGCCAGACCGATACCGCCATCGTTCAGACCCTGCTGACTGTGAGGGTCGGATCTCAGCCGTACGCCGTGCGACTGGCGGAACTCTCCGGCCTCTACGTGGACAAGCCGGTCACCTGGCTGCCAGGTCCAGTGCCGGAGTTGCTCGGCGTCGCGGGATTACGCGGAACGATTCTCCCGGTCTACGACCTCGGGATGCTGCTTGGCCGCCCGAGAGCGGCCACGCCGCGCTGGCTGCTGATGACCGCTGGCACGCCGGTCGGGCTCGCGGTCGAAGACTTCGACGGTTATCTGAGCGTGCGGCTCGAGGCCATCGTCCCGGAGGTTCGGGCCGAAGCTCGCCAGCGTCACGTGCGGGAAGTTGTTCGGACGGCCGACCTCGTACTCCCGCTGGTATCGCTGGCGTCCGTTCTCGAATCGATCACGAACCGGGCGGCTGCGGATGACCCGGATAGGGAGCAATAGGCGATGATTCGACGTTGGACGTTCGGACAGAAGGTTGGCGCGGGCTTCGCTGTGACGGTCGCCTTGTCGGTGGCGATCGGGGTGGTCGCCATTTATGCCCTCCGCAGCGTCGTCGGCGACAAGGATCGCGTGATTGGCGTCAACGCCCAGGTCCTGATTGACGCGCAGAAGCTCTATGCCACAGCCGAGAAGAAGGGAGGGGCAGGCCGCGGCTTCCTGCTGACACGGGAGGAGCGCTTCGTCACCGAGTTGCGAGAGGTGCGGGCCGAGTTCACCTCGGTCATGGAGCAGCTCGCGCGGAACAGCAGCTCGGAGGATGAACGACGCCTGTTGGCAGCCATCGAGCGGTCAGAAGCCGAGCACCAGCAGGCCTTCGATCGGGTGATCGCTCTTCGGCGCACTGAGGCGCCTCTCGACGAGGTGAGTCAAGCGTTCGAGTCGCAGATCTCGCCAAGCCGCGCCCGACTCGACGACGACCTTCGTGCCTTCGTGTCAAGTGAACAGCAGCTGCTGGACCGGGCGATAAGGGCGTCAACAGCCAAAGCGTCGCGTTCGATGACGCTGGTCGGCGCGATCGCCGTGATCATCCTGGTCTTTGCGAGCCTGGCGGCGTTCGCGCTCACGCGGACGCTCGCTCGTCAGATCGGCACTGCCGTCGGCCAGGTGCAGAGCTCATCGGCGGAGCTGCAGGCATCGGCCACGCAGCAGGCGACTGGCTCGAAGGAGCAGGCCACCGCCATGAGCGAGATCAGCACGACGATCAGCGAACTGCTCGCCACGTCACGCCAAATCACCGAGAGCGCGCAGCGGGTCGCGAAGATTGCCGAGCAGACGGCGATCGCGGCCCGCGCCGGCGATGAGACGGTCGAGATCACCCACCAGTCGATCGCGGGCATTCGCCGGCAGGTCGATCTGATCGTTAACCACATGCTCGAACTGGGCAAGAAGTCGCAACAGATTGGCGCCGTGCTGGAGATCGTCTCCGAACTGGCCGAGCAGACCAACATCCTGGCGATCAATGCGACCATCGAGGCCGCCGGCGCTGGAGAGTCGGGTAAGCGGTTTGCCGTGGTCGCCGAGGAAATCAGAAAGCTGGCCGACCGGGTCGCGGGATCGACAAAGGAAATCCGCGGGCTCATCGAGGACGTTCGGAGCGCTGTGAACACGACGGTAATGGCCACGGAGACCGGCTCCAAGGCGGTTGACGCCGGATCGAAACAGTTCGGTCACGTCGCCGTCTCGTTCAAGCAGATCGGAGAGCTGGTCGTCAGCACCACCGAAGCGGCACGCGAAATCGAGCTCTCCACCAAGCAGCAGATGACCGCGGTCGAGCAGGTGAACGTGGCGATTAGGAACGTCGCTCAGGCATCGAAGGAAACCGAAGCCAGTTCTGGCCAGACGCAGCAGACCGCGTCGCAGCTGGCATTTCTCTCGAAGGACCTGCTTCGTCTGGTACAGCCGCAGGCCGCCTAGCAGGTCGATGCCACGAGACCCCTACAAGTACTTTCGCGTCGAGGCACAAGAGCTCCTGGAACAGCTCGGTCAGGGAGCGCTCGACCTCGAGAAAGGTCTCCCGGCCGCCGGCGCGGTGGCGCGGCTGCTGCGTCTCGCTCACACGCTCAAGGGCGCGGCCGGAGTTGTGCGACAGCGCGAGATCAGCGATCGGGCGCACGCCCTCGAAGACGCGCTCATGCTCGTTCGCGACTCGCCGAGCCCGGTTCCTCGCGACCGCATCGATCTCGTGCTCACGCTGCTCGACGACATCGGCAACCGGGCGGCGCTGTTGACGCCGTCCCCCCCGGGGGACAAGACCGACGCAGCCGATCAACTGGATCAGCCCGTGTTGGCCTTCCGTCCGGCCGTCGACGACCTGGACGCGCTGCTCGAAGGCGTGGTCGAGGCTCATGTCCAGCTTGGTGCGCTGCGGCCGCGGCTGGAGCAGGTGAGGCGCGCACGCCACGCCGCCGACCTCGTGGTGGATCAGCTTGCCCGGCCACGAGATCCGGAAGCCGTCAGCACCGGCCACCACACCCTGAACGGGAAGGCCCAATCGATGGTGGAAGACTTGCGGCGAGAGTTCGGCGCGCTCGAGCGCCAGCTTGGTTACGGCATCGATCAGATCGATCGAGAGCTGCGACAGGTCCGCGGCGCCGCGGAGCGCCTCCGGCTCGCCCCCGCCAGCGCCCTTTTCACGTTTCTGGAGCGGGCCGTGCGCGATGTCGCCAGGAGGCTGGGAAAGCGGGTTGCCTTCGCCGCATCCGGCGGCGACATCCGGGTCGATACCTTCGTGCTCAACGTGATACAGGGCGCCCTGCTGCACGTCGTCCGCAACGCCGTCGCTCACGGCATTGAAGCCGGAGACGACGCGAGAAGGACCGCCGGGAAACCGGTGGAAGGGCGCGTCGCGCTTCGGGTTTCCCAGCGTGGCACCCACGTGTCCTTCGCGTGCGAAGACGACGGGCGCGGAATCGATTTCGAGGCAGTGCAGCGCATGGCCGAACGGCGCGGCCTGCACCTCGAGAACGGCCGGGAGATGGAACCCGACGAGCTGCTGCGCATGCTGCTGAAGGGCGGCATGAGCACGTCCAAGGCGGTCACCGGCGTGTCCGGTCGGGGGATCGGATTGGACGTCGTTCGAGAGGCCGCCGAGCGTCTCGGTGGTGAAGCCACCGTGCGGACGGATGCCGGAAAGGGGACAACCCTCGAAATTCTGGTTCCCTTGTCGATCACTTCGCTCCACGCGCTGATCGTCGAAGCCGGGGGAGCGACCGCGGCGATTCCGCTCGATGCGGTACGTGGTACGGTGCGCGCGACACGGGAGGAGATCGTTCGAATCGAGGAGGGCGAGTCGGTCTTTTTTGGTGGACAGGCGATCCCGCTGGCCTCGTTGCGGCCGGTCGTCTCTTCGAGACCGGCGCCGGCGTGGTCGTCACAGTCTTCATCCGCGGTGATCGTGCACGGACGCACCGGCGTCATCGCCTTCAGCGTGAACCGGATCATGGGAACGGCCTACGTCGTCATGCGTCCGCTTCCGGAGCTCGCCCCAGCCGCCCGTGTTGTCGCCGGCGTCGCATTCGACGCGGTGGGCGATCCGCAGCTGATTCTCGACCCCGACAGCCTCGTGGCGTGGGCTCAGCGGGCCGACACCGTGACGGTCGAGGCGGCCCCCTCCCGGTTACCCGTTCTCGTGGTTGACGACTCGCTGACGACGCGCATGCTGGAGCAGAGCATCCTGGAGTCGGCGGGGTTCGACGTTGACGTGGCGACCTCTGGTGAAGAAGGGCTGGCCAAGGCGCGCGCGGCTCGATACGCCCTGTTCCTGGTCGACGTCGAAATGCCAGGGATGGACGGGTTCACCTTCATCGAGCGGATCCGCGCCGACCCACGTCTCCAGGATATTCCGTCGGTCCTGGTCACGTCGCGCAACTCTCCCGAGGACCGGCAACGGGGACACGAGGTGGGCGCCCAGGGTTACGTGGTCAAAAGCGAATTCGATCAGGGCGCGCTGCTCGAGCGCATCCGAATGCTGGTGGGATGATGGCAACGATTCGCGTGCTCGTGGTTGAAGACTCGTTGACGGTTCGGCGGCATCTGTGTGAAGTGCTCGCCACTGACTCGGCGCTCGAGGTGGTTGGTGAGGTTGCGGATGGGAAGCAGGCCATCGAGCGTTGCCGCGCGCTCCGGCCCGACGTCGTGACGATGGACATGATGCTGCCGGTCATGAGCGGCCTTGGTGCGACCGAATACATCATGGCTCACTTCCCGACGCCGATTCTCGTGGTCTCGTCGTCGACGAACCGCGGCGAGCTGTTCAAGACCTACGAGGCGCTGGCCGCCGGCGCCGTCGACGTGCTGGAGAAGCCTCAGGGAGCCGAAGCAGACGGCGTATGGGAACGACAATTCATCGCCACCGTGAAGCTGGTGTCACGCATTCGCGTCATGACCCACCTCCGCGCGCGGCTCGGCGCTCTTGGCCAGCCACAGATCGCGTCGCGGCCGGCGGCCCTGGCTGCGCCGCCATTCCGGCGACAAGAGTTCGAGATCGTGGCGATCGGGGCTTCAACCGGTGGACCCGCCGCAATCCTCGAGATCCTTCGCGCCTTGCCGTCGCCCTTCCCGCTGCCGGTGTTGTTCGTTCTGCACATCAACGAACCGTTTGCCGCGGCATTCGCGGAGTGGCTCGACGGCCAGACCGGGACCCCGGTCTCCTACGCGCGGGAGGGGGACATGGTGAGCGCAACGGCCGGACGGGTGACCATGGCGCCGCCGGACTCCCACCTGGTGCTGCGAAACGGACGGTTTCACCTCACCAGCGAGCCGGCGCGCCATTCATGCCGACCTTCGGTGGACACCCTCTTCGAATCGGTGGCCAGGGAGTACGGTCCGACGGCAATCGCATGCCTGCTGACGGGAATGGGCCGAGACGGCGCAGCGGGACTTCTCGAGGTGCGGCGGGCAGGAGGCCTCACCATCGCCCAGGACGAGGAGACATCGATCGTCTACGGGATGCCGCGGGAAGCCGTGAGCATGGGAGGCGTGGAGCGGCAGCTTTCACTGACCCAGATTGGCCCGGCGCTGTCCACCCTGGCGGCGCCGAGGACCGAGTTGCTCCGGCGATGAGCCAGACGGTGTTGATCGTCGACGACAGCCTGACGGTCCGGATGGACCTGGCGGAGGCCTTCCAGGCGGCGGGCTTCAGCCCGCTCCTCTGCGCGACTGGGGCTGATGCTCGAGAGGCTCTGTCCCGCGTCAATCCCGACGTCATCATTCTGGACATCGTTCTTCCGGATGTCGACGGCGTCGATCTGTTGGAGGAGATTCGCCGATCGCCAGCTGGCATGCGCGCGGTGGTCGTGATCCTCTCCTCGGAAGCGGAGGTCGGGGATCGAATTCGAGGGCTCCGGACCGGCGCCGACGAGTACGTCGGCAAGCCGTACGACATCGCCTACCTGCTCGCGAAAGTGCAGGAACTGCTTCGTTCGCGCCAGAGTGGCGCGACTGGCGGGACGACCATCCTGGTGATTGATGACAGCGCGACGTTCCGCGAAGCGCTGCGGACGGCGTTCGAATCCGCCGGCCACCGCGTGCTGACCGCGGCAACCGGGGAGGAGGGTCTGCGCGTCGCCGGGGCCGCGCGGCCCGACGCAATCGTCGTCGACGGCGTGCTTCCTGGCATCGATGGGGCGACCGTGGTCAGGCGCATTCGTCTCGATGCGGTGCTCCGTGACGTCCCGTGCCTCCTGCTGACCGCCTCCGAGGACGCCGGGGCCGAACTGAGGGCGCTCGATGCCGGCGCGGACACATTCGTCCGGAAAGAAGAAGATCTCGACGTCATTCTGGCGAGGCTCACGGCGGTGCTCCGTCGAGCAACGGTCCGGGCGCGCGGCGACGCCGAGACCCAGAGCCTCCTCGGCCCCAAGAAGATTCTGGCGGTCGACGACAGCGTCACCTACCTCCACGAGCTCAGCGACGCACTGACCGGAGAAGGGTATGACGTCGTCATGGCGCGTTCCGGCGAGGAAGCGATTGAGCTGCTCGCAGTGCAGACCGTGGATTGCATTCTGCTCGACCTGATCATGCCCGGGCTGGGGGGCCGCGAAACGTGCCGGCGGATCAAGGCCGCGCCAATCGTGCGCGACGTCCCGCTGATCCTGCTCACCGCCCTGGAGAACCGCGAGGCGATGATTCAGGGGCTTGCCGCCGGAGCCGACGACTACATCTCGAAGTCGAGCGACTTCGAGGTGCTCAGGGCCCGGGTCCGCGCGCAAATCCGACGCAAGCAGTTCGAAGACGAGAACCGGCGCATCCGGGAGGAATTGCTTCGTAAGGAGCTGGAGGCCGCGGAAGCCCGCGCCGCCCGGGAACTGGCCGAAACGCGGGCAATCCTGGTCGAAGAGCTGGAACGCAAGAACAAGGAGCTCGAAGCGTTCAGTTATTCGGTCTCGCACGACTTGCGAGCCCCGCTCCGCAGCATCGACGGTTTCAGCAAGGCGCTCCTCGAGGATTGCGCGGAGCAGCTGAACCCGCGAGCGCAGGACTACCTCCGACGCGTCCGTGCCGCGGCGCAACGCATGGGTGAGCTCATCGACGATCTCCTCGAGCTGTCGCGTGTGGGCCGCGCCGATCTCAGGCGGCGCCACACCAGCCTGTCCGAAATCGCCCATTCGGTGGCGGGGGAGCTGCGAAAGAGCGACCCGGGCCGACAGGTTGAGATCGAGGTTCGAGATGCGCTCACGGCCGATGCCGACAAGCGGTTGATGAGGGTGGTGTTGGAGAATCTCATCGGCAACAGCTGGAAGTTCACCGTCAATGTTCCTGACGCCAGGATTGAATTCGGCAGCGACCCGGACGGTAACGAGTTCTATGTCCGCGACAACGGCGCAGGCTTCGACATGGCTTACGCCGACAAGCTCTTCCGGCCGTTCCAGCGGTTGCACAGCGACGCCGCGTTCCCGGGAACCGGGATCGGGCTGGCCACGGTGCACCGCATCGTCGATCGACACGGCGGGCGCATATGGGCCGAGGGCGCGGTCGGAGCCGGCGCGACGTTCTACTTCACCGTGCCGCCGATCCGTCCCGAGAGGCTGGGCATCAATCTGGGTCCCATCATCAGCCAGACCTCGCCCGACGGCGTCGGGCAGCGAGCCACCCGATGAAACGAATACTTCGGGTGCTGATTGTCGAGGACGCTGAAGACGATGCGACGATGCTCGTGGACGAGCTTCGCCGCGGTGGATTCGACGTTCGTCATACGCTGGTTCAAACAGCCGAGGGCATGCGAGCAGCGCTCGACCAGCAGACCTGGGACGTCGTCGTCTCCGACTACTCGATGCCGCAATTCACCGGCCTCGAGGCGCTGTCTGTCTTGAAGGCGAGCGGGCTCGACGTTCCGCTGATTATCGCGTCCGGAACGATCGGTGAGGAGACGGCGGTCGAGGCGCTGAAGGCGGGAGCGTGCGACTTTTTCCTGAAGGACCGGCTCGGCCGTCTGGTTCCGGCGATCGCGCGCGAGATGCGGGAGGTTGCGGGACGACAAGCCAAGCGAAATCTGGAGCTGGCCTTCGCGGAGACCAGGGAGCGGATGCAGTTCGCTCTCGAGGCAGCCGGCGTTGGCGTCTGGGAATCGGAGATCGCCTCCGGCAGCGCCACGTGGTCAGACGTCATGGAGCAATTGCACGGGCTGCCGGTTGGAGGATTCGGGAGCACCATTGACGCCTTCGTCGAATGCATCCATCCCGACGATCGACAGGCCGTGCTCGGCAAGATCGCTCAAGCCACTCGAGAGCGGGCGGACTCGCGGCTGGAATACCGGACGACGTGGCCGGATGGGTCCACTCATTGGATTTCCCGTATCGGGCGGACGTTCTACAACGAGACAGGAGAGCCGATCCGGGCGGCCGGCGTCGGCATGGACATCACCGCGCAGAAGAATCTGGAGGACCAGTACCGGCAGGCCCAGAAGCTGGAATCGATCGGCAGCCTCGCCGCGGGGATCGCGCACGACTTCAACAATCTGCTCACGATCGTGACCGGTTACTGCGAGCTCCTGGCCGCGCGTTTTGCCGGAGACAAAACGGCGACCGGCGATTTGGACGAGATCCGTCGCGCCGGGACGAGCGCGACCGCATTGACGCGCCAGCTGCTGGCCTTCAGCCGACGACAGATCCTGGCGCTGCGCGTATTGGATCTCAATACGATCCTCACCGACAGTCAGAGGATGATGCGACGACTGGTCGAAGAGAGCGTGCGGATTCAACTGCGCCTTGCCGAAGATCTGTCGCCGGTCACGGTCGATGCGGGTCAGGTCGAGCAAGTGCTCCTGAATCTCGTGATCAACGCCAGAGACGCGATGCCAGACGGTGGCGTCGTGACGATTGAAACGCAGAACGTGGTGCTCGACGAGGCGGACGCCCGTATGCACATGGATGTGCAGCCTGGCTCCTACGTGCTGTTGTCGGTCGCCGATACAGGCAGCGGGATGTCTCCCGACGTCCAGGCCCAGGTCTTCGAGCCGTTCTTCACGACCAAGGAAAGAGGTCGCGGGACCGGGCTGGGGCTGTCGACGGTGTACGGGATCGTGAAGCAGAGTGGCGGCCACATCTGGGTGGAGAGCGAAGTGGGAGCCGGTACCACCTTCAGGATCTACCTGCCTGTGGCCACCGACGCCGATCTCCCGGTGACCGCGGTTCCGAGGGCGTCGTCGAACGTCCTGAACGGCGCCGAGACCATCCTCGTCGTGGACGACGAGCCGTCGCTCAGAGCGCTCACCAAGCGAATTCTCCAACGCTACGGCTACACCGTTCTGCTGGCAGCGAACGGTGAAGAAGCTCAGCGCATCAGCCGCAGCCATCGCGGCCCAATTGGCGTCGCGCTGATGGACGTGGTGCTGCCCGGCTGCGGCGGCCGAGCCGTCGCCGAGTGGATCACCTCGCAGCGGCCCGAAACGCGAATCGTCTACATGTCGGGGTACACCTACGATGCGATTACCCCCAACGGCATGCTGGACCCTGGGACGACCCTGGTGCAGAAGCCGTTTACACCGGAGACGTTGATCGGCAGGATACGCGAAGCGCTTTCCTGATCGCCCCTCCCTTCGCTCCCGTCTGGCGTCGCGACACCCGCTATTGACCGGCGCCAATCCAGTCCTGGTGCTCGACCTTGCTGATTCATCAGGGCAGGACCGAGCGATCACCCGCCGGGCGCTGAAGCGGTTCTCGACGTCGAGCGCGGAGTCAGCGAATGGTCCCAGCTGTTCGGCTGCCACGTCGCGGTGTACAGTTCCGCCAACCCTGGGGGCCTGGCGGGCCAGGCATGCCGGGCACCGCACCCGCGGCGGTCAGGAGCTATGAAACAGCGGTTCACCTTCGAACCCTTCTACCTTGACGACGTGAGCGGCATGTTGTGGCGAGGCACGACGCCGCTGCCCCTCACCCCCAAAGCCTTTGCCGTCCTCCGCTTCCTGGTGTCCCGGGCGGGTGAGCTGGTCGGCAAGGAGGTTCTCTTCGAAGCGGTCTGGCCGGATACGTTCGTCGGCGACGGCGTGCTCAAGACCTGCGTGCGCGAGGTCAGGAAAGCGCTGTCGGACGACCCGCGGCAGCCGCATTACATCGAAACCGCGCACCGCCGTGGATACAGGGTTCGTCGCATCGGTGCGTCAGACGGACGCCGACCCTTCCTTCTCAGGCGTCACCGTTTCACACGACCCGCGCCCGGCTTCGAGTCCGCCCGTGCGCTACGCCCGCAGCGGCGACGTCAACATCGCCTATCAGGTGCTCGGTGATGGGCCGCTCGGATCCCGGCGGTGATGGCGTTCTTTCGATTCACCGTAGCAGTTTTCATCACGATGGCACGATGGGACACGAAGTTCTTTTCCAAAAAGGCTTCGTGATCCTCGTGGTGTCCTTCGTGGCTTCGTGACACGCGAAGATGAAATCGGCTCGAGGAGTCCTGTCGCTGAGCGTCGCAACCGGAATCAGCAGGTTCAATCGCACGCCCGTGCGGCCGACGCCTCACGAGACGTGGCGCAGCTTTCGCACGCGCGGACGATACTGGTAATCCCCGCACCCGATGGGACACGCGTAGTAGTCCCATTGTTCGGCGTGGACCGCGCTCACCCCGCCAACATGGCTCCGCTCGTATCGCAACGTCGCATCGCACACCGGGCACCGCAGCACCGCCGGCACCAGTGGCGGCGTCGTCGTCATCTGCCGCTGGTGCGACCGCACCTTCGTCAGCTGACGGCCCGATCGCTCGAGCAGCTCGTTGGACCGCGCTCGCTGCGAAGCCGCCTCCTGACGAGCCGCGACACCCTGCCGCCTCAGGTCGCCCGAACGCGCGATGAGGCGTCGCGCTTCCGCACGAACGACGTCGGGCGCGCACGGCTTCACGAGCACCGCGCTTGCGCCTGCGGCGCGAGCAGCGGCGGCGGCTGCCTCGGAGCCCTCCGCGGTGACGAACGCGAAAGGCACCGCCGCGGTGGCGGCGTCGGAGCGGAGCACGGCGCAGAGATCCAGGCCGCTGATGAACGGCAGCCTGATCTCGCTGATGATGAGCGCCGGCGGGCGGTCGATCGCCCGCACCAACGCGTCACGTCCGTCGTCGACGCCGCACACGTCGCTGAACATTCCATCGAGCGTCGCGGCGCAGAGCGCGCGCGCTTCGGGATCGGGATCCACGATCAGCAGGGTGTTGGTTGATGGCATACCCAGTTTCCCGACCCGCATCTGAGGGACACGGGTCTTTGCTCATCGAGCGCTGAAACCAGCGCCCTTCCTCATCAGTCTTCTCAGCGAGCTCAGCTCGCGCGGCGTTGACCACTGTGCCGGTCGCTACTGATCGGCAGCATTAGCGTAGCAGGTGCGACCCAGTGTCTCAACAAGCTACGTTACGAATGCCCTGTTGTCCGTACGGTAGCGTACAGTTTTGCTGCGTTTCTCTTCGTGCCCGCCACTCGCGGCGCGCTTGCCTTAACATCTCCTTCGTCCATGAGGTCCGGGTTTTCCACGATGGTGCGGCATGTCCCGGTGATTGTCCTCTGGCTGATCATCGGCGGCGGCGCGTGGGCTTTCCTCGGACGGACACTCCCCGCCCTGCTGGTGGCGTTCTCGGGCACGACGTATGTCGTCGCCCTGATGCTGCAGAGACTGCGGGCACGCCTGTCGGGCTCGATGGGTGAACGTGTGCTGCTCGTGGCCGTGAGCGCTTACCTGGCCCTCTTTGCCGCGCTGTCGCTCACGCGCCCGTTCCCGGAGATCGCGCCGTTGGTTTTCGGCGTCGTCGTTTGCCACGCCGTGGCGTATCTGGTCGATGTCTTCAGAGGCGAGGCGGAGACGAACCGGCCGTTGCACGCCGCCTTGTATCTGGTGCAGCTTCCGGTCTTGATCGCCGGGCCGCTGTCGCGCTACCACGAGTTCAGCGCGCAGCTCTCGGCCAGCACGGTCAAGCTCGGAGCGTTTGCGTACGGTGTTCGCCGCGTCGTGACCGGGCTGATCAAGGCGGTGTTGGTTGGCGGCACGCTTGCCGGCGCGGCCGACGCGATCTTCGCGGCGCCGCCCGACCGTCTCACCTCGGGAGCCGCCTGGCTCGGCGCGGCGCTGTTCGGGCTGCAGGTCTACCTGCAGTTTTCAGGATACTGCGACATCGCCATCGGTGCCGGCCGGATGGTGGGGCTGAGATACTTCGAGAATTTCCGCCGGCCGTACACCGCCGACTCGATCCGTGAGTTCTGGCGCCGATGGAACGTGACGCTGATCACCTGGCTTCGCGACTACCTGCACCTGCCGATCGCCGGACAGGACCGGCCGACCGTTCGGCTGTACGGCAACATCGTCGCCGGCTTCTGCTTCGTGGGGTTGTGGCACGGGGCCGGCGCGTCGTTCCTCGTCTGGGGACTCTATTGCGGCTCCTGGCTTGCGCTCGAGGCGACCGGTTTACGCGTGCGGATCGAACGTCTGCCCCGCGCCATCCGCCACGCCTACGTCATCGCGGTCGTCACCGTCGGCTGGGTGATCCTGCGCGCGCCCAGCCTGGTTCATGCGGCGGCGTTCTTCAAGTCGATGATCGGGCTGAATCCGCGGCCGGGGCTGGCGGCCACTGCCTTTCTCACGACAGCGGTGTGGGTCGCACTGGCGGTGGGCGCGTTCGCCGCCGGACCGCTCGTGCCGTCAATCAGCCGCTGGCGTGTGTCGGTCGACGCGGCGACGACGTCGGTGCTGATGATGTGCGCCGCCACCGGCCTGTTCCTGTGGCGCGGCCCGTCGATGGTGCTTCGGTCGATTCGGCCCTCTCACGAGACCTAGGCCGCCCGCCCGCGGGAAGCCATCGTTCGTCGTGATTTCGGGCCGCGTCGCCGTGGGTTCGTGCGAGAAGTACTGGATCAGGTGGAATCGCAACCGGCGGGGACACTCTGCCGCGGATGCCGGCGCCGTGTACAATTGCCGCAAGCTTGCCTGCCTGGGTCTGCGGTCCTCCCGCCTCGAAGACGGTTCGCGACCGCTGGTTCATGGGCCTGGCTGCGGCCCCGCCGCGCGGTACGGCTGTACTTTCACCACCCCTGCACACATGCTGAGAGCTGGAATTGTCGGTCTCCCCAACGTCGGCAAGTCGACGTTGTTCAACGCCGTGACGCGTACGCGCAAGGCGGAAGCGGCGAACTATCCCTTCTGCACCATCGATCCCAACGTCGGCATCGTCACGGTGCCCGACTCCCGTCTCTACGAGCTGCAACGGATCGCCCGGAGCGCGACGGTCATCCCGGCGGCGATCGAGTTCGTCGACATCGCCGGCCTGGTGAAAGGCGCGAGCCAGGGGGAGGGGCTGGGGAACAAGTTCCTCACCCACGTCCGCGAAGTCGATGCCATCGTGCAGGTCGTCCGCTGCTTCGACGATGAAGATGTGCACCACGTGGCGGGCGCCATCGACCCGGTGCGCGACATCGAGGTGATCAACACCGAGCTGATGCTCGCCGATCTCGAGTCGGTGAAGAAGCGGCGCGAGCGCCTGGCGAAAGAGGTGAAGCGGGGCGACAAGATGGCCGCGGCTGAAGAGTCGGTGCTCGCGAGAATCGAGGCGGCGCTCGACGCCGGCAAACCGGCGCTGAGCATGACGCTGACGCCCGAAGAGCGCGGTTTGTCAAGGCCGCTGTTCCTCCTCACCGACAAGCCGACGATTTTCGCCTGCAACGTCAAGGAGGGGGACCTCGCCGCCGCCGACGGCAACCAGTACGTGCTGAAGGTGCGCGAGTACGTGCAGACGCATCTCGCCTGCGAGGCGGTGGTGATCAGCGCCCAGATCGAGAGCGACCTCGTCGACCTCGCCCCCGACGAGGCCGACGCGTTCCTGAAAGAGCTCGGGGTGCAGGAGAGCGGCATCGGCGCGTTGATCCGAGCGACGTATCATCTGCTCGGACTGCAGACCTATTTCACCGCGGGCGAGAAGGAGGCGCGCGCCTGGACGGTCCACGCCGGCGATACCGCCCCCAGGGCGGCCGGCGTGATCCATTCGGACTTCGAGCGCGGCTTCATCAAGGCGGAGACGGTGGCCTACGGCGATCTGGTGCAGTGCGGCTCGGTGGCCGTCGCCCGCGAGAAGGGCCTGTACCGGATGGAAGGAAAGGACTACGTCGTCTCCGACGGGGACGTGCTGCTGTTCAAGTTCAACGTCTAGCGACCAGCCCGTGGTGGTGACCGTGACATGACGGCCTGGTCTTCACGCCCGCAGCCGGTCGGCGAGAGCGCGTGGGAGTTTCCGCCTCCCGCGACCTGGCCCGGACACGACATGGTGGCCACCGGCGCCGACCTCGAGCCGGGCACGCTGATTGCCGCCTACCGTCGCGGCCTGTTTCCGATGCCGCTCGCGACGCCGCGCCGCGCCTGTGCCTGGTGGTCTCCCGACCCGCGCGGCATCCTGCCGCTCGACGATCTGCGTGTCACACGGTCGATGCGCCAGAGCGCCAGGCGCTTCGAGGTGCGCGTCGACACCTGCTTTGTCGACGTGATGCGCGCGTGCGGCGACCCGGCGCGCGACGGCGCCTGGATCACGGACGAGTTCATCACCGCGTTTGCCTCGCTGCATGCCCTTGGCTGGGCACACAGCGTCGAGGTCTTCGACCAGGGCGGCAAACTGGCCGGGGGGCTCTACGGCGTCCGCGTCAACGGGTTGTTCGCCGGCGAGTCGATGTTTCATCTGCAGCGCGACACGTCGAAGGTGGCGCTGATGCGACTGGTGGAGCTGATGCGAGGCTCGCGAATGGCGCTGCTCGACGTGCAGTGGCTCACCGACCACCTGGAGTCGCTCGGCGCGATCGAGGTGAGCCGCGAAGAGTACCTCCGCCGGCTCGCCGAGGCGCTCGAAACGGCGGCGCCCTGATCACGGGCAGAGGGAGCCCCATTCAAGGAGCACGTATGGCGCGATCGT
>WHSN01000027.1 GCA_009380045.1 Luteitalea sp.
GATGCTGCACCGCGGCGCGAAGCGCGTGCTCCACCGACCCGCCGTTGAAGCCGCCGATGGCCTGGAACTCGTCGAGCGCCACCACCACTTTTCTCTTCCGCATCGAGGCGAGCTGGGCCGGCAACGCGAACACTTCCTGCGCCAGCCGCGACACATCCCGTTCGGTGCGGACGCCGGGGAAGGACACGCTGAGCGACCCTGCGCCGGGCGTGGTGAGGGAGGGATCGGGGGAATAGCGCACTTCCGCCCGCGCCGACCGGATCGCTTCGCGCAGCCAGGTGCGCGCGCGATCCCAGCGGGCCTCCGCCGCGATCAACGCCCGGGCGTAGCCCTCGAGGAAAGCGACGTAGGAGCTGAAGCTGCTGACCGTCACCTCGACCTGGAGCGTCCCGCGCCGCCCCATCGCCGCTAGCGCCTGGCGGATCAGGGACGACTTGCCGTAGCGCCGCGGCGAGATCAGGAACACCTTCTGCCCCGCGGCGAGGTCGGCGACCAGGCGATCGAGCTCCAGCACCCGGTTCACGAAGGCCGACGCCGGCACCACCTCGCCGTAGACAAACGGATTCTCCATTACGTCAAGTGACGTAATGATAACGGATGACAGCGTAATGGGCAACCGTGGTCCCGCTGGGCTCCGCCGGCGGGCGGTGTCGCCGCTGACGGCCATCGGGTCAGCCGCGCCGCGCCGGCACCGCCGCGCTTCTTCATGAGACCATTCGATGGGCTGCCGCTGCCCGGGAGGCGCCGGTCGGCGGCATCAGCGCCCGTGCGGGCGTGTCACGGCACGTGAGGCTGCGGGAAAGACCATCTCATCGTCAAAGGCGCCTGTCGTGACGTAAGATTCCCGGCAGTTCTCAAAGCGCTCGGCCGAGCCTGGAGCCGGTCAGCGTCAGCTCGTAGTCTTCTCTGGTGGATCGCGAGATCTGAGGTCGCCATGTCGCCCGTTCGCGCCTATCGCGCCGGCGAGTCGCTCGAAGACCATTGCCGCGTGTGCAAGACCGATCGCCTGCACACCGTCGTCGCCGCCGACGCCGCCGGCCGGCCGATCCGGGTGGTCTGCGGCTATTGCGGCAGCGAGCACAACTATCGTGGCGGGCCGAGGATCGAGGGGTCGGGTGAGTCGGCGCCTTCGACGCCGGCGCCTCTGCGCGAAGGCGGCCACGCGCCGCCCGCGTCCCGGCCACTCCCTCCCGTCAGCGAGCGTGAAAGGACCGCGTCAGGCATGTCGTCCGATGGCCCCGCCGATTTCGAGCTGTTGCTGCGTCGCATCATCCGTGAGGAGAGCGGACTGAGCCCGGTGGCGCCGGCGGAGAAGTGGCGCGGCGGCATGTTCGTGCTGCGGCCAGGAACGCCGGGATTGCAGGAGAAGAGGTGGCCGATCGAGACGTTCTTCCACAAAGTGGTGATGCTCCGGAACCGCCTGCGGACGCTCGAGCAGCACCTGAACGCGTCCGAGCTCCCCGACGATGTGAAGGTCAAGCTGCAGGGGTACATCACCGGATGCTACGGTTCGCTCACCAGCTTCAACGTGCTGTTCGCGGATGAGGGCGACCAGTTCAAGGGTGCGGCGGGCGAATAGGCGCTGAAGCCATGGATGGCAGTGCAGGAGGGCAGGGTGATGACAGGATTGCGGGATGACCGAGGCTGAGAATCGCAGGTGACGGTTTTTGAGCTCGCCGGGCGGTGAGCCCGGTGGGGAAAATGCTCCTCAGCGATAGCCGGTCACATCGGCGGGCTGGCCCGCATCCTGAAACTTCGGCCAGGTACCGCCGGGCGTCGGGTTGGCTGCCATCGAGATCGGTGAAGCCCGTAGATCTTCGACAGGCGCCGGTCACTCCGATCCGGCGGGATCTCCCGTTTCAAGGGGAAGAGGGTGCAACAGGCGGTCGTGCGTGTTGCCGGAGCAGAGGTAGCTCAGGACACGACCGGCCGACCGCAATGCGCCCTCGATGAAGCCCTGATAGTCGGAATACGCGTCGCCGCAGATGTGAATGTTGGCGGTGCGGCCATCGAGCGAGAACGCGGCGAACCGGTCCGCCACTTCCCAGGACCTGGCGCGCGGTCTCCAGACGTGCACCGCCGCGCCGTACGGATCCTTTCCCCAGTCCCGGATGCCGCATGCCAGCAGGCGCTCCATGGTGAAGTCGTTGTGCTCGTAGTCGCGTGCGTACTGGACGAACCGCCGCCAGAGACGCCGGTTGATGCCTTGTGGCGCCGTGCGGTCCCTGGTCCGCTTCAGCAGCCAGACCGAGGCGGTCTGTTGCTCCCTGATCAGGCGGTCACTTCCACCGCCGTCGTCTCCCCGGTCATCGACCCGATCGACCTTTGCCGGATCGCCGGTGAGATAGTCGGCCCAGAAATGAAGCGCCGGCCGGTCGGTGTAGACCATGATGACGCCGCGGGTCTTGTCGTCGCTCTTCCAGTAGTGAACTTCACGCGTCGGCAGGTCGCCGGCGAATCGGTTGGGCGGCCGGTCATCTTCCCACCACGGCTGATCGACGACGAAGAACACCTTCAGAAGAGGGATGTCGTACACCTGATCGAGCTCTGTCGCCATGCCCGGAAGGCCGAGGCGCTCGAGCGGCCGCTTGGGCATCGCCAGGACCACCTCGCTGGCAAGCACCGACCGGTTGTTCGAGAACCGCAGGCGCACCTGGTCGCGATCGCGAACCGAGGCTGGATTCAACGACTCGAGCCTGTGATCCAGATGGAGCGTCACGTACTTGCTGTAGGGTGGGCGCCTCAGGCGATTCACCAGCCGGTGCACGATCAATCCCATTCCTCCCCGGATGCCGCGGAGGGACTCGCTGCTCTTGATCGCCCGAAGCCACATGATCAGGTGTTCGGCTGCGTTCGGATTCTCACCGATCAAGTGATAGTAGCTGCCCCAGTCACGAATTCGAAGCACAGCCAGGTGGCTCAGGACCTCGCTCAAGAGATTCCAGAAGCCCATGTTGCACAGACGCGTTCCGTTGACCGTCAGTTCCTTCCGGATGATGTTGTAGTCACTGTCGTCGAGACTGACAATGAAGTCGTGGAGCTCGCCCTTCCAGTACTGCCGGCGCACCGAGCTGCCGCTCAGGAACTGACCCCAGTTCCTCCTCGCGGCCGGACTGAACCACTCCACTGGGCGGCCCTCGGGATACCGTCCATCTTCGTCCACGAGCTCGAAGATCCGCCGCACTGCCAGCAGCAGCAAATCGAGCAGCGAATGCTGGTCCGCCTCTTCGCCGGCGAGCGAATACTTTGGCTCGAGTGGCGCTTCGGACGCGTAGGCCGGAAACCTGATGAGATCGTCATCCCGATCCTCACCGGTGCGTGGCTCGCCGATACCGAGGAAGCTCAGGAGCTCGCCGAGCAGCGGCTGGTCTCGGGGCTCGATTCGCATCGGGCCGAATTCCGCCCGATAGAAGCCCGACTTCCGTTCCGGCGCGATCGCCGGATCGTAGGGATCCTGAACGGTGGCGACTTCCGGCCGATGCGGATTCAGATCGAGCGTCCACGTTTCGATGCGGCCGCCGAAACAGCCGCGCATTTCGTAGAGCCCGATGGACGGCGTGGCGGTGGAATAGTCGACGAGGCGGCCGCCGATGAAGAGAGGCTGTTGCGCCTCTATGCACTGCGCCAGCTGCAGCGCGCAATAGAGGCCGGAGATGCCGCCGCCGACGATCGCGACGTCAACGCGGGTCGGTTCAGTGTCCGGCACGACGCTCACGTCGAACAGACACCGCTCGAGTCGATCGCGGCATCGCCCTGAACACTACGGCATCAACAGCACGAGCCTGGGATAGATCAGGTTCTCGTTGGCGACGCGATCGCGGTTGAGATCCCAGATCTCCTTCCAGCGCACCATGTCTCCGAGCTCGGCCGACGCAATCCTGGTGAGCGTATCTCCGGTCTTGACGGTGTAGGTCTTGCGGCCCGCGATCGGCTTCATGAATACCTCGGAGGAGCTCGACAGGTACTCCCGCATCAGATCGGCATACTGCGGCGTCGCCTTGAACTGATCGATGGCGCGGTTCACCTCGTAGATCAGATCGTAGTTGCCCTCGGGAATGCCGGCGGCGTACTTCGACTGGTTCAAGTTGTACTTGACGATCACGGTCCGGGGATGCGCCTTGATCTCTTCGGCGGCGAACGGATAGTCGTAGATCAGCGCATCGGCGCGGTCGGTCTCCACCGCCTCGAACCACCCGTCGTCTCCGGAGAACTTGCTGATCCGGGCGTTGGGGATGTTCTCTTTCACCCACCGCTCGGCCGCTGGATCGTCGTAGATGGCGACGCGCTTTCCGGCGAGGTCGGCCGGCGACCTCAAGGTCGCGACCATCCCTTCGTGGACAATCATCGCCAGACCGAAGTCGAGATAGCCGTTCGACCAGTCGACGCCGTCGATGGACGTATCCGGCACGTAGCCGGCCATGATGAGATCGATCTCGCCCTTGCGCAACTTGTCCGGCAGGTCCTCGTAGTCCGCTTCGACGACCTGCACCCGCTTGGCGCCGATACCGGTCGACACGATTGCGGCCAGCCGGAAGTCGAACCCGTCCTCCTGCTTCCGGTCGTTGATGAAGTGCAGGGGAGGGGCGTCCGGCTCCATGCCGATCCGGATGATGCCGGTCTCCCTGACCCGCGACAGCACACCCCCTTGTGACGCCGCCTGAGACGGCGCCGGCGATGCGGGCGTCGATGCAGGCGCGGGTTGCGAAGGCGCCGGAGCGGCGGTCCCGTAGGCAGGGCCGGTCGGCGCGGTCTGCGCGGTATTTTCAGACCCGGTGCCTGGAAAAGGCAGGCGATCGCGATACGTCCAGGCGGCGAAGCACAGGACTGCGACACCGACGAGGAAGAGCAGGAATTTCCCGGCCAGGGTCAGTCGCATGGTGCTGGCTCCGTTGCACAGAGGATTCCATCGGTCCACAGCGTTGGCGCCGGATACATCGCCGCGGTTACCGTTGTTGTGGTCATTGTCGTCCGGTTACCAGCGGGTTCCCGCCGTCACACCGCCGCCGCGGCGAGGCGACTGGAGAAACGCAGGCGGGCCGCCTTCGGCATGCTCAGCCTCGCCATCACCGCCTTGGCCGCATCCGCGCCGGACTGGGCGCCGCCGTTCATGTAGCCCTGGAAATCGTAGCTACAGTGCTCCCCGGCAAAGAACAGGTCGCCGACCGGCTCGCCTTCCGCTCCGGCGATCGTGGTCCACTGCCCCGGTTTGTAGCAGGAGTAGCTCCCTTTCGTCCACGGGAAGGTCGGCCAATGAAAACGGGCGACCTTGCCATTCCGCATGGCCGTCGCTCCCGGGTAGGCGCGCTCGACGCCGGTCATCAGCCGCTCGGCCACCGCTTCGGCGGTTCCCTCACCGACCGCGAGCGCTGCCTTGCCGCCGGAATACAGCGTCAGCCCGCCGGCCGGCCCCTGCTGCAGGAAGCTGTTGTCCCAGGCGAGCTGGAATGCCTCGTCGGTGTAGGTGTCCCCGCTGAAGCCCTGCGCCTGCCACGGCCGATTGCGGAACCCGACCAGCACCTTGGCGTTGGCGCCGTAGCCAAGCTCCTGAATCGCCTTTTTCTTCACCGCCGGCAGATCGAGCTCCATCTTCACCTCGCGCAGGAGCGTGAAGGGAATGGCCAGGATGACCACGTCGGCATCCTCGTCGACCGCTCCACCATCTCGCTGAAACGTCAGCGTGAATCCCTGCTCCCGGCTTCTGAGCGCCTCGAGACGATGGCGCCGCTGAATCTGGGGCTCGACCCGTTTCGCCAGCTCGTCGACGATTCTCTGGTTCCCGCCGCGAACCTTGTAGCGCTCGTCGCTCTCGCCCAGAAGCGAGAACGCCCGACGGTCGGCGAGATCGCCGGTGCCAATGAGAAAGAGGAAATTCAGCGCCGACTGCTCGCCGGTATCGAGCCCGTATTCTGTGACGTAAGCGGCGTCCAGGAGTTCCCGCATCCACCCCGTGACGCCGTGACCGTCGAGGTACTCGGCAATCGACTGGCGGTCGAACGCCGATCCGCCTCCCTCGGTCTTGTAGTCGACCACGTCGCCGAGCGAGTCGTAGTCCTCGAGAATCCGCTTCGCCAGCGGCACGAACGCCCGAACGGCCTGCGCCTGCGTGTAGTGGCGGCGGTTGATGAAATAGGTTTCCGGCTTGAGCGCCGCCGCTTCCGGTGCCTGGGTGTCGAGGCGCTCGAGGCCGAACTCCGTCATCAGCGCCAGCATCTCTTCGTGCGTGCTGTCGATGAACTCGCCGCCAAGCTCCGTTGTCAGGCCGTCGCCGAGCAGGTCGGTGGCGGTGAACATGCGGCCGCCGATCCGGTCGGAGCCTTCGAAGATCCGCGCCGTCAAGCCGGCCTGCTGCAGCTTGTAGGCGGCGTTGAGGCCGGCGACGCCGGCGCCGACGACGGCAATGCGCGGCGAGGCAGGGGAGCCGGCGGACGACCGCGAGGCAGACGGTGGCGCCGTGGCCGGCGGGCCAGGTTCGCTTCGGCAGGCCCACGTCCCGACGGTGAGACCGACCGTGGCGAGCGCCGATTCACGCAGGAACCGGCGGCGGGTGTACGCGCGCTCGAGAATCTCCTCGGCCGAGGGTCCGCCGGACGGCTGGCGGGTGGCCAGCGCCGCAATCCGGAGCGCCCGACCGAGCGAACCAAACAAAGGACTACGCGACACCTGTACCTCCGGGCTGGTTCGAATCGTCTCGCATGCGCGGAAAACGTGTCAAGAATTTAGCAGCCGCCGCAGCTCGCTGATCCTGGCCTGCAGCTCGCTGCGATCCAGGTTCCGGTAGCGCTCGGGCAGCACCTCCCGCGAGGTGCACTCCCGCACCGCGACCAGGATCTGCAGCTCGCGCTCGAGCGGGCTGGTCGCCGGGATGAAGTCTTCGAATGCCCGGCGCAGGGTGTCGACCGGCACCGACTGGTCGGCGCCAGCCTCGCCGGCATCGGAGGCGAGCACGGCGCGCGCGAGAATCGCTTCGATATCGGCGCCCGACAACCCGCTGGGATCGGCGATCACCTCCTTGACCGATTGCGCCGCCGTCTTCAGGCCGCTCTTCTTGAGCATGATCCTGAAGAGCGCTTCGTGCTCCTCGTCGGTTTCCGGGTAGAAGAGCGCGAGATGCTCCTCGGCGCGTCCTTGCCGCTTCAGGTCGATCGGCAGCAGATCCGGCCGGGAGGTAATCAGGAACCACAGAATCTTGCCACGGTACTCGGTGTTGCCCATGAACGACGCGAACTGCGCGAACACACGGTTCGAGGTGCCGGAGTCGCCCTGCTGGTTGCGGTCGCCCAGCGCGGCGTCGGCCTCGTCGATGATCACCCCGACCGGCCACATCGCCTGAAGGACCTTGAGGATCTTCTCGAGGTTTCCCTCGGTGACCCCCTGCCACTGCGAGCGGAAGTTCAGAAACTTGACGCAGGGAAATCCAATCTCGCCGGTGAAGCAGTTGACGAGGAAGGTCTTGGCGGATCCGACCGGGCCGGCGATGAGGTATCCCATCGGCACGCCGCGAAGCCGCCCCGCCGCAATCGCCTGGGCGGCGCGGCGCAGGCGGGACTTGACGCCCTCGTGACCCGACACCATGTCGAGGGTGACCTTCGACTCCACGTACTCGAGCAGGCCGAAGCACTCGGCTTCGATCACCGCCTTCTTCTGATCGCGCAGCGTGGCGGCATCGAGCCGCGCGCCCGGCTCGTTGAGGCTGTGCTCGTCGACCGACGACACGATCTGCCGCAACTGGATGCGCGTCAGTCCCGAGGTCGACTGGGCCAACCGTTCGGCCGGGAGCTCGGATCGGGTCTCGAACCAGCCGGCGGGCCTGATCGAGCGAAGGAAGCGCAGCCGGTCCGGCTCGTCCGGCCGCTCGATCGCCGTTTCCACCGTCTGCGGCGATCGGACGATCCGCGCGCTGATGTCCGCGAGGTTCTCCGTGACCAGCACGAAGGTGACGTTGGCCGCCAGCAGACCCGGATCGGTCGACCACTTCTGGATGAACACGCGCACCGCGCGATCTTCGGCGCCCGACTCGCCGGCGGATTCGGGGACGAGCGTCTCGGCATACGGCAACAGGATCGCGACACCAAGGGTCGGAAACCGGTGAACGACCTGCTTGAGAAACGAGTCGAGGAGCGAGCAGAACACCGCCGGATCGCGCGGCACCGAACGGGCCAGATCGGTTCCATGGATCGCATCGACCACCGCCACCGCCTCGGTGAAATGCCGGTGCGACTCGGGCGTGTGGAAGATCGCCCCGTTGGCGCGCTGATATTCGATCACGACCTCGCGCTGGCCGAAGATCCACTCCGCCAGGAACACGGTCAGCGACACGTACTCCGCCGCGAGACGCGGGCTGTCGGGGGGCCGCGGCACGGCGACCAGGTCGTGCGTGTTGCCGTGGAGCACGAACGTGTTGCCGAGACGCGCCCGGATGCCGTGCGCGAGCGCGCGCGCCCAGCGAGGGTAGTGCTCGAAGGCGTTCATTTCTGGCGAGGTCCGCCGTAGCGCTGCCGGCGCGACGCCGGCAACGGCGGAACGATCGGCTCGTCGGGGAGCGGCGGGAGTGGCGCGGCGCTCCAGTCGGCTGCATCCGATCGCAGCAGCGCCTCCATCTCACGGACGACCCGTCCCGAGTCCTCGGACTGCCGGACGATCGTGTCGAGCTCCTGCGACACCGCCTGCGGGTCGCCCATCGAGATCGAGCTCTGATGCAGCACCTCGAGCAGCGACGCCATCGAATCCAGCTCGGTGGCCAGGGCCTTGATGGTGTCCTCGGCTTCCGCAACCGACCGGAGCAGCCGGCGCTTCAGCTCCAGGTTCCTCTCGAGCGCTGTTCGCGCGCGTTCCGCCTGCTCGGTGTCGCGGAGCTCCTCTTCGAGGCCTTCGATCTCCCTCTCGATCCGGCCGGGGCTTCGATCGACGAGCAGCCGCTCATAGCGCTCGAGCGCCATCATCCGATGGGCGCAGCCGTCGAGAATCATGTCCAGCTTGCCGCGCTGTTCCGAGAGGTACGCCTGCGAGATGCCGTGCAGGGTCCGATAGTTGGCTTCGATCAGGCGGCAGAGGTGATCCATGTCGGCATAGCGCTTCTGGTTGGCCGGGCCGAGCGACGAGATCACGCGGCTTCGTCTGCTCTCGACCTCCTTTCGCGATCGCCCAAGACGGCGGCGGTGGACCATCCGGCGGAGCGGCCCCGAGTCGAGAAGCGGAAGCATGACCAGCTCTCCGCCGAGCCAGAGCAGGAGGGGAAGCGGATTCAGCGCGACGAGCGAGGCCAAGGCCGTCCCGCCGAGAATGATCGCCTGATATTGATTGACGACCAGTTCCTTCAGAATCGACCGCGCCTCACTCCTGTCATCGTCGGGAGACGCCATCGGAGATGTCAGGGACCCGGCTTTTCGCCGACCCGGGTCCCGACGCTGGGAGCCGCCGTCGATTCCGCAGCCGACACGGGCCTGCTGATGCCCATTTCCACTTCGAACTGCTGGAGGATCCCTGCCGCCTTCAGCCGACGCGACGTGCGCTCGCGCTCGATGCCCTGGGTGTCGAGCGTTCCGGTCGCGACCTCGACCGCCGCCTTGGATTCGGCGACCTCCTGCTTGATCTTGTCGAGATACTTGTCGGCGGTGGCGGCGACGCCGTAGGACTGCAGCTCCACGATGGCGTCCGCCGCGCTCTTCATCACCAGGCTCTTCTGACGTTCCTTGAGCGCCTTCTGGATCGTCTCGATCTTCCCCTTGAGCCGGGTCTTGAGCGACTCCACCGACATCTTCGCGCTGTCGTGCGCGCTGCTCGCGGCCGTGAGCTGTTCGTCGGTGCTCTGCAGGTCGATGCGGACCTGCTGGAGCGTCAGCGCGTCCTCCTCGGCCAGGCTGCGCGCGGCTGGCGTGCCGTCGCGAAGCGCCGCCTGAATGGATCCGGTGAGGTTGCGATCCTGGGTGGCGAGCTGATTGCGCTCTTCCTCGAGCCTGATCACCGTGGCCCGTGTCGCCACCAGCACGGAGTTCAGTTTGGGCATCGTGATGCGCATTTCCTCGATGGCGTCCTCGAGCATCACCTCCGGATCCTCGCCGAGGGAGATGAAAAAGCCCATCCACGCCCGAAGCATGCGACTAATCCTGGCGAACATGTTTCGCGTCTCCCTTGTCGTCTGCCGACGGACCGGCGGCGGTCGTCGTGATCGGATTCTCCGACACGAAGTAGCTCACCGCCTCGGCGATCCGGCGCTCCTCGTCCAGTTTCCTCGCCTGCCACGCCTGGAGGTTCTCGAGCTCGTGGGAGAGAGTGTGGTTGTTCTCCTCGATCCGGGCGCGCAGCTCGGACAGCCGCTCGGCAATCTCCTGTTCCAGTCGCGCGTTCTCCGTCTGCTTCTCGGCCCGGAGGTCGTCGAGGTTCTTCTGGAGCACCCGCTCGTAGGTGTCGAGCGCGCGATCGCGGATGACGGCGTCCTCGACGACCTCTTCCACCTTCACCCCCGCAGCGTCGAGGGCGACCAGAATCGACTTGCGCTTGACGTCGGGAGAGAGCGTCCGGATGTGGTCGCTCTGCAGCATCGCGGCCACCTTGAGCACGGTGTACCGTGCGTGGGGGCGGCGATCCGGGCCGAGCGGTAGATGGCGTCGAGATCGGTTGTGCTCGTGACCGCGACGGTGAACGACGCGTCAGCGCCGGCGTCGGGGACCATGTCGGCGACCTTTCGTGACGCTCCGTTCGAGACGGTGTCCGCAGGCGCCGCCGGTGAGGGTCCGCTGTTGCCCCGCGAATGGTCGGTGACGACGAAGAAGTTGTACCACGCCTTGCTCACAGCGGCCGGCCCTCTGTCCAGTCGGGATTGTAGCGCACAACAATCACCGCAACGTGTCTCTCGGAATACCGAGGACGATGGGGTAGACGGCTGCCTCTCGCCTATCTGTAGCCGCGGTGCTCGAGGTGCGCGACGGTGTCGGAAGCGCTCGAGGCGGCGAAGCCGGCGACCGGGCAGCTCGGAAAAAAAAGAGCTCGCGCTCAGTAGTACTGCTTCGGTAGATTCACCACAACGCGCCTGGCGAGCATCTCGGCAAGAGGCTCGGGAACCGTGCCGGTCTCCTGCAACTCGTGCAGCGCACCGGCATCGATCTCGGTCTGCTCCGGGAGATACTCGCGGCAGGCGCCGTATTCCTCCTCGTAAGCCGCGTTCGGAAACTTCAGCGTGAGGCGCAGGCGGCTCCCCTCCTGTTCGACCGAATACAGCGGATTCAACCGGTACTCGCCGGTCGCCCGTGATGGCGCCTGAAGCGGGTGGGCCGCGTACACGTCCGGGTGGTCTGACGCGACAATCGTCAGCGCCTGCTCGGCATCGAGAACGCTGTCGCGCTCGCGCCGCGAGAGGTCGAGCGGCCCGCCCTTCACCACATCGGAGAAGAGGCTGGTTTCGGCGTAGATGCGAGCCGGGATGGTTTCGAAGAGATCGCGGTAACCGGCGGGGGAGAGCGGCTGCCCTTGCGAGGGTGTCCAGGTGAGCTGATTGTGCGTGTGGTTGATCACCACCGCTCCCGGCTCCGGACCGGCGACGAGCCGCGCCATCTCGCCGATCAGCTGACGCTTGGTCCAGATGTATTGAAAGGCATCCGAGCACATGGCGTAGCCGAAGGCGCCACGCGCAAACGGCATCGGGGCATTGCCGTCGCAGCACACCGGCTCGGACCCCGGTGCGGTGAATCGCCGCGCCAGCCACACCTTGGCGAAGTACAGGTCCGCGAGGATCGGCGCCGGAGCCGACAGCTCGAGGAGCGACCTGGTGAGATGACCGGATCCGCCGCAGATGTCCACGGCGCGCCGCGCGCCTTTCAGCACGGTTCCGGCCACTGCCCGCAGCACCGCGTCGGCCACGACGAACGTCGGATCGGAGAAGCGGTAGAGGAAATACCCGCCCTCGAAGGTCGGGCCGAGCGCCTCGACGATGTCGCGGTAGGTCGAGGCGTCGGAGCGCGCCGCGGCTTCGAACCGCGCCGCCTCGCCGGCGTCGTTCAACCCGACCATCGCGCGCAGCGCGAGCGACGGCTGTTCG
The DNA here is from genome assembly GCA_009380045.1 of Luteitalea sp. Lineage (GTDB taxonomy): Bacteria > Acidobacteriota > Vicinamibacteria > Vicinamibacterales > CAVVIG01 > WHSN01. Next base: position 12,032 of record WHSN01000027.1, read on the forward strand.
GCTTCGATGTGCTCCCGCGCGGTGATCGCCGCCGGCAGCAGGTGCAGCACCGGAATGCCGTCCACCACCGGGAACACGCAGCAGTGACAGGCGATCACCGCTTCGTGAATCTGGTCCTCGAACACACGGTGATAGATCGACGGCACCACCTCCAGCCGCCCGCCGCAGTACGGGCACCGGAGAACCTCAAACATGCTTATGTGCATAGCCGTTCCAGGACGAGATTGCCGGTCATCGGCAGGTCGGCGCGATGGAACTGTTCAGTGCCGAGCCATCGTCGCGCGTCCGCGTCGTCGATCTGTGCAAAGGGATGGCCGATCCCCATCTGTGTGCGATGACTCAGGATGGCGGCGACCTTTCGCGACACCCAGTCGCCGACGTCGATGGTGATGGTCGCGGGCGCGGCCAGGAGGCCGAAGGCCGCGGGCTCGAGGCTCCAGAACCCTTTCGGCGGGGGCGTCCAGCCGCGCTCCCGCGCGGCGGCGACGATCTGCGGCATGATCCCGCGCAACATCGTCACGTAGTAGAGCGGTGGGGCGCTGGGGCCGAGAATCCGGACCGCGGTGGTTGTCCGCTCGTGCACCCCGACGTGATCGAGATGCCAGTAGAGCCCGTCGTCGCCGAACGTGATGATCGCCGCGGGGGCATAGCGGCGGATGAACAGCAGCAGCTCGGCGTTGAATTCCGACACCTCGGCCCAGCGGAGGTCACCGTCCGGATGATTGAGGAGGATGACCTCCGCGATCCCGAGCGCGGCGGCAGCGTCGCGCATCTCCACGGCGCGGACGCGCCCGAGCTGATCGTTTCGCGCCGGACCGGTATGTGCGCCTCGCTCGCCGTGCGACGCGCACATCACCACCACTCTCAGCCCGAGATCGGCGAGACGGGCGAGCGTCCCGCCGCATGCCAGCGACTCGTCGTCTGGATGAGCGAAGACGGCCAGCACCGTGCGGCCGGCGAGCCACGCCGCGCTCACGGGACATCCGCCCGGTGGGCGGCGATGATTCGACGATAGACGTCGATGTACTCGTCCACCATGCGGTAGATGCCGAACCTCGCAACCGAGCGGTCGTGCACACGGCGGCGGTCCAGTTTGAACACGTCGTCGAGCCCGCCGATCATCGCGTCGAGATCGTCGAACACCACGCCGGTGACGCCGTCTTCCACCACTTCGCGGACGGCGCCCCGGTCGAGCGCGGCGACAGGGGTGCCGCAGGCCATCGCCTCCGCCAGGACCAGCCCGAACGGCTCTCGCGCCTGGATCGGGTAGACCAGCGCCCGCGCGCCGCCGTAGAGCCTGACCTTGGCGTCGAAGTCGGCCTCGCCAAAGTACACGATCTGCCGTCCATCGACGTGCGGCGCGATCTTCTCGCGGTAATAGGGCTCCTCCCTCGCGGCCAGAATCAACCGCATGCCGGCGCGCTTCGCCACCTCGATCGCCTGGAGCACGCCTTTACCTTCGGTGAAACGCCCGAGAAACAGCAGGTAGTCCTCCGGCGTCTCGCGAAAGGTGAACCGGTCGGTGTCGATCCCGTGCAGCACGATGCCGGCGACGTTCAGGCCGGTGAGCAGGCTGGCCTGCTCCTTGGAGATCGCCACAAACGGCGCCTCGGGGTAGCGCGACCACAGGCCCATTTCCGCCACCGTCGGCGAGTGGTGCAGCGTCTGCACCAGCGGCACGCGGGACAGCCGCGAGAAGGGCAGCGCCATCGGGTAGTAGGCGGCCTGAAAATGGATGATGTCGAACTCGTCGGCGCGCTCCACCGCCGCCGCCAGGTTCATCATCTCGTAGAGCTCCCACGGCCACATGGTTTCGTCGTGCCAGTAGCCGCGGGGAAACAGCGCGTGCAGCTTGGCGCGGGTCGTCGAGTCGCCGGTGGCAAACAGCGTGACGTCTTGGCCGCGCGCCACCAGCCCCTCGTTGAGCAGCGACGCCGTCATCTGCACCGAGCCTGACCTCGGAGGAGGGATGCTGGTGGCGACCGGTCCGACGTGCGCGATACGAAGCGGATTCATCCCGATGCGGTGTCCAGGAGCGGCGTCAGCACGCGTGACGCCTCGAAGTGTTCGGCAGCGATGTCGGCCGCCCGCCGGGCGTGCGCGGCGTAGTTGCCGTTGATGCGGTCGATCCCATCGAGCGCCTCTTCGGGGGACGAGAACGCGAGCAGTCCCTCGCCGTGTGGCAGGTGGGCGGTCCACCCCGTATCCTGCACCAGCGCCGGCCGTCCCGATGCGAGATAACACTCGGTGCGGTCGCTGAACCAGCCGCACCGGCTCGACACGTAGGTGTGCTTGGCGACCCCGAACTCCGCCCGCGACCGGTGGATGAACGCGCGGTAATCCCACAGCGTCCGCGACACGCCCATCGCGTCGACGGTGGTCCAGCCGTGCTCGCGCAGCAGCGTCTGCGGCCCGTTGATCGCCAGCTCGAACGGCTGCGCGGTCCGCGACGGAAGGTCGATGTAGTTCACGAACTCCTGGTCCTTGTTGCCGCCGACATCGGTGAAGCTCTCGATCTGCCAGGTCATCACCGACGTGAACCGATCGGCCGGCGGCCGGTCCGGCCGCCACTCCGCGAGCGTGATCGGCTGCCAGGTCTTGTGCCAGACGAAATCGCCGACCGGCACCGGGGAAGCCGGCGTGCCGATGTTCGATCCGAACGTGAACAGGTGCGAGAACCGCTGGAAGAACTCCACGTACCAGGGCTCCGCCTTGGCGATCGCCAGCTGGGTGAACGCGGGATCCGAGTCGATGAACACGCTTCGTGGAATGCGGGCGTACTCGTCGCGCCAGAACCAGGCGCCGCCAGAAAGGTTGATGTAGAGATCCGCGTCGGCGCAGAACCGCTTCACGTCTGCGGCGCTCCTGCCGTGGTAGGTGCCGTCGTAGTTGACGAACGCCCAGTGATCGCCGAGACCGAACGGCTCCAGGGACTGCTGGATGTGGCGGGTGCCGTAGACCGGATCGGTGGATCGCGTGTTCTGCACCGGGTCGTAGACGCACTCGCCGGTGTCTTCGATGTAGAACACCTGGTGACCGAGCGCCCGCAGGCCGAGCAGGTACATCAGCGAACACCAGGTGACGCCGCCGAACGGATACCGCGCAATGATGCCGGCGAGCAGGATCTTCAGGGCCGCGCCGCCTGAATCAGCTCGTCAACCGTCTCCGGCTCATCGAGCGACTTGCCAACCGACAGCCGCGCGCACATCCGGCGATAGAGCTGGCTGGTGTTGAGTAGGTCTTCGTGCCGTCCCTGCGCCGCGATCCGGCCGCCGTCGAGGACGAGGATCGCATCGGCGTCACGAACCGTCGACAGACGGTGGGCGATCACGATCGTCGTGCGGCCGGAGCGCAGGCGGCGGAGCGCGGAAAAGACGATCTCCTCGGAGATGGCATCGAGCGAGGAGGTCGGTTCGTCGAGAATCAGGATCGGCGCGTTCTTCAGGAGCGCTCGCGCCACGCTCAGCCGCTGACGCTCGCCGCCGGACAGGCCGCCGCCAGCCTCCGCGATCAGCGTGTCGTATTTCTTCGGCAGATGCGCGATGAACTCGTGCGCGTGGGCCGCGCGCGCCGCCTCTTCGATCTCGGCATCTGTCGCGTCGAGCCGTCCATAGCGCAGGTTGTCGGCGATGCTTCCTGAAAAAAGCACCGGGTCCTGCAGGACAATCGCGATCTTCTCGCGCAACGGGCGGATCTGGTAGTCGCGGACGTCGAGCTCGTCGATCAGCACCCGGCCGGAGGTCGGCGTGTAGAAGCGGGGGATCAGACTGACGAGCGTGGTCTTCCCGGCGCCGGTCAGCCCGACCAGTGCGATCATCTGGCCAGGCGCGACCTCGAACGTGATGTCGTGCAGCACCGCGGTGCCGTCCGGATACGTGAACCCGACGTCCTCGAACCGCACGTGGCCCCGGATGCCGGTCGCCGGAATCGCATCCGGCGGATCGAGCGTCTCGGGCTGAATCGCGAGCATCGCGCGCACCCGCCGCGCGCCCGCGACCGCGCCCTGCACCTGGCCCGTGGTGTGGGCAATCGCCGACAACGGGCCGTAGACCGCGCCCAGATAGCTGAGAACGACCGTCAGATCGCCCACCGTCATCTGCCCGTTCATCACGTGCATGCCGCCGACGATCAGCACCGAGGCGGTGCCGAACACGGTCGTCAGCCCGACCAGCACGCCGAACACCGACTGCTGCCACGTCACCGCGATGCGCGCGCGCATCGTCGTGTCACCCGCCTCGGCGTAGCGCGTCGCTTCGTGCGGCTCCCGGGCGAAGCTCTTCACCAGCCGGATCGACGAGAAGGTCTCGTACAGCCGCTGGATCAGGTTCGACTCGAGCTCCTTCACCCGCTCTTCGCGCTGCGACAGCGTTGACATGTAGTAGCGCAGGAGCATGTAGAGAAACGGCATGACGCTGAGCGCCAGGAGTGCGACCGTGAAGTCGAGCCGCAACAGGATCGCGAACATCACCAGCAGCGTGATGATCGAGGTCGCCAGCGGCAGAATGCCGCTCATCACCAGATTCTCGATCGAGTAGGCGTCAACGTCCACCCGGTAGACCGCGTCCCCGGTATTGGTCGTGATGTGATGGTGCAGGCCGAGCGATTGCAGGTGCTGGAACAACCGGTAGCGCAGCGTGTAGACCATGCGCTGTCCGGTATCCACCTGCAACTGCATCGCATAGGCGGTGAGCACCTGGTTGATCACCTGCAGCAGTACGCCGGCGAGGACGAAGGCGACCAGCAGGACGCGGAGATTCCCGCCGGTCACCGCGGCCAGCGCCGCGGCGATCGTCGGCGGCAGCGGCCGCTCGTCGAGCACGTAGTCGATGACGATCTTGAGCGGCCACGGCTGCAGCGCGCCGAGGCCGATCTGGATCACCAGGAGCAGCATCAGCAGCAGCACCCGCGACCGGTGGGGACGCAGGAACGACAGCGTCCAGGGCAGCAGCGGCCCGTTCGGATCCGACGGGGCGGTCACTGGCTGGCCTCGCGGTCGGATCCGACGGCTGCCGGACGGGGGGGAATGAGGCTGGGCGCGATTCTCGGGATGTTGAGCACGACCAGACGGTCGCGGCTGGAGTCGGCGACGTACAGCCAGCCGCTGCCCGGCGCGAAGGCGACGCGCGTCGGCGCGCCGAAGGCATCGCGGCTGCTGTCGCTGACGTCGCGGATGATGCCATCGGGTCCGACTGCCCGCACCCGGCCGTTGTAGTAGTCGGCGATGAACAGGGTGACCTTGTCGCCGCTGTCCTCCGGCACCACGGCGATGCCGGCCGGCCCGGCGAGGGTGGCCTCGGTCGCCGGACCATCGTCACCACTGTAGCCCCACCGGCCGCTCCCCGCCACCGTCGAGATCAGCCGGGTGCGCGCATCGACCCGGCGGACGCGCTGGTGATGCATGTCGGCGATGTAGATGTCGCCGTTGGGCGCGATCGCCACGTCGCTCGGCAGGTTCAGGTGCGCGCCGAGCGCCGGGCCGCCGTCGCCGACCGATTCGCCATCTCCGCCCGGTTCGCCATCTCCGGCGATGGTGTGGATGAACCCGGTCGCATGGTCGATCATCCGGACGCGGTAGTTCAGCGTGTCGGCGATGTAGATGTCGCCGTTGATGGCGGCCGCCACACCGCCCGGATTGTTCAGCATCGCTTCGGTCGCGGGCTTGTCGTCGCCGTCGTAGCCGTTCTTCCCGGAGCCGGCAATCGTGATGATGATCGAGGTCTGCTCGTCGATCCGCCGGATGCGATCGTTGCGCGAGTCGGCGATGATCAGGTCGCCGTCCGGGGCGATGGCGACGCCGTCCGGCGTGTCGAGCTGCGCCTCGGTGGCGCGCCCGAAATCGCCGGAGAACCCGGTGCCGAGGGCGTTGTTGCCGACGACCGTGGTGATGTTGTTGCGCGGATCGATGCGGCGAATCACCTGGTTGTTGGAATCGGCGAAGTAGACGTCCCCGGTTGCGGCCACGGCGATGCCGCCTGGCGTATTGAGCAGCGCCTGGATCGCCGGCCCGTTGTCACCGGCGTATCCCTTCCGCGCGCCGATCACCTCGGCGGTGGCTACTTCCCGCAGCATGAAGGTGCCGGCGCCGAGCCCGGCAATCATCACCAGGAACACGGCGGCGGTGCGCAGGCCGTAGACCCGCAGCACCGACGGCGCCACGAGCGGAACCCGCGCCGGCCCGGACTTCATCGCCACCATGCCGCCCTGATTCGCCACCCAGGTCACGCCGCGGTGGACGATCGCCGTCACCTGCGCCGTGCGCCACGCCGCGAACCCCGGAATGGCGAGGGCAACCGCCGCCGCCGCCGCGCCGGCCAGCGGCCACCGGAGCGCAAGACCGGTCAGGGCCGACGCCAGCAGCGCCGCCGCAATGGCGACGGCAGAGACGATGCCGAAGTTGGTCGGGCGCAGGTGCGAGCTGACGCGCAGCAGCCCCTTGCCGGCGCCGTGTTCCTCGACGATCGCGCGGACGTCGAGCCACGCCCACCGGCCGACCAGCACGCTGACGTCGCGATCGTTCGCCCACCCGTCGTCGATCTCCACCATCCGCACCGCGCGCGACCGCCGCAGCCACTCGGTGAGCTGGGTCAACACGCGATCGGTCGTCGTCCAGGCTTCGCTCCAGTAGCGGTCTTCGGTGAAGGTGCCGCAGAGCAGCAGCAGCGCCCGGACCGCCTCGCGCAGCGACGGACGCGGACCGCGGCTGGTCTGACGCTCCGCGACCGGCAGGACGACCTCCGGCGGCGCGAGCAGCCCGCGGATCTGCCCGCGAATGCGCGCGAACGGCTGGATGAAGTGCAGGTAGGCCACCGTCGCGCGATACCAGAGACGGCTGCCGCGCAGCGAGTCGACATCGGACCGGAACGAATACGAGACGTTCTTGGCGATCGTCGCCGCGATGCCGACCAGTCCGGTGCCGAGCAGCATCGCCGCCGCCCAGGCGTGATCGCCGATCGCCGCGACGACGCATCCGACCGCCGCGAGGATCGTCGAAATGAGCTGCCATCGGAACGAGTGCGGCAGAAACGCGAACGGGTGGACATCGGTCCGGTACACCGACGGGAACGCCGCCGTGCCCCACACCCCGGCATTGATCCGCTCCCCCCAGAGCGATCGGACGAACGGCAGCGGGCTGTAGATGCGGCCACGCCACAGCATCCGGCCATCGAGGAACTTCTCGGGGTGATGCGCCATCAGCCAGCGCTCGCCCTCGCCGTATCCGACCTGCTGCCGCCAGTAGGCCTTGATCGACGACCGATGGTGATGCCACACCAGCGCCGACGATGAGAAGCCGATCCGCCAGCCGCGCGCCTGCAGCCTCCAGCACACGTCGACGTCGTCGCCGGCGCGCAGGTAGATCGGGTTGAAGCCGCCGATCGCGAGCAACGCACCGCGCCGGAACGCCATGTTGCACCCGGGCACGTGCTCGGCGATGCGGTCGTCGAGCAGCACGTGCGTCGGCCCGCCCGGCGCGCGCGCGATGCACTGCGCCATCGGCGGGTCATCTGCCGGCACGACGTTGGGGCCGCCCGATCCGACGACATCCGAGGTGAGGAATGGCTGAACCAGGAAGGTGAGCCAGTCCTGATCCACCCGCGTGTCCGCGTCGGTGTAGGCGACGATGTCGCCGGTCGCGTGGGCGAGCCCGACGTTTCTCGCGGCGCTCAGGCCGCCGTTGGGGATGTCGACCACTCGCACGCGGGGATGCCGATGTCCAATCTCGCTCGTGCGGTCGCGCGAGCCGTCGTTCACCAGGATGATCTCGAAGTCGGGATAGGTGAGCCGCTCGAGCGAGCCGAGGTTGTCTTCCAGCGTGTCCGCCGCGTTGTAGGCGCAGACGACGACCGACACCCGGGGCCACGCCTGCTGTCTCGCCTGGGGAAATGGCGCATCGGCGAACGCGGCGGCAACCGCCGCCGCGGCCGGCTTCGGCCGGCGCTGACGGTCGACGAGCCCGAACGCCCAATCCTCCACCTCGAACCCGCCGCGCCACCACTCGTCGGTCCAGGCGAACGCCACCGCACCGCACGCGCCCTCTTCGAACGCGACACGGATGTGCATCGCCGTCATCGACGCCTGACCGTCTTCGCCTTCGCGGATGCTGTCGACGCCCGCTTCGGCCAGCAGCAGGGGCTTGTGCCCGGCGAGGTGCTGCAGGCGGGCCAGATAGGCGCGAAGGTCCGCTTCCCGATGGAGGTAGACGTTGAACGCGCAGACGTCGAAGAACGACAGATCGAGGAACTCCGTCGGCGGGAAGTTGACGTAGGTGAGCAGGCTCGCCGGCGACGCGTCCTTCGCCGCCTCGTACAAGCGATGCAGGAAGCGCTCGACGCGGAGGCGGCCGTGCCAGCGGACGATCCCCGGAGGGATCTCGTTCCCGAGCGCGAACATCAACACCGCTGGATGGTCGCCGAGCGCCCGAACCCTCTCGACCACCTCGCGCTGGATGCTGCGCGTCAGCCGCCGATCGTCGAGGAAGGCGACGTGCTGCGACCACGGCAGCCCGATCATCACGCGGAGCCCGTGGCGCGCCGCTTCATCGAGCAGGCCGCGATTGGGCGGCGTGTAGACCCGGACGGTGTTGAAGCCGAGCTCCGCCATCAGGCGGAAGTCGGCCGCGTTCTGCTGCGGCGCGGGAAGCTGATAGCCGGCGGCATCCGGTGCAAACGTGCCGTAGGTGACACCCTTGACCAGAAATCGGCCGCCGTCGGCGCGCAGGAACTTCCCGTCGGCGGTGGTTCGCCCCCCGAGAGAGGGCGTTGTCGCGTCAGGTCGAATGTCGGGACGAGCCGGAACGGCTATGTTCACGTGGGTATACGGACTGCTCCGGGACGGAGCGAAACTCGATTTTATCAATCATTCGGGGAAATCTTGAGCTTGCCGGTATACACCGCCATCCCGACCACGGCGTCGACGCCGTTGGCATCCAGCAGATCGATCTCCTCCTGGGTGGTGATGCCGCCGGCTGCGGTGAGCCGCCGCGACGAGGCGCGCCGGACCTCCAGGATGGCCTCGATGTTCGTCCCACCCATCAGCCCTTCGGCGTCGACGTGCGTATACAGGAACTCCCCGCAGTAGGGCTCGAGCGCGCGAACGGCGTCGGTCGCGCTGAGCGGCAGGAGTGTCTTCCATCCGTGGATCGCCACCTTTCCACCGCGGCTGTCAACGGCGGCAATGACTTGCTCGGCGCCGACCGCTGCGGCCAGCTCCTGTGCGAACGCGAGATCGGGACGGCCGTCCCTGAACAGGGCCGAGCCGGCGATGATCTGCCGGGCGCCGGCGGCGAGGATATCTGTCGCCCGCTCCACCGTCCGCACCCCCCCGCCGACTCTGCACGACAGCCGGGCGGCGATCTGCCGGACGATCGGGAGGTTGTCTCCCTTGCCCATCGCCGCGTCGAGATCGATCACCTGAACCTTCGGAAAGCGCTCGAACCGCGTCACCCACCTGAACACATCGTCGTCCCGGATCGCCAGGCGCTCGCCTTGAATGAGCTGGACGACGGCGCCGCCCTTGAGATCGATTGCGGGTATCAGCATGTCAATTCACGAGGAACACCAGGCGAACCACCTGATGATCAGATGAAACGGCCGTCCTGGCTCGCACGTCGTGGCATGTTTTCGTGCGCTCGTGGCTGGCCGCTCATCCGAAGGGTTCTCTAGAGCCTCACCGGGATCCCGTGATTGCGCAAGTGTTGTTTGAGCGCATGCACGCTGGTCTCGGCGTAGTGGAAAATCGAGGCGGCGAGCGCGGCGTCCGCGGCGCCTCGCGTGAACACGTCGACGAAGTCGCCGAGGCCGCCGGCGCCGCCGGAGGCGATCACCGGTATCGAGACCGCCGTGGAGACCGCGGCCGTGAGGTCGCACTCGAAGCCGGCTTTGGTGCCGTCCCGGTCGATGGACGTGAGCAGGATCTCGCCGGCGCCACGGGCTTCGGCCTCGCGTGCCCACTCGACGGCGTCCCGATTCGCTGCCGCCCGACCGCTTCGCGCGAACACGGCGAAGCGCTCACCCTGCCGCTTGGCATCGATCGCGACCACCACGGCCTGGCTGCCATATCGGCTGGCGAGCGTGGTGATGACCGCCGGGTTCGACAGCGCCGCGGTGTTCAGGCTCACCTTGTCGGCGCCGGCCTCGATGGCTGCCGCCGCATCCTCTTCGGTCCTGATCCCGCCGCCGACCGCGAGCGGGATGAAGAGCTCGCGGGCCACGGCGTGAATGGTCTCGGCCATGGCGCGCCGTCGTTCGAGCGTCGCGGTGATGTCGAGGATCACGAGCTCGTCAATCCCTTCGACGTTGTAGCGCCGCGCGAGCTCCGCCGGATCGCCCGCGCTGCGCAGCCCGCCGAAGTTCACCCCTTTCACGACCTGGCCGTCCCGCACATCGAGGCAGGCGATGATCCGTTTGGACAACACGGCGGCTAGCTCACCATGCGGGTGAAGTTGTGGAGAATCCGCAGCCCGGCCTCCCCCGACTTCTCGGGGTGGAACTGCACGCCGGCGATCGGCCCGCGCTGAACGACCGACGCGAACCTCTCGCCGTGCTCGGTCGACGCCACCGTGTCGCCGCTGATCGGCGCGATGTAGCTGTGCGTGAAGTACATCTGTGCGCCGTCCGCGATGCCATCGAGAATCGTCGCCTGCCGGGCGCATGCCAGGCTGTTCCAGCCGACGTGCGGGACCTTGAGCGGTGCGTGGCGTTCAATCTGAAGGCGTCGGCACGAGCCGGCGAACAGGCCGAGGCCCGGCAGGTCGGGCGCCTCTTCGCTCCCTTCGAACAGCCACTGCATGCCCAGGCAGATGCCCAGGATCGGCCGGCCCTGCCGCACATGCGCCAGCATCGCCGTGATCCAGCCGCCGTCGAGCGCCCGGGTGGCCCCGAAATGGCCGACGCCAGGCACGATGATTCCCCCGGCGTCGGCGAGCTGCGCCGGGGAGTCCGGCGTGTAGACGTCGGCCGCGATCGCCGCGAGTGCCTTGCGGACCGACGTCAGATTTCCCGCCTGGTAGTCGACCAGCGCGATCACAGCAGCCCCTTGGTGCTCGGCAGCATCCTCGCCATCCGCTTGTCCTTCGCGCAGGCGACCCGCAGCGCCCGCGCGAACGCCTTGAACACCGCCTCGATCTTGTGATGGCTGGAGCGGCCGTAGATCACCTTCACATGGATGTTGGCGCGGGCGCCGATCGCGAAGCCTTCGAAAAAGTCCTGCACCAGCTCGGTCTGCAGATCGCCGACCTGCCTGGCGGTGGTCTTCAGCGTCACGACCGCGTGTGGCCGGCCTCCCAGATCGATGGCGGCGACGGCGAGCGTCTCGTCCATCGGCATCACGAAGTAGCCGGCGCGGTTGATGCCGCGGCGATTGCCAAGCGCCTGCGACACCGCCTCGCCAAGCGCGATCCCGAGATCTTCGACCGTGTGGTGCTGGTCGACGTCGAGATCGCCGGTGGCGTTCACCGTGAGGTTGAAGCCGCCATGACGGGCGAAGAGCTCGAGCATGTGATCGAGGAACCTGATGCCGGTGTGGACCGAGTACTGGCCCCGGCCTTCGAGCGCAATCGTCAGCGCAATCTCGGTCTCGGTCGTCCTGCGATCGACTACCGCGCGGCGCACAGGATGTCCTCCATGACGTCGATGCAACGGCGCGTGTGCTCGACCACGCCGGTCGCGATGCGAAGGCAGCCGCCGCACCCGGGTTCCCCGGATCGGTCTCGCAGGTAGATTCCCCGGGCGGCGGCGCCGTTCACGATCGCGTTCAGTCGATCGCCGGCGCAGACCAGGACGAAGTTGGCGGCGCTCCTGCAGTAGGTCAGCCCCAGCCGGTCGCAGGCCGCGTAGAGCAGCGACTTGGACTCTTCGACCTGCCGCAGATACCCGTTCAAGTAGTCGCGGTCCCGCAACGCTGCCTCCACGGCGACGGTGGCGGCGATGTTCACGCTGTAGACCGGAACCGCCAGGCGGATCGGCTCGAGCGCGCCCGGCGCACCGGTGATCGCGCCGATGCGGAGGCCGGCAAGGCCGAACGCCTTCGAGAAGGTGCGGCCGACCAGCACGTTGGGAAATGCGGCGAGCTCGGGGATGAAGGTGACGCCGGAAAACTCCGCGTACGCTTCGTCGACAAACACCACCGCCTCCGCCGGCACGGCCCGGGCGACTGCCCGGATCGCCTCGTTCGGCATCGCCATGCCGGTGGGGTTGTTCGGGTTCGTGAGGAACACCACCCGGGTGTTCGCGGTGATGGCCTCCAGGACGCGCTCGAGCGGGAACGAGAAGTCAGGATTCGGCGCGACGCGCACCGGCCGGCCGCCGACCACCTCGGTGTCGAACGCGAAAATCTCGAACGCCGGCTCGGGCACGACGGCTTCAGCAGGTCCGCCGCCGGCAGTCGGTCTCAGATACCCGACGGCAGTGGCCATGATCCCTTCGTCGAGGCCGTTCAGGAGCGACAACCGATCTGGCGCGACGCCGAGATATTCGGCGCACACCGTGGTGGTCGACTCGTAGGGCGGATAGAAGCCAATCTGGTCCGCCCGCAGCGACCGCAGCGCGTCGAGCACCTTCGGCGAGCAGACGCCAGTGTTCTCGTTCTGGTGGAGGCGCAGGCCGTCGTACAGCTCGGCAGGTTTGTGGTACTTGTTCATCGCAGCCGCACCTCAATCGACTCGGCGTGGGCTCGCAGCCCCTCGGCGCGCGCCAGCGGCACCGCGGTCGGCGCCAGCCTCGCCAGCCCTGCCCGGGTGAGCCGCTGCACCGACATGACGCGGACGAAATCGGCCGCGCTCAGACCGCCGCGGAACCGCGCCGCTCCGGAGGTCGGCAACACGTGGTTCGATCCGGTCGCGTAATCACCCGCGGCCTGCGCGGCGAAGGGTCCGACGAATACGGCGCCGGCGGTGGTTGGCCGCCTGATCAGCGCCTCGCGATCGACCACCAGATGTTCCGGCGCCAGACGGTTGGCGATCGCCATCGCCGTGTCGGCCGACCGGGCCAGGATCGCCACACCGTGAGCCGCGAGCGACTGTTGCACGATCTCGCGGCCGACGGCGAGCCTGAGCACCGCCTTGACGACCCGTTCGGCGTAGCCGCGATGCCAGGTGATGAAAATCGATCGGGCGTCGGGGTCGTGCTCGGCCTGTGCCACCAAATCCGCCGCATACCAGTCCGCGCGCCGGTCCGCACTCCGGTCGGAACGAGCCGGGCCGGCGACAACGACGATCTCGGTTGGACCGGCATGGAAATCGATCGCGCAGTCGGCCGACACCTGCGCCTTGGCCGCCGCCACGTAGCGGTTGCCCGGCCCGACGATCTTGTCGACGCGAGGAACCGTGTCGGTGCCATAGGCGAGCGCCGCGATGGCGTGGGCGCCGCCGACCCGGTACAGCCGGGTCACGCCGGCTTCAAGAGCCGCGGCGAGCACGGCCGGCTCGGACCGGGGGCAGACGGCGACGATCTCGCGGACACCGGCCACGCGGGCCGGCACCGCGGTCATGAGCAGCGACGAGGGGAGTGGAAAGCGTCCGCCCGGGACGTAGCAGCCAACCCGCCGCAGCGGCTCGACCCGCTGCTCGACGGTCACACCCGGCACGACGTCGAGATCCCAGTGCTTCGGGATCTGGCGGAAGGCGACCCGTGCGATGTTGTTCGCGGCCTGCGTGATGGCACGACGGACTTCGGCGGACACCGACGCCGCGCCGGCGACGATCTCGTCGCGCGACACCTCGAGCGGTGCGCACAGGCCGTCGAACCGGCGTGCGTATCGGACCAGCGCCCGGTCGCCCTCGCTGCGCACGCGCCGGACGATGGCCGAGACCCGCCGGTCCAGCGCGCGATCGCCCACCCGGTCGCGCGCGAACACCCGCTCCATCGCCCGCCGATTGGTCGCGTCGATAATCTTCAAGCCTCTGATCCCTGATCCCTACAACACAATCTTGTTCAGCGGATACTCGACGATCCCCTGTGCGCCCGCCGCTTTCAGGCGCGGGATCAGGTCGCGCACCGTACGCTCCTCGATGATCGTGTTCACCGCGGCCCACTCGTCGTCGCTCAGCGCCGAGATGGTCGGCCGCTGGAGCGCGGGCAACAGCGCCAGGATGTTGCTCAGATCTTCGCGGCGGACGTTCAGCATCAGGCCGACGCGCCCCTGGGCTTCGATTGCCGCCTTCAGCAGCAGCGCCATGTTCTCGAGCTTCGTTCGTTTCCACGAGTCGGCCAGAGCGGTCTTGTTGGCGATGAGCTGCGTGTTCGACTCCATCAGCGTATCGATGATGCGAAGACGATTGGCCCGCAGTGACGAGCCGGTTTCGGTCACCTCGACGATCGCGTCCGCCAGCGTCGGCGGCTTCACCTCGGTGGCGCCCCATGAGAACTCGACGTTCACGTTCACGCGCTGGCGCTCGAAGTAGGCGCGGGTCGCCCGTACGAGCTCGGTGGCGACGGTCTTGCCCTCGAGGTCTTTCGCAGAGTGGTATGGCGAGTCTTCCGGGGCGGCGAGAACCCATCGCACCTTGCCGAAACTCTGCTTGGCGTAGATCAGATCCGCGATGCTCTCGATCACGCCCGTTCGACCGTCGCCTGCCTCGTGCTCGGCGATCCAGTCCTGGCCGGTCAGCCCGGCGTCCAGCACCCCGTCGGAGACGTAGCGCGCCATCTCCTGGGCGCGAATCAGCATGCACTCGACCTCCGCGTCGTCGATGGCGGGGAAGTACGACCGTGAGCTGACATAGATGTTGAACCCGGCCCGCGCGAAGAGCTGGATGGTGGAGTCCTGCAGCGAGCCCTTGGGGATGCCGAGCTTGAGCCTCATGGTCATCGACGATCGGCTGGCTTGATGAAACAGGTGCGCTCGCCGGTGTGGCAGACGTTGCCGTCGCCGAGCCGCTTCACTTTCAGCAGCACCGTGTCGTCGTCGCAGTCGGTGAGCAGCTCGGTCACCTGCAGGCGATTGCCGGAGGTTTCGCCCTTCATCCACAGCGCATTGCGGGTGCGGCTGAAGAAGGTCGCAAAGCCGGTCTGCCTGGTCACCTCCAGCGCCTCCTCGTTCATGAACCCGACCATCAGCACCTCGGAGCTGTCCGCATCCTGGATGACGGCCGGAATCAGCCCGTCCAGCTTCGAAAAATCCATAGATCACCTGAAACAAAAAACCCCGCCGGTTGGCGGGGTTGCATGTCTTGAAGGTTCGTTCGCCCTTACAACTCGATCACGCGCAACTCCACCGCCCTTGGCCGGCCGGATGATGATGCAGATGATGATGGCGCACGAACATGGTGCCGTCAGCCTACCTAAACTCGGCGCCGACTGTCAACGCGTGGACGAAGGGTGGGCCGGTCACGTGGTCAGCACGATCTTCCCGACGTTGGCCCGTGACTGCATGTAGCGGTGCGCATCCGGAGCGTTCTCGAGCGGAAAGGTCTTTGCCACGACCGGCTGCAGGCGGCCGGCGGCGGTCTCCTGCAGCAGCGTCTGCATGGCGCTGGCAAGCTGGGCGTGCTCGTCCCACAGGTGCGCGAGATTGAGCCCGAACACGCCCCGGTTGTGGTTGATGAGCGACAACGGTTTGAACGATCGCATCTGCATCAGCGACCGCGCCGCCCGCCACCAGCTCCGCCGCTCACCTGCGGCCACCGAAGACACGCCGTACAGGATCAGACGCCCGAGCGGCGCGAGCAGGCGGTAGCTCGCCTCGAAGCTCCGTCCGCCGATCGGATCGAGCACGACATCCACTCCACGGTCGGCGGTGATCCGCCGCACTTCGCGGGACACATCGCTCGAGTGGTAGTCGATCGTGTGATCGACGCCGAAGGCGCGCAGCGCATGGTGCTTCGCCGCCGAGGCGGTGCCGATGATCGTCGCGCGCCGGAGCCGTGCGAGCTGTGTGGCGGCGATGCCGACGCCCCCGCCGGCGCCGTGAATGAGCACCGTCTCCCCGGCCGCGACATTCGCCAGCCTGTAGAGTGCGATGAAGGCGGTGAGGTAGTTCACCGGCAGCGCCGCCCCTTCGGCGTCGCTCAGGCCATCGGGCAGCGGGAACACGAACCCAGCCGGCACGACGACGTGCGTGGAGTAGCCGCCGAAGCGGGTGAGGGCGATGACGCGGTCGCCGACGTGGGCCCGGGAGACGTCGGCCGCGACCGCGTCGACCACGCCCGACACCTCGTACCCGACCACGACCGGCGGCTTGGGTGCGTCGGGATATAGGCCGATCCTGGCCAGGATGTCGGCGAAGTTGACACCGGCCGCGCGCACCGCGATGCGGACCTCGCCGGCCGCGGGGGCCGGCGTCGGGAGCTCCTGCAGCCTCAGCACGTCCGGCGCGCCGTAGCGCGCAATCGACATCTGGCGCATCGAAAATCAGTATAGGCGCGAAGCTGTCGCACGGCCGGTTTCCGTTGGCCACCGGCTGCGGCCCGCCGTTGACTCCCGGTCGCCTGCGGGGTATACAAGCGGGTGCTTCCATCAGGAAGCAGGCCAGGAGGATGGAATGCGGAAGCTTTCAATCGGTGTCGCAGCGGCCCTGTTGGTGGGAGCCTTGGGTGCGCCGGCGTTTGCCGCGACCGAGACCCTGAAGGGCCAGATTATCGACGAAGACTGCTACGCGAAGGACAAGGCGAACAACCAGGGCAACGACCACAAGATGCCGGCCGATACGGCGAACTGCGCGGTCGGATGCGCCAAGAGCGGCGCCCCGATGGCCCTCCTCACCGCGGACGGCAAGATTTACACGATCAAGGGCGACCTCGCCGCCAACAAGAACGCCAAGCTGGTCGCGCACGTCACCCACACCGTGGAGATCACCGGCGACGTCACCTCGGCGAACGGCAAGATGTCGATCGCGGCCGCCGACCTGAAGATGGTCTCGCGCTGACGCCAGCCGGCGTTCGGCTCATCCGGGACGGGCGTCCGCCGACTGGGCGCCGATTCCGCCCCGGCCGGGCCCCGGGGCTCTTGCTGTCCCGCGTGTCACCCGCGCCCACCTGCCGGTCGCTTGGGCGAGAATGGAGGATTGCAGGCGTCGCTTCCGACACCTGCAATCCCCATCGTTGATCGCTCAATCCTCCAGCCCGCGACAGACCCCAGTCCGAGCTCGTGAATCTCCAATTCAGGCGTCAGTACCGGTAGTGGTCCGGCTTGTACGGCCCGTCCATCGGCACGCCGATGTAGTCGGCCTGATCCTTCGTGAGCCTGGTCAGCTTCACGCCGAGGTGATCGAGGTGCAGCCTGGCGACCTGTTCGTCGAGGTGCTTCGGCAGCATGTACACCTTCTTCTCGTACTTGCCGGTGTTCGCGTGCAGCTCGAGCTGTGCGATCACCTGATTGGTGAACGACGCGGACATGACGAAGCTGGGATGGCCGGTCGCGCAGCCCAGGTTCAACAGCCGCCCTTCGGCGAGCACCATCACGCTGTGGCCATCGGGGAACCGGAACTCGTCGTACTGCGGCTTGATGTTGATCCGCTCCACGCCGGGATACTTCTTCAGGCCAGCCATGTCGATCTCGTTGTCGAAATGGCCGATGTTGCCGACGATCGCCTTGTCCTTCATCCGGCCCATGTGGTCGACGGTGATGATGTTGTGGTTGCCGGTTGCCGTGATGAAGATGTCCGCGGTCTCGATCACGTCCTCGATGGTCGCCACCTGATAGCCCTCCATCGCCGCCTGCAGCGCGCAGATCGGATCGATCTCGGTCACGATCACGCGACAGCCCTGGCCGCGCAGCGCCTGCGCGCATCCCTTGCCGACCTCGCCGTAGCCACACACCACCGCAGCCTTCCCACCGAGCATGACGTCGGTCGCCCGGTTCAGGCCGTCGATGAGCGAGTGGCGACACCCATAGATGTTGTCGAACTTGCTCTTGGTCACCGAGTCGTTGACGTTGATGGCGGGGAAGAGGAGCGTGCCCGCCTCCATCATCTGATACAGCCGATGCACGCCGGTGGTCGTCTCCTCGCTCACGCCGCGTAGCGACGAGGCGATGCGGGTGTAGCGGTTCCTGTCCTTCGCCATCGACTGCCGGATGGTCTCGAGGATCACGCCCCACTCCTCGGGATCCTTCTCCGGATCGAAGGTCGGCACGACTCCGCTTTTCTCGAACTCGACCCCCTTGTGCACCAGCAGCGTCGCGTCTCCGCCATCGTCGACAATCAGCGTCGGACCGGAGCCGTCGGGCCACTCGAGCGCCTGCTCGGTGCACCACCAGTACTCGTCGAGCGTCTCACCCTTCCACGCGAAGACCGGCGTGCCGTTCGGGCCGGCCGCGGTGCCGCCGGTCTCCGGACGTCCCACCACCACGGCGGCGGCCGCGTGATCCTGCGTCGAGAAAATGTTGCACGACACCCAGCGGACGTCGGCGCCGAGCTCGGTGAGCGTCTCGATCAGGACGGCGGTCTGAATCGTCATGTGCAGGCTGCCCATGATGCGCGCGCCGGCGAGCGGCTTGGCCGCGCCATGCTGGCGCCGTAGCGCCATCAGTCCGGGCATCTCCTGCTCGGCCAGCCGGATTTCCTTGCGGCCGAATTCGGCCTCGGCCAGGCTCCTGACCTTGAACGGCTCGCGGCCACTCGCCCTGGCGGCGGCGAACGGATGCAGTTTCTCGACAACAGTAGCCATCAGCTTCTCCTTGCGGTTGCGACAAACAGGGCCGGACCCTTCGCTTTCGGATCCGGGGCGAGCGGAACGACGCGAATCGCGCCGAACCCGCTCTCGGTGAGCACTCGTCGAAGGTGATCGTCAGAGAATCCCAGCCACACGTGGCCCATCTGCTGGCGGTAGCTCTCGCGATCGTGAGGCAGCGTGTCGACGACGAGCAGGCGGGCATTCGGCTTCAGCACGCGCGCGACGTCGCCGAGCGCCTTCGCCGGATCGGGCACATGGTGCAGCACCAGCATCAGCGTCGCCGCGTCCAGCCGCGCATCGTCGATTGGCAGGGCTTCGAGCTCACCGCGGCGAAGGTCGACGTTGTCCGCCCCGTGCAGCCGCTTGCGCGCGGCCTGGAGCATCGCGGCGGAGCCGTCAACCGCGACGACGCGGGCGACGAACGGCGCGATCGCCGCCGTCACCTGTCCGGTTCCGCAACCCAGGTCGCCGACGACCCACTCCGGTTCCGCGAGTCCGGCGAGGGCCGCGAGATGAAAGCGATCGCCGAACAGGTCGTCGCGCACCCGGTCCCACTGACCGGCAGACGAGGAGAAAAACTCCTGCGACTTGGTGCGCCGCTCGGAAAGAACCTGCTGCAGGCGGCGCTGGTCCTGCACGGCGGCGGGAGTCGCGCCGACCTGTTCCCGCACGAGCAGCCAGAGCCGGCGTGCCGCCGGCTCGAGCTCGTCCCGCGTCATCGTGTAGAGGTTGCTCGTGCCTTCGGCGCGGGACGACACCCATCCGCCATCGGCCAGGGCCTTCAGGTGGCGGCTGACCGTGGATTGCGGCAGCTGCACCACGCGGCACAGCTCGGACACGGTGAGCTCGTTCCGGTCGAGGAGCACGAGCGCCCGGCTCCGCGTCGTGTCCGCGAGCGATGCGAGATGATCGAGGATAGCCGGCGCCCTTCCATGCATCCGTGCAACCGGATGGTAGGATAAATGAGGCGCCCCGGTCAAGCCCGGGTAACAACATACTTGACTAATCCGAACCGTTGTGGGATGATCCGTTCATGGCCGCGAACGACTCACCCAAAACGCTCCTTGAGGCAACTCGCCACTACGCCGACCTGAACGTCTGCCAGGACGAACTGGTCGCTGCACGCTGGCCCGATGGCGTCACCTGTCCGCACTGCGGCAGCAAGGATGTGGCGTATCTGGCGAACCAGCGCCGGTGGCAGTGCAAGGGCAAGCACCCACGGCGTCAATTCTCCGCGAAGGTCGGCACGATTTTCGAGGATTCGCCCATCAAGCTGGACAAGTGGTTCGTCGCCATCTGGTTGATCTCCAGCGCCAAGAACGGCATCAGCAGCTACGAACTCGCCAAATCCATCGGCGTGACGCAGAAGTCCGCTTGGTTCATGCTCCATCGCATTCGCCTCGCGATGCAGACGCGGTCGTTTGAAAAAAAGTTGGAAGGCGAGGTCGAAGCCGATGAGACGTTCATTGGAGGCCGCGCCAAATTCATGCACGCGTGGAAGCGCAAGGGCATCACGAAGGGCCGCTCCACTGGTGTGCGCGGCAAGGTCGCCGTGTTCGCGCTGCTGGAACGGCACGGCCAAGAGGGCCAGAGCAAGGTGCGCGCGGTGGTGGTGCCAAACACACGCCGCAACGAACTCCAGCAGCACATTCGCACGAACGTCGTCACGGATGGCACCGCCACCCTGTATACCGACGCCTACACGGCGTACCAGCCCACCACGCCACGTGGATGGCGGCCGAGCGACCTCTATATCCACAAGTTTATCGACCACGCCGAACGCTACGTGGACGGCCAGATTCACACGAACGGCTGCGAGAACTTTTGGAGCCTGTTGAAGCGTGGCCTGAAGGGCACCTACATCAGCGTTGAACCGTTCCACCTGTTCCGCTACGTGGACGAGCAGGCGTACCGCTTCAACACGCGCAAACAAACCGACGCATCACGGTTTGTTCAGATGACGAAGCGCGTCA
>WHSN01000226.1 GCA_009380045.1 Luteitalea sp.
GGCGTACTTGGCCACGAGCGCGTGCAGCCGGTCGGTTCTAGCGGCAGCAAGGTGCGGTGTCGCGCCGCTTTTCACCCACTCGCGGAGCGCCGCGCGCTTGAGCTTGCGCGTGCCCTCCGTGCGCGGCAGCTCCGGCTCGGGCCAGGCGTGGGCCATGCGGATCTTCTGCGGGTCGGCGAGCTGTGGGTTGGCGAGCCGCACCACTTCCTCGGGTCGAGCTCCCGGATCCAGGACCAGCACGGCGTGCACCCGCTCGTCGCCGCCCGAGCGGGCCGAGATGCCGACCACGGCCGAGTCGCGAACGCCCGGCACGCGATTGAGGACGCGCTCCACGTCCTCGGGGAAGACGTTCAGCCCCTCGGGCGTGACGATCATCTCCTTCTTCCGTCCGCGGATGAAGAGCTGCCCGTCCGGACCGATCTCGCCGACGTCGCCGGTGTGAAACCAGCCGTCCTCGAAGGCGCGGGCGGTCTCTTCGTCGGCGTTGAAGTATCCCTGGGTGACGTTCTCCCCCCGCACGAGGATCTCGCCGTCGGCCGCGATCTTCATCTCGACGCCCGCGATCGCCTTGCCGACCGATCCGCGCCTGGTGCCGAACGGATGGTTCAGCGTCACGATTGGCGCGGTTTCGGTGAGACCGTATCCCTGAATCACGGCGAACCCGCGGTCGCCCCAGAACGCCTCGAGCTCCCGGTCGAGCGGCGCGGCGCCGGCGACGAACGCCCAGAACTTGAGGCCGAACGCCCGGTGCAGGTGCCGATGGCGCCACCACCGCCCGGCGATCCGGACGAAGGCATGGCTGGATCCTTCGACCGGTTCCGCCTCGACGCCCATTCGTCCGACCTGTTCGCGGAGGACGTCGAGAATCTTCGGCACCGACACCAGCACCGAGACGCGCCGGCTCTTGATCTGCCTGACGATCTCACCAGGGTTGTAGCCGCGCATGAACACCACCACGCCGGGAAGCATCGGCGGAATGAAGGTGGCCATCGCCTGGCCGAACAGGTGGCTGAGAGGCAGGAGATTGAGGAACCGCAGCGGGAAGAGCGGGCGTCCCCACTTCCGGTACTTCAGCACCTCGCGCTCGACCGGAACGATGTTCGCGAGCACGTTGGCGTGCGTGATGATCACCCCCTTCGGCTCCGCGGTGGCGCCGGAGGTGAAGATGATCTCGGCGACGTCGCTGCGGCCGATGGCCACCGACGGCTCGATCGGCGGCTGGACCGCGTCGGTCCACGACAGATCGGCGAGGCGCCACAGCGGCGCGCCGGCGGTGTCGGCAATCGGCGGCACATCCTGGCCGACGAGCAGCGCCTTCGCCGACACGATCCGCGCGACCCGGGCGAGGAGCTCCGGCGACGAACGGTAGTCGATCGGCACCACGACGACGCCGCGGAGCAGGCAGCCCCAGAACGCGACAATCCACTCGGGACGGTTCTCGCTGAAGAACACCACCTTGTCGCCGCGAACCACGCCGGCGCTGTCGAGCCGCCGGGCGAATCCGTGCGCGGCGCGGCCGACGTCGGCGTAGCTGAACGTCCGGGTCCGAAACCCATCGTCGTGCACGAGGAACTCGCCGCCCGCGCTGGCGAGATCGTGAAAGAAGTCGATGAGCGTCTCGCGTCTCACGCGTGAATTATGATGTAAACCCATGAGGATACGAATGCCGGCGATGCTCGTCGTCGCGGTTCTGGCGGCCACCGGGCGGGTGATGGCGCAGAGTCCCGAACCCGGACCGGTGTGGCCGGCGCTGACGCCGGCGCAGCAGACCGAGGTGATGCGCTTCGGCGACGACTACAAGCAGTTCATCGGCCGCGCGAAGAGCGAGATGACCTTCGTCCGGGAGGTCGTGAAGCTGCTCGATGCCGGCGGCTTCAGGCGGTGGCCGGCGTCGCCGGGGAAGGGCGACGTCGGCCCGGGGTCCCGTTGGTACGCGGTGAACCGGGATCGGACGATTGCCGCCTTCGTCATCGGCGCCGAGCCGCTCGCCAAGGGCGGACGGATCATCAACACCCACAACGACTCGGTGCGGCTCCAGCTGCGGCCGAAGCCGTTTCGCGAGAGCTTCGACATCGCGCTGTTCGACACCACGACGCACGGCAGCCTGAAGAACTACCAATGGGTGAACCGGCCGCTGGCCCTAATCGGACGGGTCATCAAGACCGACGGCACCGAAGTGATCGTCGACATCGGACACGATCCGGCCGACCCGGTGCTGCTGATCGCCGACCTGGCGCCGCACGTGGACCGCGATTTCCTCGAGCGGCGCAACCGCGACGTCATTCAGACCGAGGAGCTCGATCCGATTCTCGCGATGACCCGCGACGCCGCGGCCAAGGCGCTGAAGGACAAGTACAACCTTACCGCCGACGACTTCCTCGCGGCCGACCTGCAGATTGTTCCGGCGCAGGCGCCCGTTGACGTCGGCCTCGACCGCCAGCTGGTCGGGGCCTACGGCCACGACGATCGGTCCAACGGCTTCACCGCGTTCAGGGCGATTCTCGAGGTGCACAGCCCGACGCACACCGCCATCGCTTACGGCGTCAACAACGAGGAAGTGAATTCCTGGACCACCGGCGTGAACTCGGAGTGGTTCCGGACGCTGCTGGCGGAAGTGATCTCGGCGCAGGAGCCGGCCTACAGCGACCTGATGCTGCGGCACGCGCTGCGGGCATCCCGCGTGCTCGTGTCCGATTGCACCACAGCCCTCGACCCGGTCTTCCCCCAGCCGTATCTGGCGAACGGGTCGGCACGTCTTGGCTGGGGGCTGGTGTTCAAGGAATACGGCGCCGGGCGTGAGGCCGACGCGGAATTTTTTGCGCAGATCCGGCGCCTGTTCACCGCCGCCGGCGTGCGCTGGCAGGTCCATTCATACCGCGCCGGTTACGGCGGCGGCACGATTGCTCAGTGGTTCGCCAACGCCGACATCGACGCGATCGATGTCGGGATCGGCATCCTGAGCATGCACTCGCCGCTCGAGGTCGCCTCGAAGGCCGACATGTGGGAGCTGTTCCGGGGGTTCAAGGCGTTTCTCGAGTCGTAGCCGGCGGCGCCTCGGTCTTGCCCGCGGCCGCGGCCTCGCCGAGGTCGGGCCGTTTCTCCGCCGCCGCGAACCCGTGCTGTGGCGCCGCAATCGCGGCCGCGTCCTTCATGTCAACCGCCTTGGGCTGCGGCAGCTCGCCCGCGACAATCGCGTCGATCAAGCCGTAGTCGAGCGCCCGACGCGCATCGAGATAGAAGTCGGTTCGCTTGGTGTCGCGGATGATCTGACGGAGCGGCTTGCCCGACCTCGACGACAGGATGTTGTAGATCTGATCCTGCATCTGCTTCAGCCGCTCGAGGTGCTGCGCCGCGGCGGTCGTCGATTGCCACCCGGCCCATTTCGCAGGCTCGTGAATCATGATCCACGAGTGCGGGAAGGAGAAACGCCTGCCGTCGCTCGCCGCCTGCAGCACGATCGAGCCCATCGAGTAGGCCATGCCCTGGACGACGATCGTCACCTCGATGCCGCGGCTGACGATATGGCGGACCGAGTCGTGGATGGCCAGGCCGTCGGTGACGTTCCCGCCGGCGCTGTTGATGTAGAGGGCGATCGGCCGGTTGTTCTCGCTGGCCAGCTCGCGCAGCCGCTCGATGGTGCCCCGCGCCGTGTCCTTCTCGATGTCTCCGATCAGATACACATCGCGCAGCCGGTCGTTGTGCTCTTTCCTGATCTGCGCGCGGACCGCATCCACCAGCTCGGCGACAAGGCGTTCGGTCAGATCACCCATCCGCCTATTATCACACCGGTACCCTGTGCGGCGCCGAAGTCGGTGCGGCCGCACCGGCTTCGGTCAGAATTGGTGACGTGCTCGACGACTCCGACCGCCAGGCGATACGCAATCTGGAGCAGCGCTGGCTGGCCGAAGAACGTGCAGGCCATGGGGATGCCGTGCTCGAGCACTGCACCGACGACGTGGTGTGGATGCCGCCGAACGAGCATGCGCTCCGCGGCAAGGCTGCGGTTCGCGCATGGCTCGTGGAGCCCTTCGTCCGGATCGAAGAGCTGGAGGTCCGCAACGTGCGGATCGAGGGCGACGGTGGGGTGGCGTACAAGGTGGCCGATTATCAGACACGCTACGTTCCGGATGGCTCGATGCATCCGGTGACGAGCGCAGGAAGTCACGTCTGGGTGTTGTGTCGAGGAGCCGACCGGCAGTGGCGTGTGTCGTTCGTCGCCTGGACCTCCGTCGAGGAGCGGCCCGCCGTCTGACATCCGCCGCAGCGCCGGCGGCGCCAGCCGGCCCGCGCGATGGACGCCTTCAGTCCGCGAACTTCTCGAGATCTTCTTCGTCGGCCCCGGGGAGCAGGTCGAAGAATGCGTCGAGACTGCGATCGAGGGCGCGCCGGAGCTGAGGGATGGTGCCGTCGATGGTGTGGAGGGTCACATCGCTCGTGCTGCCGTCGCTCAACGTCAGCGTCGCGGCGTCGAGACCTTTGACCGAGCCTTCAGGGACGAGCCGGACGCCGTAGACGAGTGTGTAACGGGCCATCTGATGATTGTAGGTCAGGGGTCAGGTGTCAGAGATCTCCCGCCACACGCCATCCTCCCAACGAGCTCGGCGAGGCTCGCCGAACCGCCCAGCGCGAAGGCCGCTTCGGAAACCTCGGCAAGGACGGGAACAGCGCGGCGAGGCAGGAGGCGCTGCTAGTCCCCTGGAAACGTGATGCGTCACATAACTCCCGGGCGGGGCATCCCCGCTGGCGGCGTTGCTCGTCCCTCACATATGCCCACTATGCTCAGTCCTCGCGCCTTGCCAGCAGGGCGCCGCGCTCCGGGCCTTATGCAACGCATCACGTTTCCAGGGGACTAGTTCGAGCGACCCGATTGCGCATGTGGCGGTCCCGCCGGCGTGCCACGTTCATCGTTGGCTTGCTGCCACAGGAGCATCACAGCGGAGGCGCGCCACGGGCGCCAGGCGTCTGCCCGGCGATCCAGCTCGCGCGCGGTGACATTGCCGGCGGCGCGACGGAGAACTCGATCGCCGCTCGGAAACGCATCCGCCTCGCCGAAGGCGCGCATGGCGATGTACTCGGCGGTCCAGGCGCCAATACCTGGAACGGTCCGGAGCGCCGCGATCGCGGTCCTGCCATCGATGCACGAGCCCAGCGAGACCGTTCCGTCGCACACCCGTCGCGCCAGGACCCTGATCGCGTGTGCTCGCGCCGGCATGACGCCTGCCGATTCGAGCGGCGCGGCGGCAAGTTGTGCGGGCGTCGGAGACAGGCGATTCAGCCCGCTGTCGTCGGCGAGAGCCGAACCGAACATCAAGGCCATTCGACCGGCGATCGTCGTCGCTCCGCGGACCGAGACCTGCTGACCCAGAACAGCTCGCACCGCCAGCTCGAACCGGTCCCACGCACCAGGCATTCGAATGCCGGGGTGACTTGCCAAGGGTCCGCGGAGCAGCGAATCCGAGGCCAGGTGCGCTGCGATGACCGAGGGGTCCGACTCGAGATCGAACGTGCGCCGCACTCGCTCCACGATCGACAGCAGCCCGCCAGGATCCGGGAAGCGGACCTCGAGGAGGAGCGCAGACTCCGGCTCGTCGTGATAGACATCGATCAGACCGCTCGTCCCGTCGAGTCGAATGGTCCGCCGGTAGTGGCGCGCCTCCACCGACTCGACGCCTGGAGTGGCTCGCGCCTCGAGGAAGGCGAGCACGGCGTGCCAGTCGTACGGAGGACGGTAGGCGAGGCGGAAGAGGTGGCAGTTCGGATCTCGAGCAACCAGCGCAGACGCGCCGGGCCGCACCGGCTGGCCGGAACCTTCTGGATTGCGCACTCACAATCAGCATAGCGCGACAGCGAACGCGGGAAGTTGAGCACGAGCCGGTAAGATGCGCAGGTGCGATGCATCCCACAACCCGGGTGTGCGGGGCGCCGCCGCGATGTGGACTGAGATTCTCTTCGCCGGCACGGCCGCCCTGTTCCTCGCGACGAC
>WHSN01000111.1 GCA_009380045.1 Luteitalea sp.
CCTCCCGGTCGACGACCTCGTCAACACCTACGACTCGATGATCTCGAGCGGTGATCTCGCCTTCCGCAACTACCTGCTGTTCCGCACCACCCCGGAGATTGCGCGGCACGCCTGGCAGGCGACCGTGCCGGGCCCCGATCAGATCGAAGGGTTGAACCTGCCCGATGCGCGCCGGATGAAGGAGGCGGTGTCGGTGCCGGTGATCTGCACCGGCGGCTTCCAGACCGCGTCGGTCATTGCGGCTGCCCTCGAGCGGGGCGATTGCGACGCGGTGAGCATCGCGCGGCCGCTGATTGCCAACAACGATCTGGTGGAGATCTTTCGCCGCGGCCAGGACCGCGCCGATCGCCCCTGTACTTATTGCAACCGCTGCCTCGTGAATGTGGTCGAGAATCCGCTCGGCTGCTACGAGGAGTCGCGCTACCCGTCGCGGGAGGCGATGATCGCCGAGATCATGTCGGTGTTCTCGCCGCCGCCGTTCGTCTGATTCGACCCGGGAGAGCACACATGGCCGACGACCTGATTGGAAAGCTCGGAGAGCTGCTCAACAAGAAACCGTGGTACCAGTTACCGGGCGTGCTCGGGGGTCCCAGTCTGGTGGAGATGCGTAACGAGCTGCGCGAGAAGAACCTGCACGACACGGAGGAACCAGCGGAGCCGCGGCAGGAGATCCCGTCCACCCTCGACCCGGCGCTCAGGTCCGGACGCACGATCGATGGCACGTTCAACGATCTGCGGTTCCCGAAAATGGGCGCGGCGGGCCGTCGTTTCGGACGCAACTTTCCTCTCGAGCACACGTTTCCAGACACGGCCAACCTCCTGATTCCGAATCCCCGCGTCGTCAGCCGCGAGCTGATGACCCGCGACACGTTCAAGCCGGCCACGATCCTGAATCTGCTGGCGGGGGCATGGCTCCAGTTCATGGTGCACGACTGGTTCGTGCACGAGCGGTCGAAGAGCGAGTTCGCTGACATTCCGACGCCGGCCGGCGACGACTACGGTGAGCCGAATGTTCGCGTGCCGCTCAGCGTGCCCGACCAGGCGCCCGCCGGATCGACGCGGCCTCCGGCCTACATCAATCTGAACAGCCAGTGGTGGGACTCGTCACAGATCTACGGTTCGGATCTGGCCACGGCCGCGAAGCTGCGGACCAGGATTGGCGGAAAGCTCAGGCTGGAGCCGACCGGGCTGCTGCCGACCGATCCGGAAACGGGTCTCAGCTTCACCGGCTTCACCGACAACTGGTGGATCGGCCTGGCGATGCTCCATGCGCTCTTCACCGAGGAGCACAATCACATCTGCGACCTGCTGGCACACCAGCATCCCGACTGGAGCGACGACCAGCTCTTTACCCGGGCCCGGCTGATCAACTCGGCGCTCATGGCCAAGATCCACACCACGGAGTGGACACCGGCCATCGTGCCGCACCCGCTCATCAAGAGGGCGATGAACGTGGTCTGGTGGGGCCTGGCCGGAGAAGAGCTCGCCGACGCGCTCAAGTTCCTCGACGACAAGGAGCTCATCGGCGGCATCGTCGGCTCCAAGGCGGATCACCATAGCGCCCCGTACTCGCTGACCGAAGAGTTCGTCGCGGTGTACCGGATGCACCCGCTCATCCCCGATGAGGTGGCATTCCACTCGCTGGTGACGGGAAACCTGCTGGAGAAGCGGCAGCTCGCAGAAGTCGCCGGCCGGCGGACGCCTTCGATCGCCGAACGGGTCACCATGCCCGACCTCTTCTACTCCTTCGGTACCTGTCATCCGGGCGCCGTGACGCTGCACAACTATCCCGCCACGCTCCAGAATCTCCGGCGTGACGATGGCGAGCATCTCGATCTCGCGGCGGTCGATATCTTCCGCGACCGCGAGCGCGGCGTGCCGCGCTACAACCAGTTCTGCCGCCTGCTGCACAAGGGAGCGGTGAAGTCGTTCGACGAGCTCACCGACAACCCGGAGTGGCGCAAGCAGATCAAGCAGGTCTACAACAACGACCTCGAGAGCGTCGACCTGATGACCGGCCTGTACGCCGAGCCGCTGCCCGAGGGCTTCGGCTTCAGCGAGACCGCGTTCCGCATCTTCCTGCTGATGGCGTCCCGCCGCCTGAAAAGCGACCGGTTCTTCACCGACGACTACCGTGCGGAGATCTACACCGAGTTCGGACTGGACTATCTCAGGAAGAGCTCGATGCTGAGCGTGCTGCGGCGGCATCTGCCGCAGCTCGCGCCAGCGCTGTCGGGAGTCGAGAATGCGTTCCATCCCTGGAACGTCACCAAGGGACCGGCTGACATGACCTGACGCGGAGATGACATCGATGCGCACATGGGTTCGACCGGCGGTGGTGACGATCGGCGCGTCGCTCGTCGCCGGGTGCTCGTTCGTGACGACGATCCGTCAGAACACCGAGGCGATCGGCGGCAGCTCGCAGGCGATCGCCGCCAACACCGCGGTCGTCCAGAGCTCGACGACGTCGATGAGCGCGCTGGTGCCGGCGTTGCGCGGGGTCGAAGCCCTGAGAGCACCGATGGAGTCGGTCGCCGGCCTCGACCCGACGCTGCGGTCGGTGGCGGCGCTCCACGATCCGATGATGAGCGTCGCCCGACTGGATCCGAGCATGCGGGCGGTAGCCGCCCTGGATCAGCCGATGACGCGGCTGGTGGAGATCAGATCCAGCCTCGATGCGGCCGCCGCGCTCGGCGCTCCGATGATGCGGCTGTCGGAGATGCGCTCGAGCCTCGATGCCGTCGCGTCGCTCCGCGACGCGATGGACCGGGTCGGGGCGCTCGAGCCGCAGCTCGGGTCGGTGGCCAGCTTGAGCGCGCCGATGAAGGAATTGAGCGCGCTGAGAGACCCGCTCGAACGCGTCGCCGCCCTCGCCGGGCCGATGGGACGCCTCGCCGCGATCGGGTCGCTGCTCGATCGGCCGCTGCTGCTCGTCGTGGTGGCGCTCGTCGGCCTCGCCGCATGGGGCGGCGTCACGTTCATCGCCGTGCGATTCGCCATCGTCAGCGCCGCCCGGGCGGCCGCGCCGCGCTGATCATCGGCCTGGATCTGTATGCGCCGGCTGCCTTCCTGGATGAATTGGCGAACGACCGCCGGCAAGATTCTGATTGCCGCCGCGCTGGCCGTGGTCCTCGTCGCCGCGTGGGCAGTTGGGTCGATCGCCAGCGACCGTCCGGAGGAGTACGGCGAGATCACCGAGCACTTCAAGTACGGGTCGATTGGGAGCGAGCCGGGCGGCTCGCTGCTCCGTCCGGTGGGCGGCGCCCTCCCACCGTACTGGATGTTCAGAATGCTCCCCTCGATTTGCCGTGACAAGCTGCCCGGCGGATACGCGTCGCTCGGCCTCGTCACCGAGCCGGGTCGCGATCTGCCGATCGGCATTTCCCGACGCCGGCGGCTCGGGGTGGACCAGGTCGGCTTCAACTGCGCCATCTGCCACACCGGCACGGTGCGCGACTCCCCCGGCGCACCGCCGCGTGTCGTCCTCGGCATGCCGTCGCATCAGCTCGACCTCCAGCGCCTGGTCGAGTTCGTCATCGACTGCTCGCTCGACAACCGGATGACGCGGGACACCGTGCTCGGGCGCGCGCGGGAGATGGACGGCGACGGGCCTTCGCTCTTCGAGCGGCTGCTCCTCCGGCTCGGTCTGGTGAACCGGCTGAAGATTCAGGTGCTCGACCAGCGGAACCGCATCGAGCCGGTGCTGGGCGATCGCGTGCCACGATGGGGACGAGGCCGCGTCGACACCTTCAACCCGTACAAATCGATTCAGTTCAACTGGCCTCTCGACGAGCTGCCACCCTCGGAGCTCATCGGCGCATCCGATTTCCCCTCGATCTGGAACCAGGCGCCGCGCGAGGGCATGCACCTGCACTGGGACGGCGACAACGACTCGGTGGACGAACGAAACCTGAGCGCGGCGCTCGGCGCCGGGGTGACGCCGGTGACGGTCGATCATGCGGCGATGCAACGGGTGCGGGACTGGATCTGGACGCTGCCGCCGCCCAAGTACCCCTATGCAATCGACCAGGCGCTGGCGGCTCGCGGCCTGGCGCTCTACACCGAGCACTGCCGGAGCTGCCACGCGGACGAGCGGTTCCGGGAGGGGGTCGTCGCTCCGGGCACCCGGGTCGGTCAGGTGGTGCCAATCGCCGACATCGGCACCGATCGGCATCGGCTCGACTCGTACACCGACACGTTCGCGACGAACCAGTATGCGTTGTATCCTGACTCCCGGTACCGGTTCAGCCATTTCAGGAAGACGGGCGGCTATGCGAATCATCCGCTCGACGGCATCTGGCTGCGCGGGCCCTTCCTTCACAACGGATCGGTTCCGACGCTGCGCGATCTGCTCGACGCCCCCGAGGCGCGGCCGAAGGCCTTCTACCGCGGCTATGACCTGTTCGATCAGACGAGAGTCGGCTTCGTGTCGGACGTCCCGCGGGTCGACGGCCACGACTTCTCGCTCTTCGACACCGCGATTCCCGGGAATGCCAATACCGGCCACGTGTACGGCACCACGCTCTCCGACGTTGACAAGGCTGCGTTGGTCGAGCACCTGAAGACGTTCTGAGGACGAGCATGGCCGCCCATCACGAGAACGGATTTGCCACGTGGTTCGAGCGCGTCGCCGGGATCGGCGTGGTCGCGAACCTGGCCCTGGCGGTGCCAACCCTGCTCGCGCCCGAGCAGATGCTGGCGCTCGCATCGCTGCCGCCGGCCGTTCCGCTTCTATGGGCTCGCTTCGCCGCCCTGCTGCTGGTGCTGCTCAGCCTCTTCTACCTGCCAGCCGTGTACGATTGCCTCCGCTATCGCAGCGTCGCGTGGCTGTCGGTCGGCGCCCGCCTCGCCGGTGTGCTGTTCTTCGCCACGCAGCCGGCCGACTACCGTTTATTCGGCCTGTTCGACCTGGTGTTCTTCATTCCGGAGGCGATTCTCTTGCTCCTCGCGGGACCTCAGCCGCTGCCAGGCGCTGTTCACGTCGAGGGCCGACGCGTATGAGCCGCACCTCGACCCGCCGCCGACGCATGTGGACGGCTGTCGGAATCGTGACGATCCTGATGGCGGCCATTGCCGGCGGTGTCACCTACGTGAAGTTCTTCCGCGAGCTGCCGGCTCCCTACTTCGCTTCGGACGAGGAACACTTTCTCTTCGGATCGACCGGCACCGAGGCCGAGCAAGGCGTGCCCTACTGGATCTGGCTGGTGCTGCCCCGCATCTTCCCCGAGTACTTGCCGCGTCCAGGCGGGTATGCGGCGCTTGGCATCCTGGGCAAGGACGGCCACGAGATGCCGGTGGGGCTTTCGAAGGTGACGGTCGGCTTCCCCCGCGTGGGAATCAACTGCGCCGTATGCCACACCGCCCGCTGGCGCGAAAAACCCGGGGATGTCCCGACGATCGTCCCGGCAGCCCCGGCGCATCAGACCGGCGAGCAGGAGTACTTGCGCTTTCTGCTCGCGTGCGCGTCGGATCCACGGTTCAATGCCAGCACCATCCTGGGCGAGATCTCGAGGAACTACCGGTTGTCGGCGCTCGACCGGATACTCTACCGGTTCGCGATTATTCCGTTCACCCGCCGGGGGCTGCTGCGGATGAAACGGGACAGCCAGTGGATGGAGGGCCGGACCGAATGGGGACGCGGCCGCATCGATCCGTTCAACCCGGTGAAATTTTCGATCCTGCGGCAACCGGTGGACCAGACCATCGGCAACTCCGACATGGTGCCGCTATGGAACCTGAAGCGGCACGAGGGAATGGCATTCCATTGGGACGGCATGAATCCGAACCTGAAGGAAGTCGTGTTGTCGTCCGCGCTCGGCGACGGCGCGACCAGGCGGTGGGTGGATCGCGACATGCGGAAGTGGGACAACACCGACCCGCGCCAGATGTCGAGTCTCCGCCGCATCCAGAACTACATCAGCGACGTGCAGCCGCCGAAGTACCCGTTCGCGGTGAACGCGCCGGCTGCGCAGCAGGGCCAGGCGATTTTCGACAGCGCATGCGCCGCCTGTCACGCGTTCGGCGGCGCCCGGACCGGCACGGTGATCCCGGCCGCAGAGATCGGCACCGATCGCCACCGGATCGACATGTGGACGTCCGGCTCGGTCGCCGCGTATAACGAGTACGGCGAGGGCCACGACTGGGATTTCTCCGCGTTCCGGAAGACCGACGGCTACGTCTCGGTTCCGCTCGACGGCCTGTGGCTTCGCGCGCCGTACCTGCACAACGGTTCGGTGCCCTCGATCACCGACCTCCTCGAGCCACCCGAGCGCCGCCCGAAGCAGTTCTGGCGCGGCTACGACGTCTACGACCCGGTGAAGGTCGGGTTCGTGACATCAGGTCCGGATGCTGAACGAGAGGGCACGCTTCACGATACCTCCAGGCCCGGCAACGGCAACGCCGGACATCTCTACGGGATCGATCTTCCGGCCGAGAGCAAGCGGGCGCTGATCGAGTATCTGAAGACGCAATGATGACGGTTCCGCTATGACCACGACCAACCTGAGACTGGCGGAAGAGACCATCGACGCCTCGGAGGCCCGTGTCACCGAGGACTTCATCGCGTTCCTCGAGGCGGCCAGCGCCAGGCGGCAACCGACGGGACCGGTCCGCCGCTTCAACCAGGGACGGGCCGCCGGCTGCGTGCAGGCGCAGTTCACCGTGCCCGACACGCTCGCACCGGAACATCGCGTCGGCCTGTTCAAGACCCCGCGGACCTATGACGCCTGGATCCGGTTCGCCAACGCCTCCTCGCAGTCGGACCGCGAGAAGGACGTCCGCGGCATGGCGATCCGGCTCTCCGAGGTGCCGGGAGAAAATCTGACCCCCGGCGAGACCCGCCAGGATTTCGTGCTGAACAGCCATCCGGTCATGGTCGCGGCAAACGCGGGAGACTTCCTGGAGTTGATGAAGGCGATGGAGGCCGGCGGGCTGCAGCAGGCGCGGTACTTCCTGGCGCATCCGCGATCGGCGCTGATCGGCCTTCAGGCGCGCCAGCAGCCCACCAGCCACCTGGATATTTCCTACTGGAGCACGACGCCCTACCTGTTCGGCGCTGGCCGCGCCGTGAAATACATCGCGCGTCCCTGCACGCCGCCGAAGACGACACGGCCGGAGCGGATTACCGAAACCTATCTGACCGACAGCCTGCGAACACGCCTGCGACAGGCTGATGCCTGCTTCGATTTCATGATCCAGCTGCAGACCGACCCGCGCCGCATGCCGATCGAGGACGCCACCGTCGAGTGGAAGGAGCGTGAGGCGCCGTATCACGCCGTCGCACGGATTCGCATTCCTCAGCAGGCGGTTGGCGAAGCCGACCTGGGGCTCCGCTGCGAGGAGACCGCGTTCAATCCGTGGCACAGTCTGGTCGAACACCGGCCCCTGGGCGGCATGAACCGGGCACGGCGCGACATCTATCACGCGATGGCGGAGTTCCGACGTCAACGGCGCGCCCAAGCGCCCACGGACTGACTATGGCCACCGACGGAAAACTCAGGCTGATCCTGCAGGATGTGCGCGGCAATCGCCTGGACGAGCGGGTTGACATCATATTGCGCCACCTCGTGCTTTCGGATCAGCGGGTGGCCAAGAGCGTCGCCGGCGACAAGGCGATTCTGATCAAGGATCTCCACTCGGCGCCGCAAGGGGTGTATCGCATCTACGTCGATCCGCCGTCGTACCTCGCCGTCAGCCAGTTCGTGAATCTCCGGGCCGGTGGGCAGACCGACGTCACGATCACCTTTCCGGTAGACCCGAAGAAAATCAAGACCGTCACCTTCCCCGCCTACATGGCGCTGCCAGCGCACGCGCGCCAGCTTCTCGAAGCCAGCAGCGGCGTCAGCTCCTTCGAAGGGCACACCGGGGAGGCGCTGTACGAGAGCATGGACGCGCTCCGCCGGGCGGGGTTCCTCAACATCATCGCCAAGGCGTCGTCGACACTGTTCTCGAGCGGGCGGCCGGTCCTCGACTACTTCACGCAGATCCGCGAGATCCGTGGCGACCGCCTGTTCGTCGTGGCGTCGAAAGAGCTCAAGGCGGAGACCGAGAACAGCGTCGCCGAGGACCAGTTCCGGCCGGTGGACGGCCGCCTGCACCAGCCGCCGCCCGGGTTCAGCAGCGCCGGCAGCTACAAGTCGGAGGACCGGTACGGCAATCTGCAGCTCACCTTCTTCGTGTGCGGCGACGACTGCCTGGTCGACGTCGACATCGACGATGCGGCAGGCCTGGCGCACGTGTTTCAGGTCGCCCGCAATCAGCTCACCGGCCGCCCGACGCATCCGTACGACATCCGCGAAATCCTGATCCGGTTCCAGGGGATCGATCCCGGCTACACGTTCGTGGTCTAGCTTGTCCAGTCCCGGCAGGCACGATGACCTCGTGAGGAGAAGCCATGGCCAAGAAGAGAACCAGTGCCACCCCGCCGCTGCGACGGCAGTGCGGCGCAATGGCCGCTCATTTCATGCTGCTCGAGAAGTTCCCGGCCTTCCGCGCGGTGCAGATGCGTCTCGAGGGAGCGACCTCCAGGAGGCGTGAAGAGCACGTCGAACCGGCGCGGACCTCCATCGCGACCATCAACACCATCGTCCACGTCGTCTACAACACGGACGAACAGAACATCTCGACCGCGCAGATCAACAGCCAGATCCGGGCGATGAACCGGGACTTTCGCGCCACCAACACCGACCGGAGCAAGACTCCGTCGCCGTGGCGGGGCCTGGTGACCGATTCCCGCGTGCAGTTCAAGCTGGCGCAGGTGGTCCGCACCCGAACCACCAAAACGTCGTTCTCGACCGACGATGGGGTGAAGAAGGCGGCGACGGGCGGCATCGCGCCGCTCACTCCCAGCACTCATATGAACGTGTGGGTCTGCGCACTCGCCGGCGGCATGCTCGGCTACGCGCAGTTTCCGGGCGGCCCGCCCGCCACCGACGGCGTCGTCATCAGCTACCAGGCGTTCGGGACGATGGGCACGGCGGAGGCGCCGTTCAACAAAGGGCGGACCGGGACGCACGAGGTCGGCCACTACCTGAACCTCCGCCACATCTGGGGTGACACGCCGGATTGCAGCGGCTCCGACATGGTCGCCGACACGCCGAACGCCGCCGGCCCGAATTTCGGCGCGCCGGCCTGGCCGGTGGTCACCTGCAACAACGGGCCGAACGGCGACATGTTCATGAACTACATGGACTACACCGACGATGCGGCGATGTTCATGTTCACGGCGCAGCAGGTGCTGCGCATGCGGACCGCGCTCGAAACGGCGCGCAGCGGCCTGCTCTGACCGATGGCCGCCGACGAACCGCCGCCACGCGACCGCCTGTTCACCACCCGGTGGGTCCACGTGTTCGAGGAGGACACCGGCGAAGGCGCGGTGTATCGGCCGGAGGACGCCGGCATCCCCTTGTCGCGCCGGCCGCGAGAGCAGCTGGTGTTCGGCGCCGATGGCCGCGCCACGCTGTTCACCGCCGGCCCTGACGATCGTCTCGTCGAACGGGCCCTCGCGTGGCGCGATCAGGACGACGACCGGCCGCCGGCGCCCGGCGCCAATGTCCGGATCCTCGCCCGATCGGCGGGTCGCCTGGTCGTTCGCCTCGACGACGTCGGGGCCGGGTGAAGACGCCGACGGCAAGCATGGCGAAAAATACCGCGGCGGCGAGGCCGCAACTGTACGAAGTGAGCGAACGGGTCGCGCGCCAGGCATCGGTGCGCCCGTATCCGCGTGAGCGCGGCGCGCCGCTGGTCCGCCCTCTCCGCATCTACACACTCGATCCGTCGGTGTCGGATCGGCTCGGTGGGGTGGCGACGGTCCTGGTGCCGTACGAGAAGCTCGAGCCCGGGCCGACCGGCTCGGTGTTCTCGGTCGTTCCCGAGGGCGTGCCGTCGCCGCTGCGAGCGGCGGCCCTCGATCTCGACGATCCGGCGCTGCTGCTCTCGAGCGGGCTGGCGCCGACGCCGGTGGACGGTCGTTTCCACCTGCAGATGGTCTACGCCGTCTGCAGCCTCAGCTACGCGGCATTCAGGAAGGCGCTCGGCCGCGACATCGCCTGGGCAACCACGCCAACCGAGGGCGGACCCCTGCGGCTCACGGTCCGGCCGTTCGGCTTCCGCGGCCCGAATGCCGGCTACAGCCGCGAAGCCGGGGATCTCTCCTTCGGCTACTTCTCGGCGGGAAGCGATCCGGCCGGGTTCGTCATGCGAAACGGCCTGGTCTGCACCGCGCTCAGCCACGACATCATCGCGCACGAGACAACCCACGCCCTTCTCGACGGCCTGCGATCGCTCTTTCAGGTGCCCACCAACGTCGACGTGCCGGCGTTCCACGAAGGGTTCGCCGACCTGGTCGCGCTGTTCCTGCATTTCAGCTACGGCGACGTCGTCGAGCGCGCGATCCGAGAGTCGCGCGGCGCCATCACCCGGGGAACGCTGTTGTCTGACCTGGCCCGGGAGTTCGGCTATGCGCGGTCGAGATCCGGGCGCGGCGCCGCCCTGCGGTCGGCGATCGATGTCGAGGGGCTCGCGGCGTTCGACTCCGACGTCCCGCTCGCGACCGACCGGCGGCCGCTGGCGTACGACAAGGCCGGCACCGAGCCGCACCAGCTTGGATCGGTGCTGGTGTCCGCCGTCTTCGAGGCCTTCACGACCGTGGTGCGGCGCAAGACCGAACGCCTGTTCCGCATCGCCGGCATCGATCCGCAAAGCGCCGGCCACGTGCCGATCAGCGATGCGCTGGTGACGGCGATCGCGCAGGAATCGAGCGACGTCGCGAGTCAGTTTCTGAACGTCTGCATCCGCGCCATCGACTACTGCCCGCCGGCCGACCTGGAGCTGGGCGAGTACCTGCGGGCGATGATCACCGCCGACAGCGAGATGGAAAAGCGCGACAAGTGGGGCTTCCGCGAAGCGCTGATGCGGTCGTTCCGGCGCCGCCGCATCTACCCGGACCACGTGCAGTTCATGACCGAGGACGCCATGCGGTGGCAGTCACCTGACGAGCCGCTGCGGATTCCCGGTCTGGCCTTCAGTGACCTCCGGTTCGACGGCGAGCCCGGCCGCGCCGCCGACGTGACCGAGTTGATCCGCCAGGCCCACGCGCTCGGACGCTTCGTGACCGATCCGCGGCACGCACAGGTGTTCCGGTTGGTCTCTCCCGCCGCCGTTCTGCCGAAGGGCGTCGTCCAGGCGTCGCCGCCGATGGTGGAGTCGGTTCGCGTCAGCCGGCGGGTCGCTCCCGATGGCCGTGTGCTGTTCGACCTCGTGGCCGAGGTCACGCAGTCGTGCACGGTGAAACATGCCGGCGACCTGTTCGACGTCAACGGCGGTTGTACCGTGATCATCGACCCGGAGGGCGAGTTGCGCCATGCGATCTTCAAACGGTTCGACAGCGACGCCCGGCGCGCCCGGCAGCATGCCGCGATGCGCGGACCCCTCCGCGCCTTCTGGACCAGGAGCGGGCGGCGGTTCGACGCCGTGCCCGATGTGCTGCGCCGCCTGCACGGGTCGCGCTGACCGATGAAGGCCCTTGCTTCCTTTCTTGTTGTCGTGTCGCTCACCGCGCCGGCGCTCGCCCAACAGGGGCCGGCCGAGGCCCGCCACGGCATCGATGCGACGATGTACGTCGGCATCTCGATTGACACCTTCTCGGCCAGGGAGCTGCGGCGCTACCTGAATCCGGAGGAATCGGGCGACCGGCGCCAGCGATTCGTCGCCGGGTTCAACTTCGACTACCGCGTCGCCGGGCGCGACGACGACCGGGGAGGCCAGCTCTGGCTCTACGGCGAGACGGTGCACGGCGTTCGAAGCGCCGACGTGAACTGCGGCGCCGATCCCGGGATTCCGGTGTGCGCGCCGTTCGCGGTTGGCGCCGACGCCCGGAAGGTGCTGTTCATCCTGCGCAATGCCAGCAGCCTCGAGGCCTTCGCGGGCGCGCGCTGGGAGCTCATGGACGTCAACTTCGGCGAGGGCGCGGCGCCGGGTTCGAACGCCGTGAAGGCTTACGTGAAGGGTCAGGTCGGCTTTCTGGCGGTCGAGCAGAGCGGCGGTGACGCCCTGAACATCAACCACGTGGCGCTCGGCCTGCGCGCCGTCCGCGGACGGTACCGCGACAGCTACTTCGAAGCCGGTTTCGGCACCTCCGATCTGTACGACGTGCATTCGGACTCGCGCCTGAAGATCGACGGCATGCTCAACATCGACGTCGGGCTCGCCGGCGCCTTCCCGTTCGTCCAGATGGTCGTTGACGCCGACGGCCGATCCGGCGCCGACACGATTCAAACCTACATCGGCGTCTCGCTCGATCTCGACAACGTGAGGGGCTGGTTCACGCCCCGGTGACAACGGTCCTCCAAGCCCCCTGGCCACTCGATCATGTCGTCAGGACGGGGCGCCACGTGGCCGTCTCGTGCTCCTTCTGCGCGCGAGCCGGTCACAGTCCGAGGCGGTCCCAACCGAACGCCGGGCCGATGTCCCATTTGTCCGGCCGGAAGTTCGCGTGGGTCGCGATCCCTTTGAAGCCGGCGAAGGTGGCCGGGCTGCAGGCGAGCCGGTCGTCGGCGCGCGGCAGGAGGCGCGGAATGTTGAACTCGTCGCACACCTGGGCCACCAGTCCCGACACCGCGTCGAGCTGGGCCTCGGGAAACGTGGCGAAGTAGTGCTTGTCGCGGTAAGTCACCTGCAGGTAACGGCTCGACTCGTCCAGGCTGCAGTACCGCTTCCCCCACGAGTTGCCCGGCGGCCACCAATTCAGCGTCGCCGGATCCTCGGCCGAGCGCTGCAGCGGACCGACATTGACGATCTCGATTCCGATCGATCGGCGCTCGTGAGCGGTCGCGCCCTTCACCCCCAGGTGGTAGGCCCAGAAGCGGGGCGGGAACACCTCGTAGATCGTACCGTCGAGGTCCACGACGTATGCGGTGGCGACGTGCTCCGGATTCGATCGCCAGGTGTCGACCGCGCTGCGCGCGGTGCCGCCGGCCGTGAAGTGCAGCACGATCAGATCCTTGGGCCACACCTGGCCGTAGTACTGATCGGCGCTCAGCGACAACCCGGTGCGATCGATCCTGGGCGCCGCCGAAGCCGGCCGGGCTGTCCGCCCGGCCAGCTCCATTTCGTCAGTGCTGATGAGGACAGCTGCATCGTCGAGCGACCGCTGTGCGCGCGCCAGCAGGTCGTCGAGCGGGCAGCTCGGCCCGGGGCATGCGACCGATGCCCTGATGGCGCTGTGCGGAATCACGTGTGCGGCCGCGAGAGGGATGGACCAGCGCGCCGCGACCTCTGCGATCAGGGCGGCGCTCGCCGTGCGCTGCGCGTCCGGCCAGTCGTCGTCGCCACCCTCGTGCTCGATGCCGACGGTGTAGAAGTTCGGGTTCACCTTCGGCGTCAGCCTTGTCCAGGTCGGGTTCAGGATGATGCCGGCGTGGAACGCGGCATCGGCCTCGGCCACGTACTGTTCGATTGAGCCATCGCGACCGACCACATAGTGCGACGACAACGACGAGATCGGGTTCGAGAACCGCCTGCCGATCTCGCGCAGCGACCCGCCGGTGCGGTGCAGCACGATCGCCCTGGGCGCGTGCCCGCCCGGGCGCCCCTTCAGAAAATTGCGTGGTGCGCAGCCCACCCACCGTATTGGTGTCATGTCTCCACAACCGGCCTCACAATCAGGCCTGACGACGTTTCTGCCTGGGGCGCGCTCAACCTCTGCTTCGTGCCCTTGGTCGGCCTCGTGACCAGATGAGACCGCCGCTCGTTGGGCGCAACTGCGACGGCGAACCGGAAACACGCTGTTGCGTCAGGCTTCATGCTTGTGTGGCCTGCAGATCGCCCCGCTCGCCGGCGGCGAGAGCCGCGCTCGACGCCGCAGCCCTCGTGGCGCCGGTCTCCTGCGCCGATTGCCGCACGGCCCGCTGCACATCGTCTTTCGCGGCCAGCACCGATCGGAGATGAATGAGCCGGCCAAGCGCGCTGTACCAGAACGGCGCGCCGAGGC
Source organism: Luteitalea sp. (assembly GCA_009380045.1). Classification (GTDB taxonomy): domain Bacteria; phylum Acidobacteriota; class Vicinamibacteria; order Vicinamibacterales; family CAVVIG01; genus WHSN01. The sequence continues at coordinate 13,988 of WHSN01000111.1, forward strand.
TGATCAGAAGGACCGAGATCGCGAGGCCGCCGACGTTCACCACCGACCACCGCGCCATCCACTCGTCGGCGTCCCGCGGCACCATGATCAAGCCGTTGGTGTTGACGAAGCCTTCCCAGGTGGCGGGAGTGGCGGGCGCAACCGACGCCTGCTGCGCCGCCGCCGCGACGAACTGTTCCCGCAGCCGGTCGTCGGCGGCGAGACGGTTCACCAGCGTCACCGTATCCACCTGCAGCACGGCGACGATCAGCAG
>WHSN01000124.1 GCA_009380045.1 Luteitalea sp.
GAGGAAGAGGCGCAGTACGAGGCCGGGTTGCGGCCCCGCGCCCTGGACGACTACATCGGGCAGGACCGCGTCCGCGAGAACCTGCAGGTCTCGATTGCTGCGGCGCGCCAGCGTGCCGAAGCGCTGGATCACGTGCTGCTCTACGGCCCGCCCGGCCTCGGCAAGACCACGCTGGCGTATGTGATTGCGAACGAGCTCGGCGCGCCCATCAGAGCCACCTCCGGCCCTGTGCTCGAGAAACCGGGCGATCTGGCCGCCATCGTCACCAACCTGGTCGACCGGGAAGTGCTCTTCATCGACGAGATCCACAGAATGTCGCCGACGATCGAGGAGATTCTGTATCCGGCGCTCGAGGACTACGAACTCGACATCCTGATCGGCCAGGGGCCGAGCGCGCGGTCGGTCAAGGTCCCGCTCCAGAAGTTCACGCTGATCGGTGCGACGACGCGGGCGGGGTTGCTGACGGCGCCGCTGCGCGCCCGCTTCGGCATCGTCCACCGGCTCGAGTTCTACAACGCCGCCGACATGGAGATCATCGTGCGCCGCTCGGCGCGCATCCTGCAGGTGCCGACCGACGATGCCGCGGCGTCGGAGATCGCCAACCGATCGCGCGGCACGCCGCGGATCGCCAATCGGCTCCTCCGCCGGGTGCGGGACTTTGCCCAGGTGCGCGCCAACGGTACGATCACCATCGAGGTCGCGCGAGCGGCGCTCAAACTCCTCGAGGTCGACGAGTACGGCTTCGACGAGGTCGACCGCAAGCTGCTCCGGACGATCATCGACAAGTTCGGCGGCGGACCGGTCGGCGTCAACAGCATCGCCGCCGCCATCAGCGAAGAGAAAGACGCCATCGAGGACATCTACGAACCGTTCCTGATCCAGATTGGATTCCTGGATCGGACGCCGCGCGGGCGGGTCGCGACACCGCGTGCCTACGACTACTTCGGGCTCACTGCGCCCAGGAGGGATTCACAATTGTGGTGAGACCGCGCTGCGCTGGTCGTCCGACGACGATCAAATCTCTGGCGACCTACGTGCCGCCCCGTATCCTGACCAACGCCGATCTCGAGATGATGGTCGAGACCAGTGACGAGTGGATCCTCCAGCGAACCGGCATTCGCGAGCGTCACATCGTCGATCCCGGCGTCGGGACGTCGGACCTGGCCAGGGAGGCGGCGCTGAAAGCGATCGCTCAGGCCGGTCTCACCCCGGACGACATCGGGCTGATCGTCGTCGGCACCGTGACCCCCGACATGATGTTCCCGAGCACCGCCTGCCTGCTTCAGCACAAGATCGGCGCCCACCGGGCGTGGGGGTTCGATCTGAGCGCCGCCTGCTCCGCGTTCACCTACTCGTTGACGGTCGCGAGCCAAATCGTGGCCAGCGGTGGCCATGAGCACGCGCTGGTCGTCGGCGCCGACGTGATGTCCAGCATCATCGACTACAAGGATCGAGCGACCTGCGTCCTGTTCGGCGACGGCGCCGGGGCCGTGGTCGTGTCCGCCGCCCAGCGCGACGGCGACGGCGACGGCGCGATCCTCGATTTCGAGCATGAGATCGACGGCGGCGGCGGCGCGGCGTTGTGCATGCCCGCGGGCGGCAGCCTCCGGCCGTCGTCGCACGAGACGGTCGATCAGCGGCTGCACTACGTGAAGCAGGATGGACAACAGGTCTTCAAGTTCGCCGTCCGGAAGACCGAGGAGATCTCACGCCGAATCCTCGCCCGGAATGGGCTGACCCCAGGTGACCTGAGCCTGTTCGTCTCGCACCAGGCGAATCGTCGGATCATCGAGTCCGCCGCGGGACGTCTCGGTGTGCCAGCCGAGAAGGTGATCATCAACATCGAACGGTTCGGCAACACCACCGCGGCGACGATTCCGCTGGCGCTGAACGATGCCGTCTGTTCCGGCCGGCTCAGGCGGGGCGATCTCATCCTGCTGGCGTCGGTTGGCGCCGGCTTTACCGTTGGCACGGTCCTGGTGCGCTGGGGCTTCTGATCTCGCGACGCTGTGCCGGGTGAGACCGCCATGTGACCCAGATCGATCGGGCCAGCCGGCTGCGGACGCTTCGCCAATGGCAGCGGCTGCTCGACAGCGCGTTCCGCGTTCCCGGTACGAGCTTCAGGTTCGGCTGGGATCCGATTGTCGGACTCGTCCCCTGGGCGGGAGACGTGCTCGCGGCCCTGATGTCGTGTGCGCTCGTGATGCAGGCGCACCAGATGAGGGTGCCGCGCGTCGTCCAGCTGCGGATGTTGCTGAATGTCGGGATTGACATGGTCGTCGGGATCGTTCCGTTCGTCGGCGACGTCGCCGATGTCTTCTGGAAGTCGAATACCAGGAACCTCGCGCTCCTCGAGCGTCATGCCGGTCAGACCGGTCCCGCAACCTCAGGTGACTGGCTGTTCGTGATCGGCGTGATGGCGGCGATCCTCCTCGTTGCGGCACTTCCGATCCTCGTGATGTACTGGATCCTTCATGAGTTCTTCGGGCGTTCCCTTGTCTAGGCCCCGCATCTTCCTGCTGTCGCCGGCGAACTGCGGTGGCACGCGTGCCAAGCAGGTATTGTCGCCGGGCGCGACCTTCGGCCTCGCCGAACGGCTCCGGTCGTCGGAGGGAGCGCCGCTCGGGGAGCTGTTCTCGTTCGTCAGCGGTCTGTACTTTCGCGGCAAGCTCACGTACGCCAGGCGGTTCGCGGCGCCCGCGGATCCCGCCAACGCCGTGGTCGGCGGCGGCGTGCACGTCATCACGCCGAACGCCGGGTTGCGGACGCCGGACACGCTCGTCACCGCCGACGCCGTGCGCGCCTTTGGCGGGGCCGATGTGCATCCTGACAACGACGGCTATCGGCGACCGCTCGAGCGCAGCGCCGGCGTGCTGGCGCGCGAGCTCGGCCCGGACTGCGACGTCGTTCTCCTCGGCAGCATCGCCTCGCCGAAGTACGTCGACATTCTGCTCGCCATTTTCGGCGACGCGTTGCAGTTTCCATCGGCGTTCGTCGGCCGGGGGGATATGAGCCGCGGCGGGCTGCTGCTGCGGCACGCGAGCCAAGGCATGGAGCTTCAGTACGTGCCGATTTCCGGCGCCGTACGCCACGGCACGCGCCCTCCCAGGCTCTCTCCCCTATGGCGCGCGCGCGTTTCCTAGTTCCGCGCGGCCAGGAAAACGTTCTGGTCCGCGTCGGCACGCGCGAGGTTCGCCTGACCAACCTGCAGAAGGTGTTCTGGGAGGCGCTCGGCCTCACGAAAGGAGACCTGCTCCAGTACTACGCAGACGTGTCCGACGTCCTGCTGCCGCACCTCCGCGATCGCGCGATGGTGATGAAGAGGTACCCGCATGGCGCGGCTGGTGCCTTCTTCTTCATGAAGCGCGCGCCCAGCCCGCGTCCGGACTGGATTGCCACCTGCGCCATCGGGCACGAGTCGGGCAACGTCATCGACTTTCCCGTCATTCAGGATCTGGCCGCGCTGTTGTGGGTGGTGAATCTGGGCTGCATCGACCTGAACCAGTGGTACGCGCGGTGCGACGACGTCGATCGCCCGGACTATCTGCACTTCGACCTCGACCCCGGCGTCGGCGCGGGGTTCGACCGCGTGCGGGAGACCGGCCTCCTCGTCCGTGACGCCCTTGACGGCCTGAAGATGCGCTCGGTCGTGAAAACCACCGGATCGAAAGGGCTGCACATCTACGTGCCGATCGTCCGCGGTCCCGAACAGAAGAAGGTGTGGACGTTCGCCAAGGCGCTCGCCCGGGAGCTCGCCGCACGTCATCCGGCGTTGATCACCGCGGAGTACCGCGTGGCCAAGCGGCCACCGGGACGTGTGCTGGTGGATTACAACCAGAACGCCTGGGGGCGCACGCTCGCCTCGGTCTACTCGGTGCGTCCGAGGCCGGAAGCCAGCGTGTCGGCGCCGGTCACCTGGATGGAGGTCGAGCAGGGCATCCGCATCGAGGATTTCACCGTGGTGAACGTCCCGGCCCGCGTCGCGCAGCTGGGCGACCTGTGGAAGCCGCTGCTCGCAGCCCGCGGCCGCTTCAACCTCTCGACGTTCGTCTGATCCCTGAATCGCCGCTCGTCGGCCGCCCGGGCGCCCTCGCCCACTGGGCCGATCGCCGTGGCGTCAATCTCCCAGCAGCTCGCCGAAGCCCTTGAACTCGTCGACGTGGTCGCACACCGACTTGATGACCACGAGCATCGGCACCGCCAGCAGCAGCCCCCACACCTCCCACACCCAGCCCCAGAAAATCAGGCCGACGAACACCGCGACCGCGTTCATGCGCGCGGCGCGGCTGCTCAGCAACGGCGTGAGCAGGAGCCCCTCGAGGGTGGTGATCGCGAGCGCCGCACCGGCAATGATCAGCACCATCTCGAGGGTGCCGAACTGCAGGAACGTGATCAGCGCGATGGAGCAGGTGACGATCACCGGACCGAAGTACGGAATCGAGTTGAAGACGCCGGCGAGCAATCCCCACATCGCCGCTTGATGAAGGCCGAGGGCAACGAACGCCAGCCACGAGGCGACGCCGACGAGCGCACTGGTGCCGATCTGCACCAGCAGGTAGCTTTCGATCTGGCGGTCGATCTCCTGAAGAATCTGGACGGTCACCCGCTTCTGCGCCAGCGACGGCCCGACGATCTTGACCATCTTGCGACGATACATGTCGCCCGACGCGAGCAGAAAATACGACAGGAACAGCACGAGAACGAGCTGACCTGCCGCAGCCGCCAGGCCGAGCGATCCGTAGACGATGTACTGGCTGATGTCGATCGGCGCTGTTTCCACCTGCACCCGCTGCACCCCGGATCGGGCGGCGGGGGCCGAACCGGCGTTGTCGGCCGCCCGCTCGAGCTCGGTGGCGGCCTGCTGCACCTGGCCGATCGTCGAGCCCGATCCCTGTCGGTTTGTTTCAATGGTCCGTCGCAGCCGCCGCGCCCCGTCGGGCAGCTGCTCGGCGATGGCCTGCGCCTGAAACCTCAATTGATACAGCAGCAGGCCGCCACCGCCGACCAGCGTGATCAGCAGAACTCCGGCCGCTATCGGGCGTGGAATCCGCATGCGGGTGAGCGCGGTCACAACCGGATAGAGGGCGTAGCTGATCAGCACGCCGAGGACGATCGGGATGATCATCGCCTGCGCGTACTGGAGAACGAGGATCAGGGCCAGGATGGCGATGATCGTCAGCGCGGCGCTGCGAACGCCGACGGGAACGCCGGCGGCCGCCGGCTCTGACGCTCGGGCCCCCGGCTCGACGGAGGCAGGCTCGTGCGGCGTCGGCGTCGGCAGTGGAACCGGGGCGGGAACGCGCTCGCCGCTCACGGTGCAAGCTCCTCTCGCTGAATCGCCTGGTTGATCGCCAGCGCCGCCTTCGCTCCTTCGGCCGCAGCGACGATCACCAACTGCGCGTCACGAGACGCATCGCCTGCCACGAACACACCCGGGACATTGGTATGACAGAGCGATCCTGTCTCCACGGTTCCACGCGTGTTGATCGAGCATCCCATTCGCACCGCCAGGTCGCACTGCAGGTGCTGGCCGGACGTGAAGAAGAGCGCATGCGTCGCCAACGGTTCGCCCGACGCAAAGGTAACTGCCTTCAGCATCCCGTCCACGTGTTCCAGCCCGGTGACCCGGGCGGTTCGCATGCCGATATCGTTGCGGTCCAGACGGTCGCGCTTGAGGCGGTCGAGGCGGCTGCCGTCCAGGCACAGCACGACCCGCGGGCTCCAGCTCTTGAGCGAAAGCGCCAGACGAACGCCGCTCGCGCCCTTCCCGAGCACGGCCAGCGGGTGGTCCCGCCACCCCCATCCGTCACAGTAGGGACAATGATGCACCGACTTGCCGTAGCACGAGTCGATGCCGGGAATGGGCGGCAGGTGGTCGGTCACTCCCGTGGCGATCAGCAGAAACCGGGCGTTCTCGGTCCGTCCATCGGCCAACGACACGCGAAAATGGCTGCCGACGCGCCGCGCGTCGGTGACGCCCACGGCGCGGCATTCGACGCCGTACTTGACGAGGTCCGCTCGGCCGAGCGAGTTGAACTCGAGGGGCGGGGTGCCGTCGCGGGTGAGATAGCCGTGCAGGGCGTGCGAATATCGGTTGCGCGGCTCACCGGTGTCGCACAGCAACACCTGGCGTCGGCAGCGCCCGAGCATCAAGCCCGCGCTCAATCCGGCCGGTCCTCCGCCGGCAACGATGACGTCGTACATGCGCACGGCTCCGACGGTGCAAGACCGTCACCATCACGGCTGGGCCGCTGTCGGCGTTCATGCGACCTCGGTGTCCCGGCTCGGAACAGCCGCAGGCAGAGAGCGAAAGTCACGGAACCGCTCATCCGGCCGCAGGCTCGCGCCATCGGCCGTCTCGCCCCGCCCGCCACCCGGCCGCCGGTCCGATACCATAGCCGCGGATGGACATCCGCGACTTCGCCTTCGACCTTCCCAGAGAGCTGATTGCGCAGGAACCGGCTGTCGAGCGCGAGGCGGCCCGCCTCCTGCAGTTGCGGCGCGAGGATGGGTCGATGACGCACCAGCGCGTATCGGATCTCCCGACGCTGCTCCGCTCCGGTGACCTGATCGTCGTGAACAAGACGCGGGTGTTTCCCGCCCGCCTTCTGGGCCACCGCGTCCCGACCGGCGGCGGCGTCGAGTGCCTGTTGATTGCCCGTCTCGACCCGGTGGAGTCCGAGGCCGCGCCGGAGGAGCGGTGGGAAGCGCTGATGCATCCGGGCCAGAAGCTGAAGCCCGGTGCCGCGGTCACGTTCCCCGGCCGAGTGCCGCTCCTGGCGGAGGTGATCGAGCGCCGGTTCTTCGGCCGGCGCGTGATCCGGCTCTGGACCGGCAACGGTTCGCCCGTCCGGGATGCGATCGACGCGATCGGCCACGTCCCGCTGCCGCCGTACATCAGGCGCGACGATCGGTTCTCGGATCGGGAACGGTATCAAACCGTCTTTGCCGAGGCGCGCGGCTCGGTCGCGGCGCCAACCGCCGGACTGCACTTCACGCCGGGGCTGGTCGACGCCTTGCGCGCTCGCGGCGTCACGACGACTTCGATCACGCTTCACATCGGATACGGAACCTTCCAGCCGGTCCGGGTGCGACGGATCGAAGAGCACCGGCTCGAGCCCGAACGGTTCGAGATCGAGGACGCGGCGGCGCGGGCGATCAACGACGCGCTGTCCGATCGGCGGCGCGTCATCGCCGTCGGCACCACGACGACGCGGACCTTGGAGGCGGTGGGGCGCGCGCACGACGGCAGCATCGCCGCCGGTGCCGGCAGCACGGATCTGTTCATCTATCCGGGCTTCAGGTTCCGGGTCATCCGGGGGCTGATCACCAACTTCCACCTGCCGCAGTCGTCGCTGCTGATGCTGGTCGCGGCGTTCGCCGGCACGGACTGCGTGCTGGCGGCGTATCGGGAGGCGGTCGCGGCTCGGTACCGGTTCTACAGCTATGGCGACGCCATGCTGATCGTGTAGACCTCGTGCTGGATGTCGGTCCTGTCCTCGTGAGGCACAACCGCGACACGATGCCGGTGCTTTGTCTGGTACGATTCACCGACGCGAGTCACTGGACGACTGTGCTCTCATGATCTTTCCCTACGACGAGTTCGATCTGTCCGGCGTGCTCACCTATCCGCTGGCCTTGCGAAAGAGCAAGGTGAATACCGACGACTTCGCTCGTCCGGTGCAGGCGGGCGGCACCATGGCGAGCTTTCTCGATGCGCTGCCGAACGTGCTTGCCGCCGCCGACCTCAAGGCGGTGGTCGCGGCGGTCGTCGCCGCCAGGCAGCGCGGCGGCGTATTGTGGGGAATCGGCGCGCACGTGATCAAGACCGGCCTCGCACCGCTGCTGATCGATCTGATGGAACGCGGGTTCGTGTCGGCGGTCGCCACCAATGGCGCCGCCGTGATCCACGATTTCGAGGTCGCGCTGGCCGGGTCGACCTCGGAAGACGTCGACGGGTCGCTCGGGCCGGGGCAGTTCGGCATGGCCGAGGAGACAGGGCGTCTTCTGAACCAGGCCATTGCCGAGGGGGGCGCGAACGGTCTGGGCATCGGGCAGTCGGTGACCGCGTTTCTGCGCACCTGCTCGCCGCCGTTCGCATCCGCGAGCCTGTTGTGTGCGGCGGACCGGCTCCACATCCCGGTCACCGTTCACGTGGCGATCGGAACCGACATCATCCACATGCACCCCGCGGCGTCGGGCCGCGCGCTCGGCGAGGGCAGTCTCAAGGATTTTCGCTACTTCGTCGGCAACGTCGCGCGCCTGGAGCAAGGCGTGTACGTGAACTGCGGGTCCGCCGTCATCCTTCCTGAAGTATTTCTCAAGGCGGTCGCGCTGGCGCGGAATCGGGGCCTCACGCTGTCCGGCCTCACCACGGTGAATCTGGATTTCGTCAGGTTGTACCGGCCGCAGACCAACGTCGTCGAACGGCCGACGGCCGGGACGACCGGGCGCGGGTATTCGATCGTCGGACATCACGAGATCATGATTCCGCTGCTGGCCGCTGCGCTGATTGAGCAGGACGGCCGAACGTAATAGAATTTGCTGTTCCGGCCGGAGTAGCTCAGTTGGTGAGAGCACGCGTCTCATAAGCGCGGGGTCGGCGGTTCGAATCCGCCCTCCGGCACCATCCAGGGCACCCCTTTCCGCCCATGATGCACGTGGAAGACCGCGTTCGGCGCACGATCCGGCGCGGCGCCCTCGCCACGCCCGGCACCCGCGTGGTGGCCGCGGTGTCTGGCGGCCCGGATTCTGTGGCGCTGGTCCACCTGCTCCGTGGGCTGCACGACGCCGGGGAGCTGCAACTGGTTGCACTGGCGCACTTCAACCACCGGCTCCGTCCCGACGCCGATGCCGACCAGGACTTCTGTGTGGAGGTTGGCCGGGGGCTGGCGCTGCCCGTGCTCCACGAGAGCGCCGATGTCCGCACGCTGGCGCGGCGCGAACACCGATCGATCGAGGACGCGGCGCGCACCGCACGCCACGCGTTCTTCGAGCGCGCCCGTGCCCTGGCTGGCGCTGACGTCGTGGCGCTCGGGCACACGCGAGATGACCAGGCCGAGACGTTCCTGCTGCGGCTGTTACGCGGGGCAGGCGCGCGCGGGCTCGCGTCGATGCACCCTCGCCACGGCGCGATTATCCGGCCGCTGCTCGACTGCCGCCGTCATCAGTTGGCGGCCTATCTCGAGAAACACGGTCTGGCGTCGGTGCACGACGTGTCGAACGCCGACGTCAGTATTCCGCGCAACCGTGTGCGGGCAGAGCTGCTGCCGTTTCTGAAGGAGCGTTTCAACCCGTCCGTCGTCGAGGTATTGGCTGATACGGCAGAGGTCGCGCGCGAGGATTGGATCTGGCTGAACGGCGCCGTGGACGAGATGGTGAAGCGTGCGAGCCGTCAGGATGGCGAGCGTCTGCTGATCGACGCGGCAGCGTTGTCCGGCGCACCGACTGCGGTTGCCCGCGCCGCCCTGCAGCGGCTCATGACGGCGGTGTCCGGCGGCCGGCACACGGTCTCCTTCGAATCGGTCGAAGGGGCGCTCGAACTGAGCCGCGGCGTCGGCGGCGACTTCGATGCGCCACGTCAACGCGTGCAACGGATCGGCTCGGACATCGTCTTAACTGGCAGACCGGATGCCGGGAAGGGCCGGTCACGGTCGAGTGGGTCCGCTCCTTCGTCGGGCGACTTCCGATATGCGTTGTCGATTCCGGGGGAAGTGGAGCTGTCCGAGCTCGGCTGGGTCGTTTCGGCGGAAGAGGTAGCGATGGCGCCGAAATGTGCAACCACGGACGCAGACCAGACCGTGGTGACCGTGCGTCGCGACTTGTGCGGAGCCGCGCTCGCCGTCCGGAATCGTCGTCCAGGGGATCGGTTCCGTCTGGGCGGTCCTGGAGGGCGAAAGAAGCTGCAGGATTTCTTCGTGGACCGGAAAGTCGACCGGCGGGTGCGAGATCGCGTGCCCCTCGTTGTGGACGAGGGCGATCGACTCGTGTGGGTGGCGGGGCACGTGCTGAACGACGAGTTTCGCGTAACTGATCCCGCGCAAGCCGTGATAATCTTGAGACTTAAGGGAGTGGGAGGCGCGGTTTGAACTCGACCCTCAAGAGCTTGTTGTTCTGGATGGTGCTCGTCGTCGTCGGCGTGCTCATCTGGAATTTCTCGACGAAGTATCAGACGCGTGATTCGCGCTTGGCGTTCAGCGAGTTCATGTCGTCTGTCGAATCGGGCAATGTCAGCCGCGTCGTGATTACCGGCCAGGAGATTACCGGTGTCACCAAGGACAATCCCAATCAGACATTCCGCACCTACGCGCCGAGCCAGTACGAAGGGCTCGTGAACGAACTTGTCAAGAAGAATGTCGCCGTCGACGCCAAGGAACAGACCGCCAGCCCGTGGGCCTCGCTGTTGTACAACTGGGCGCCCTTCCTGGTGATGATCGGCTTCTGGGTCTTCTTCATGCGCCAGATGCAGAGCGGCGGCAACAAGGCGCTGTCGTTCGGGAAGAGCAAGGCCAAGCTGTCGTCGAGCTCGCAGAAGAAGGTGACCTTCAAGGACGTCGCTGGCGTCGACGAAGCGAAGGAAGAGCTCCAGGAGATCATCGAGTTCCTGAAAGAGCCGCAGAAATTCCAGAAGTTGGGCGGACGGATCCCGAAGGGCGTGCTCCTGATGGGTTCTCCAGGCACGGGGAAGACGTTGCTGGCCCGTGCCGTGGCTGGCGAAGCGAACGTACCGTTCTTTTCGATCAGCGGCTCCGACTTCGTCGAGATGTTCGTCGGCGTCGGTGCATCGCGCGTGCGCGACCTGTTCGAGCAGGGAAAGAAGAATGCACCCTGCATCGTGTTCATCGACGAGATCGATGCCGTGGGTCGTCATCGCGGCGCCGGGCTCGGCGGCGGTCACGACGAGCGCGAGCAGACGCTCAATCAGCTTCTCGTCGAGATGGACGGCTTCGAGTCGAACGAAGGAGTGATTCTGGTTGCGGCGACGAACCGCCCCGACGTGCTCGACCCGGCGCTGCTCCGCCCTGGCCGTTTCGATCGCCGAATCGTCGTCAACCGTCCGGACGTGAAGGGCCGCGAAGGCATCCTCGCCGTCCATACCCGCAAGATCCCGATGGCCGACGATGTCGATGTGGCGGTGCTGGCGCGTGGCTCGGCCGGTTTCTCCGGAGCCGACCTGGCGAATCTGGTGAACGAGGCGGCGCTGAATGCCGCCCGCTACAACCAGAAGGTCGTCCGGATGCACGACTTCGAGTTTGCCAAGGACAAGGTGCTGATGGGCACCGAGCGCCGTTCGATGATCATCAGCGACGCAGAGAAGCGGGTCACGGCGATCCACGAAGCGGGTCACGCGCTGCTCACCGTGTTGTTGCCGCATGCGGATCCGATTCACAAGGTGACGATCATTCCTCGCGGCATGGCGCTCGGGCTGACGCAGCAGCTGCCAACCGACGAGAAGCACAATTACTCACGCGACTACCTGAACGATCAGATTGCGATTCTGCTCGGTGGACGGATCGCGGAAGAGATCACGATGGCGAGCCTGACGACCGGCGCCGGCAACGACCTCGAACGTGCCACCGAGCTGGCGCGCAGAATGGTGTGCGAGTGGGGCATGAGCGACGCCATGGGGCCGCTCACCTTCGGCAAGAAAGAAGAGCAGATCTTCCTCGGCCGCGAGATCGCCCAGCATCAGGACTACAGCGAGGACACGGCGCTCAAGATCGACCAGGAGGTGAAGCGCTTCGTCACCCAGAACTACGAGCGGTCGTACAAGCTGCTGATCGGCTGCAAGGACACTCTGGTGAAGATGGCCGATGCGCTGCTCGCGCGCGAAGTGCTCGACGCCGAGCAGGTTCGCCGTCTCGCCGCCGGACTTCCACTCGACGACCCGCAACCGGTCGTGCCACGCCCCGCGTATGCCGACGAGGAGGAAACGCGCCCCCGCCAGAAGGAGCGCGCGCCGATCGTTCCCGCGCTGAACAAGCCGCTCCCTCAGGAATGACACGCCGAATTCGCAGTTAGGAATGTAGGAATGAGGAATGGCGCGAGTTCTCACTTCCTCATCCACCATTCCTGATTGCCGTGTCCGCCTTTGAGTCGCGCGCCTTTCACACTATCCCCCTGCCAGCAGGGCGCGCCCTCGAGCTGGGCAGCCGCTGTCTGGTCATGGGGATCCTGAACGTCACCCCCGATTCCTTCGCCGATCGTCAGCATTTCGATGTGACGTCAGCCATCGACGCTGCGCGGCGCATGATGGATGACGGCGCGGACATCATCGACGTCGGGGGCGAGTCGACGCGGCCCGGCGCGGATCCGGTGTCGGCGGAGGTAGAAGCCGCACGCGTCCTCCCCGTGATCAAGGCCCTCGCGAAGCAGGCGCGGGTACCGGTGTCGATCGACACCTACAAGGCCGGCGTAGCCCGGGCTGCGATCGCCGAAGGCGCGTCGATCGTCAACGAC
>WHSN01000044.1 GCA_009380045.1 Luteitalea sp.
AGACCGCGCGAAACGGGGCCGCGGCCAGGTTCACGTCTCACTCTCGGAGGCCGCGGACGTGCCAGCCGCACCGGCCGTCGATCTCGTGGCGCTGGATGACGCACTGAAGACGCTGGAGGGGCTGAACGCGCGGCAGAGCCGCGTCGTCGAGCTGCGCTTCTTCGGCGGATTGAATTTGGAGGAAGCGGCGCACGTGCTCAACGTGTCGGTGGGAACGGTGAGACGGGACTGGAGCCTGGCGCAGGCATGGCTCTTCCGGGAACTGAGCGGCCGCAGATGAATTCCGAGCAGTACGAGAGGGTCGGGCGGCTGTTTCATGCAGCGCTGGAGCTGCCGTGCGGGAGCCGGGCGGCGTTTCTGAGCGGCGCCTGCGGCGCAGACGAGGACCTGCGGCAGGAAGTGGAATCGCTGCTCGCCGCCCACGAGCGAGCGGGCGACTTCGTCGCGAGGCCGGGTTTGAACGTTGCCGCCGAGTGGCTCGCGCGCCAGGAGGACGCCGGGACCGTCAGCGGAAGAATCGGCGCCTACGAGGTGCTTTCGCTGGTCGGCCGCGGCGGGATGGGCGAAGTGTACTTGGCCGAGGACACGAGACTTGGCCGCAAGGTCGCGGTGAAGCTGCTGCGGCCGGCGCTCACCAGCAACCGCGACGCGGTCCGGCGCTTCGAGCAGGAAGCTCGCGCCGCGTCGTCGCTCAACCACCCGAACATCGTCACGATCTACGAGATCGGCGACCTGCTCGAGCGCCGCTTCCTCGCCATGGAGCTCGTGGAAGGGCGATCGCTGGCCGCGATGGTCGGCCACCCCGTTGACGTCAACTCGCTGGCGCGCATGGGAGCGCAGCTCGCGAGGGCGCTCTCGGTGGCGCACGCGGCGGGGATCGTGCACCGCGACATCAAGCCCGAGAACGTCATCGTGCGCGAGGACGGTTACGTGAAGGTGCTCGACTTCGGCCTGGCGCGCCTGGCCCCGTTGCCAACTGTCGCCAGGGCACACGAGACCGCCACCAGTCCAAGCCTGATCCTCGGCACGCCGCGCTACATGTCGCCCGAGCAGGCGCGTGGCGAAACCGCGACGAGCGCCAGTGACGTGTTCTCGCTCGGCGTCGTCCTCTACGAGCTCGCCACGGGCATTCACCCGTTCGACTCGGAGTCGACGCTCGGCACGCTTCACGCCATCACGTCGAACCGGGTGCCAAGCCCGGTGCGTTGGGTGCCGGACATGCCGTCGATGCTGGAGCGGCTCCTCCTCTGGATGCTCGAGAAGCCGGCGGCGGCGCGGCCCACCGCCGCCGACGTCGAGGCCGAGCTCACGAAGCTGGCCGCTGGCCTGTCGGAGCCGGTCGATGCGCTGTCGTGGGCCATCGGACGGGCGCCCGAGCGCCCCGATCACAACCTGCCGCCTCAGCGCACGGCGCTCGTCGGGCGAGCCGCGGAGCGCGCCAGCGTCAAGGACATGCTGCTCCACTCCGGGGTTCGGCTGATGACGCTGACCGGACCAGGCGGGACAGGGAAGACGCGCCTGGCCATTCAGGTGGCGGAAGATCTCGTCCTTCACTTCGACGGCGGCGTGTCATTCGTCAACCTCGCGCCGATTGCCGATCCAAGACTGGTGGCATCTGCCGTTGCCCGGTCGCTGGGTGTTCGCGAGAGCGGCGATCTCCCGCTCATGAAGGCGATCGCCGAGCACCTTCGCAGCCTCGGCCGGACGCTCCTGCTCATGGACAATTTCGAGCAGGTGTCGGATGCCGCGGCGCTCGTCAAGGAACTGCTGGACGCCTGTCCAGCGCTCAAGGTTCTCGTCACCAGCCGCCTCGTGCTCCACGTCTACGGCGAGCAGGAGTTCCCGGTCCCTCCCCTGCCGCTCCCGGCTGCCGATGTGCGCTCGTCGCCGGCCACTCTGATGCAGTGTGCAGCCATTGCGCTGTTCGTCCAGCGGGCAGCAGCCGGCAGGCCCGACTTCGCGCTGACGCCGAAGAACGCCGTCGCTGTGGTCGAGATCTGCCGCCGGCTGGACGGCCTCCCGCTGGCGATCGAGCTGGCGGCCGCCCGGGTCAAGATCCTGCCTCCGGGCGAACTGCTGGCACGCATCGAACGGCCGCTCGAGCTGCTGACTGGTGGCGCACGCGACCTGCCGGAACGCCAGCAGACATTGCGCCAGGCGATCAAGTGGAGCTACGACCTGCTGACACCGTCCGAGCAGAAGCTCTTTCGCCGCCTGTCGGTCTTCGCCGGCGGTTGCACGCTCGAGGCTGCGGAGGCCGTCTGCAACACCCGCGAGGACCTCGGCGTGGACGTCTTGAACGGCGTGGCCGCGCTCGTGGACAACAGCCTCCTGGTGCAACGAGGGTCCGAGGACGGCGAACCGCGCTTCGTGATGCTCGAGACGTTCCGGGAGTACGGCCGGGAGCGGTTGCTCGAGCATGGAGAGGCTTCGGCGACCAGGCGCGCACACGCGGCGTACATGCTGGTCGTCGCCGAAGAAGAGACCCTCGAGATGAGCCCGATGGAACGCGAAGCGTGGCTGCGCTGCTGCGATGTCGAGCACGACAATTTTCGCGCGGCAATCCAGTGTCTGATCACCGCCGGCGATGTGGAGTGGGCCCTTCGACTCGGCGCCGCGCTCTTCAGGTTCTGGGAGCAGCGCGACCATCTCACCGAGGGACGCGAGACGCTGGCGAGAGTGCTCGGCATGGCTGACGCCGGGGCGCCGGCCCGCCTTCGGGCACGCGCACTCTACTGCGCAAGCGTGCTGGCCGACATCCAAGCCGATCTCGATGCGGCCGAGACGCTCAGCCGGGAGGCCTGCGGCATCTATCGGCAGTTCGACGATACGCAGGGTGTCGCCACGACGATGACCGTGATGGCGTACCAGGCGCAGCGGCAGGGTCGATCGACGGAGGCCACCTCGCTTTTCGGAGAAACGGTTTCGCTGTGGGAGCGGCTCGGCGACGTCACTGCGGTGGACCTCGCGACGAGCAACATGGCGCACGCGGCGAAAACCGGCGGAGATTTCGACCTCGCGCGCAGCCTCCTCGAACAGGTCGTTGCGTCATCGCAGGGGCGCGGCGATGTTCGCGGCTTCGCATTCGCGCTGAACGGCCTTGGAGACGTGGCGGCGGCGCAGGGGAATCATGACTCGGCCCGACGCTACCATCATCAGAGCCTCGCCAAGTACCGCGAGATCGACGATCGTTGGGGCATTGCGCGGGTGCTGGCGGACCTGGCTGCCGTCGATCTTCAGGCTGGGGAATATGCGGAGGCCGACAGCTCTCTCAAGGAGGCGGTCCAGGCCTTTCGCGAGTTGGGCCATCAGCGCGGCGTTGCTCGTCAGCTCGAGTCGTTGTCCTGGTGCGCCAGCTGCCAGTCACGCGACGAAGCGGCGGTCGTGCTGGCGAGTGCCGCAGCGGCAATACGCCACAAGATCGGGACACCGGCCAAACAGGTCGAGCGGGAAAAGATTGAGCGCACGCTGGCCCAGGCGCGAATGCGCATCAGTGCAGGGGCCTACGCGAACGCGTGGAGGGAAGGGCTCACGGCGACGCTCGACCAGATTCTCGGAATCGAGACCGCCCCGGGCTCGTGACCGCACCGCTCAGGCGTATCGTCGCGGATCGATGAGCCGACGCACAGCCGAGATCCGGTTGGCTGGAACACCCAGCTTGCGCGCGTGTTCCCGAATCGCCGCTTCGTCGGAAGCCAGGTAGACGCAGTAGAGCCTGTCGTCGGTCACATAGCTGTGCAGCCACTGAATCTGAGGCCCGATGTCCTTCAAGACCGCCAGCGACCGCACCGAGATGTCCCGAACCTGATCTTCGGTCATCTGTCCCGCCCCGGTAATCTCGCGCTCGATGACGAACTCGGGCATGGCCTTTGGCGCCAAGATACCATGGCGGCAACCAATCCCGGCAACATGGTCCGTCAGGCGAGGCGCGTCGAGACGCTCGCATCTCCCTGGACGACCGATTGTGCCGGCGCGGCGGGAATCCCGGTGCGTGCACCGCCGAAGGAGACCGTGCCGCCCGAGTGACTCCCGCTCATGGCGTCGGCCCGGCCAGGCCTTCGGCCGCCTCGTGCCGCTCCGCGCGGCGGCGCAGCCACCGATGCACGTGCAGATAGAACACCGGCAGCACGAACAGGGTGAACAGGGTCGAGGTCACAAGTCCACCGATCATGACGGTGGCAAGCGGCCGCTCAATCTCCGTTCCGTGCAGCCGGAGCAGCAGGAGCGGAAGCAGGCCGAGCGTCGCCGTGCCGGCGGTCATCAGCTTGGGGCGTACGCGTCCGATGCTCGCTTCCCGGACCGCCTCGCCGATCTCGCGCCCCTCCTGTTCGAGGCCGCGTGACTGCGTCACGAGCACGAGGCAATTCTGCACCGCGATGCCGAACAGGCCGATCAGTCCCACCAGCGAGGAGACGTTCCACGTGTTGCCCGTGACCAGGAGCGCCAGGATGCCGCCCACGAACGCGATCGGAACGGTCACGAGAATCAGGGATGCCTCCACCGCCGACCCCAGCGCGAGATTGAGCAGCACGAACACACCGAACAGGGCGGAAGCGATCGCCATCGTCAACGCGCGCGATGCGCGCGCCTGGCTCTCGACGCGTCCCGAGAGGTCGAAGAAGTAGCCGCTCGGCAGCTTCAGCTGCGCTGCGAGACGCTCACGGACCTCGGCGGCTGCGCCTCCCAAGTCCCGGTCCGTCACCGACGCCTCTACGGCGATCCTCCTCGTTCCAGCTTCGCGGCGGATCGAAGCGGGCCCGAAGGTCTGGGTGATGTCGGCGAGCTGGCCCAGCGGGATCTTGGTCCCGTCGTGCCCGTCGACGAGCAGCGTCTTGATCGCGTCGAGGCTGTTTCGACGATCATCACGCAACCGCACGACCAGATCGAAGCGGCGTTGGCCGCTCCACACCTGCGCGCCATCCTGGCCGACCAAGCCGATGCTGATCGCCCGAATCACGTCACCGGGGGCGAGGCCGACCCGGGCGGTCGCCTGACGATCGACCGCGATCTGCAGCTGTGGAAGGCCGGTGAGCGCTTCGGCACGCAGGTCGGTGAGGCCTTCCACGCCGCCCATGATCCGCTCCGCCTCCTCGGCGAGACGGGCGAGCTCCTCGAGATCGGGCCCGAACACGCGCACCGAGATGTCGGCGGGCGTGCCGCCGAGTCCCTCGTCGATGCGCATGCCGAGTGGCGTCGTGAACAGGACCGCGATGCCGGGAAGATTCCCGACGCGCTCCCGCATGTCACCCTCGATGGCCTCCAAATCACGCCCGCGGTTGGCCTTCAGCGTGACCAGCACGTCCGACACCGTGTGTGGCATGGGATCTTCGGTCCGTTCGGCCCGGCCGGTTCGACGTACCACGTCGTCCACCTCGGGCACCTCCCGCAGGATGTCCTCCACCCGATGGTTGAGGCGATCGACTTCCTCGAGGGACGCCTCGGTTGGAAGGACCGTCTGCAGGAGAAAGGCGCCCTCGTCGAGCTGAGGCATGAAATCGCTCCCCACGAGGAGCCCGAGCGCCAGGGACGGACCGGCCACGAGCAGGGTCAGCAGCGCCACGACGCGCGGGTAACGCAGACACCGGTCGAGGATCGGCGCGTATCGAGCCTTGATCCAGCCGAGGAGCGCGACGTCGTCATCGGTGCCGGCAGCAGGCGGGCGAAGAACGAAGCCCGCCGCGATCGGCACCACGGTGACCGCCAGGACCAGTGACGCAACCATCGCGGCGATGACGGCGGCCGCCAGCGGCTGGTACATCCGTCCCTCGATGCCCGACATGCCGAACAGCGGCAGGAACACGACGATCACGATCAGCGTGGCGAAGGCGATCGGCCGGGCGACTTCGACCGCGGCAGACATGGCTCGCCGGCGACGTTCGGCGCGCGTCGTCGCGCCAGCCAGACGATGGAGGATGTTCTCGACCATGATGATCGCGGCATCGACCAGCAGCCCGACGGCGATCGCCAGGCCGCCGAGAGTCATGGTGTTCAGCCCCACGTTCATCGGACTGAGCAGCAGGCCGGCCAAGGCGATGGACAGGGGAATCGTCAAGGTCACGATCAATGCGGCACGGACATTCCCCAGCAGAAACAGGATCACCAGCACGACGAACACCCCGCCCAGCATCACCGCCCGCCCGACCCCGTCCAACGCCGAGGTCACCAGCTCGGACTGGTCGTAGACGACGCGCAGTTGCACGCCGGCCGGCAGCCCGCGCCGGATGTCCTCGATGGCCTGTCGCACGCCCGCAGCGACCTTGACCGTGTCCGCGCCGAACTGTTTCGTGACGCGAGCGCTGACCACCTCGCCCGCGAGGCGGTGGGCGACGCCCCGGCGCACGGCGGCGGCCTCGCGGACGTCCGCGACGTCGCCGAGGAGCACCGGGACGGACCCGCGGATGGTGACCACCGTGCCGCGAAGGTCGTCGATGGTTCGGACCCGACCGATCGCGCGGACGGTCCATTCGATCGGTCCCTGTGCGATGACCCCGCCCGAGGCGTTGAGATTCGACTCGTCAACCGCGTGCAGCACGTCGTCCAGGCTGACGCGCCGTGCCGACATGCGCTCGGGATCGAGCTGCACCTGGAACTGACGGAGGTACCCGCCGAGCCGCTCGACGGCCGCGACGCCTGGCACGGCGAGCAGACGGTTCTTGACGTCGAACTCGGCGAGATCCCGCAGTGTCATCAGGTCCGCGGCGCCCGCGTCGGCTTCCAGCGTGAACTCGAAGATCTCGTTGAGTCGTCCGGTCAGACTGGAGATCAACGGTGGCTCGGTGCCGGGCGGCAGCTGCCCCGCGGCTTGCGCGACGCGCTCTGCGACGAACTGGCGGGAGCGGTAGTAGTCCGCATCGGGCTCGAACTCGACGGTGATCTGGGCGACACCAAGCTGCGAGCTCGAGCGAATGCGCCGGACGTCCGGAAGTCCGGCGAGCTCGACTTCGAGCGGGATCGCGATGGCCGTTTCGAGATCCTCGGCGCCCATGGCCGCGTTCTGCGCGATCACGTTGAAGACGGGCGCTGACAGATCGGGAAAGACATCCCGGCGCAGGTCCCGCAGCCAGATCGCGCCAATCGCCGCGCCGGCGGCAACCAGCAGTGACGTGATGAGAGGCGCGTGGAATGACGCGCGTATGGTTCGGGCAATCATGACCGCCTCAATGATCCCCGTGGCCGGCGTCGCGCTTCTCGGCCTGAGCCTTCAAGAGAAACGCGCCGTCGACCACGATGGTCTCGCCGGCGCTGACGCCCGACAGCACTTCCACCTCCATCCCCAGGTCGCGCCCGCGCCCGATCTTCCGAATCTCGAAGCGGCCCGTGCTCCCGGTGACGAACACGCACCAGCTCTCGCCCACGCGTTGTACGGCCGCGACCGGAACCGCCAGGATCGGCGTGTTGCCGATCCCGATCGGGAGGGCTGCCGATGCGGACATGCCAGGCCGGAGGAGGCTGCCTCGATTGCGCACGTCGATGCGCACGTCGACGGTCCGAGACTCGCTGGAGACTTGCCGTCCCACGACCGTGACGTCTCCCGCGAATTCCTGTCCGGGAAGCGCCGAGAAGGTGAGCCGCGCCGTCGTCCCTTGCTGGATGCGAACCGCATCCCGTTCAAACGCGTGCACGGTCAGCCACAGCGTCGAGAGGTCAGCGACACGGAATGCGGCGTTACTGGGGTCCAGCAGCTGACCGCGCACCGCACGACGCTCGATCACCGTTCCGCGCACGGGTGAGCGCAGCGTGAACATCGATGAGCGGAGATTCCCGGCCTCGCTGCCGTCAGGCGCCGGCAGCCCCATGGAGCTGAGAGTCGCGGAGGCGGCGCGGACGTCCTCGCGGGCAGCCGTCGCAGTGGCTTCCGCTTCCTGGACTTCCCGTTGGGGCGCAATACGCTCCGCAGCCAGCTCGCGCTTGCGCTCGAGCGCGCTCTCGGCGAGCGTCAGATGCGCCATGGACGTGAGGTAGTCGGAGCGCGCCCGTCCGACCTCAGTTGACTGGAGCTCGAGCAGCGCCTGCCCGTCGGCGACGTTGTCTCCGAGGCCAGCGAGCAGGCGAATCACCCTCGCCGACACCGGGACGCCAACCTCGGCGTAGGTGCGTTCGTCGACCGCGAGCTCGCCGAGGAGCATCACCTGCTCGTCGCCTCGGCGCGACTCGACCCTGGCGGTCGTGATGCGCAAGTCGCGGAGCATCCCTTCCTCAACCCGGATTTCGCTGGCGCCGGCGGGCCCTTCTGAGCTCGCCGGCGCCTCGGACTGCGTGGCCGGCTGCGGCGCCGGCGATTCGGCGGCGCGACCACAGGCGAGGAGACCGAGGCATCCGAAGACGGCAGTCATTCGCGCACGTGTCATCGCAGCACCGCGGCGGCGGCGTCGACGGCGACGCGAGCCAGAGCGGCCTCCAGCAAGGCGGACAGGTACTGAAACCGGGTTTCCAGGATTTCCCGTCGAATCAGCAGGACGTCAGGCAGACCGATCTGCCCGACGTCAAAACTGCGCGTGGTCAACGCGTCGTTCTCGTCGAGCCCGGGCAGCGCCTCGGATTCCAGCACGCGTGCAGCAGCGACGCGGCGCTCGTAGGCGGCGAGCGCCGTCTGAAGCTCGATGCGGACGCGGGTTCGGGCGGCATCGAGCTCCGCTCGCAAGCGGGTCCCACGAGCCGACCCCACGGCCTGAAGCTCCTGCCCCTTCGAGAACAGGGGCAGCGTCAGGGTCATCCCGCCGAGCACGATCTGATCGCCGTCTTCGCGCTCGTAGCGCAGCCCCACGCCGTAGCTGGGCTTCGACAACGATCTGGCCAGCGAGATCTCCGCATCCGCTTCGCGAATCGCGCCCTCGAGCGCGCGAAGCTCAGGACGTTGCTCCGCGGACCGAGCGAGGGCCGCGGCGTCAGGCGACTGTCCGACAGCGAGACTGCCCCGCACAGCGAGGGTATCCTCGATGCGGAGCAGGGCGCGTAACGCTCCAAGGGCAGCGGCGCGCTCCGCCTCGGCCGCTTCGCGGTCGGATCGCGCGCGGGCGAGGGACGAACGAGCGAGGTTGACGTCGAGTACGGCCAGGTCTCCGGCGCGGTGGCGCCGATCCGCGGTCTCGAGCATCGCGTTGGCGAGCTCCTCGGACGTGTCCAGGAGGCGTGCCCGCTCCGCCGCAAACAGCGCCTGGTAGAACCACGACGCTGCGTCGCGAAGCACCTCCCGCGTCGTGTCCTCGGCCGTTGCCAGGCCGTGATCGAGTTGGGCGGCAGCCGCCGCCATTCGCGCCGTTCGGCGGCCGGGCGGCTCGAACATCTGTGCGGCGCCGAGCTGCAGGTCCGTCGATCGCGGGTCAGCTCCCTGGCGGCTTCCGACGTTGACGTCGATTTCCGGGTTCGACTGCAACCGCAAGGATGCCCCGGTCAGACGTCCGCGCGCCTCCTCGAGCGCCAGCCGGGCGCTGACAATCGCTGGCGCCTGCTCACGGGCCCTGTCCAACACGTCCGCCAGCGTCAAAGCGGTCTGCCCTCCGGCCGCACTCGGACTGAGCGACACGACGCCGGTCAGCGCGAGCGCGGCACACGCGACACGCATAACTCTCCCCCGATTCAGATGACACGAATGGCGACTGCGACGGCAGTCGTACGGTAGATGACTAGGCGAGCGTCGGCTTGGGGACGTGCATGATGTCGCGAGGGATGGGCTGAGGGACGCTGGCGGACAAAGGCAGCCACTCGGAACCGAGGACCGCTCTGTCACCCACTTCCAGATGGAAGGCGAGGTCGAACGCGCGCGTGCAGTGGCAGCGGATGCAGGTCGCCGGGCATGCGCCGTCCGCTGGAGACGACGCGGACTCGGCGGGCGAACAAGGCTCCGGCAGCATGAGATCGAGGATCCCGCCGGTGGTGATGGCGAGAAAGCCGACGAGCAAGAGCAACACGAGCCTGTTCACGCCAGCACGTTTATACCACTTCCCCTCGATCGGTGGCCCCGGTCGGCCCGTCTTCGGCGCGGCGCAGGAAACTGTTGGAAATCCCCGGCGGAGCCGCGTCTGGGGCAGGCGCTCACGCTGTACGATCGACTGGCGGACAGCGACCTGACGCGGGACGGGCGCCCGGCATACGATGACCCGACAATTCAACCGGCCCTTGACGCCCTTCATGCTCGGCCTGCTGGCGTTCGCGATCGCCTGTCGGTCGTCGGGCCCTCCAGCGTCACCGCCGGCGGGCACGCTCGCCGCCGGTTCGTGGGACCGCGTGCTGTCGCAGGCCCGTGGGACGACGGTGGTGTGGCGCATGTGGCGCGGCGACCCGGCGATCAACGCCTACGTCGATGGCTGGGTCGCGCCTCGGATGCGTGACCAGTACGGCGTCTCGGTCGAGGCGGTCGAAGGCCAAGGGCCGGAGCTGGTGAACATCCTGGCGACGGAACGCGAGGCCATGGCCGGCCGGCCGGGGACGACGAGCCTGGTGTGGATCAACGGTGAGACCTTCGCGCAACTGCGAAGCGAGAACCTCCTCGACGGTCCGTGGGCCGACGGTCTGCCGAACGCAAGTCTCATCGACAGCGACTCATCGATCGTGAGCCGCGACTTCGAGCAGGACCCGGCCGGGTACGAAGCGCCGTGGGGAATGGTGCAGTTCGCGCTGATCTACGATTCCGCGCGGACGCCGGACGCACCGACGTCAATCTCCGCGCTGGCCGCATGGATCCAGAGACATCCCGGTCGGTTCACGCACGACCAGCAGTTCACCGGTATGACGTTCCTCAAGAGCGTCATGTATGGGCTCGCCGGCGGTGTGCAGGCCTTTCAGGGGGGGTTCGACGAGCAGCGCTATCGTCAGGGACGCGAACGGCTCTTCTCGTGGCTGACGTCGATCCGGCCGTTCCTCTGGAGAAACGGCCGGACCTACCCTCCAGACGTCGCGGCCATGCATCGCCTGTTCGCGAACGGCGAGATCGATTTCACGATGTCGAACAATCAGAATGAGGTTGTGACCAAGATTCGCCAGAAGGTGTTCCCTCCTGACGCCAGAGCACTGCTCCTCGAGGAGGGCACGATTGCCAACGCCCACTACGTCGGCATTCCAATCAACGCACCCAACGCCGCCGGCGCGATGGTGCTCGCCAACTTCCTGCTGTCGCCTGAGGCGCAACTCGAGAAGCAGCGCGGAGACGTGTGGGGAGACAGCACGGTGCTCGACGTCGCCAGCCTCCCGACACCCTGGCCGTCCCGGTTCGAAGCGGTGGCCCGAGACGCGGCGGCGCTGCCGCGCGAGCTTCTGGCATCCCGTGCGCGCCCCGAAGTCCATCCGCTCTATCACGCTCGACTGCTCCAGGACTGGCGTCAAACGATGCGTCGCGGAACACCATGAGCCGTCGCGACCTGCCTGGCCTCCTGGCCGCGGTCGTGGTGGCCTCTCCAGTGCTGATCGGGGCGGTCTACTCGACGCTGGCTGCGGTGGGTCTCGTCGGGGTCGGCGCGCAGGGCTTCACCCTCGAACGCGTGATCGACACGCTCACCTCGTCCGAGACGTGGTCGGGAGTGGCGTGGACGTTCGCCACCGCGGGTGCGGCGACGGCGGTTGCCGTCGCTGCCGCATTCGTCCTTGCGGTCCGCGTTCGCGACCGCCGCTTCGGCCAGGTCATGGCCATGCTGCCAATGGCCGTACCGCACGTGGCGGCCGCGCTCGCGGCGCTGCTGATGTTCGGTCAGAGCGGGCTGCTGTCACGGCTGACCTACGCGCTCGGCCTGACGACGGCGCCGGCCGATTTTCAGCCGCTGGTGTACGACCGCGCCGGCGTCTCGCTCGTGCTGACGTTCGTCTGGAAGGAGCTGCCGTACTTGACGCTCACGGCAATGGCGGTCTTGCTCGTCGACAGCCGCGAGCTCGAAGAGGTGGCGCGCACGCTGGGCGCAACCGCCCGCCAGACCTTCTGGCGCGTTACGTGGCCGCAGCTGTGGCGAGGGACCGCCCCAGCCGTGATCGCCGCCTTCGCGTTCCTCGTCGGCCAGTATGAGATGCCCGCGCTCCTCGCCCCGAGCAATCCCACCGCGCTGTCGATCCTGATCTACGAGCGCGCTGTCGATCCGAACCTGTTGCGCCGCGGCGAAGCGCACGTGCTGGGGCTGCTCGCGCTGTCGATTTCGGGCCTCCTCGTCGTCGCGCATCAGTGGTGGCGGGCACGCGCGGAGCCCGGGCCGTGATCGGCGCCCGGCGCGACGGCTTCCTCCTCGCGGCACTGGGCGCCTGGGTGCTCACACCCATCGCCGTGCTGATCGTCCGCGCATTTGCACAGTCATGGCGCTTTCCCCAGATCCTGCCGGACGCGACCGATGCGTGGCCGGCGTTGTCGGCCGCCGGAACCGGCCGCGTGACGTCGGCGCTGATCGCGAGCCTCGCCCTGGCGCTTGCGACCGGTCTCTTCGGCACCGTCATCGGGTTCCTGATCGCGCGGAGCGCGGTACGGGTTGGCCGCCGGTTCCAACAGCTCACGCTTGCCGCGGCGTTCTTCACGGTGATCGCGCCGCCGATCGCGCTTGGCGTCGGGCTGCAGGTCGCCGTCCTCGGGATCGGTCTCGGCGGCACGTTCACGGGAGTCTTTCTCGCGCACCTGGTGCCAGTCACCGGCTACCTGACCCTGTTCGCCGTCGGCGTCTTCGCGAGCTTCGACCTCTCACTCGAGGACGAGGCCCGCACCCTCGGAGCGTCACCGTGGCAGGTGCTGTCACGGATCGTGGTGCCGCTGCTCGGCCGTCGACTCGGTGAGGGGCTGATTCTGGGCGGGCTGGTCTCGTGGGGCCAGTTGGCGATCACGCTCCTCGTCGGCGGCGGAGTGGTGCGGACGCTGCCCGTGGAGCTGCTGTCGATGGTCCAGTCCGGCAACGATCAGGCCGGCGCCTTCGCCGCGCTGATGCTCAGCCTGCCGCCGATGTTCGCAATCGGCCTGCTGACGGTGGGCGCCCGCCGCACGGGAGCGTCGCTGTGACGATTCGGAACGGCCTCGAGCTGTCCCACGCGTACGTGCCGTTCGGTGAGAAGACCGGTCTCGAAGATGTGAATCTCCAGGTGGCTCGAGGTGAGCGTGTGGCGCTCCTCGGGCCGTCCGGCGTCGGCAAGACCTCGCTGCTGAGGGCGATCGCCGGCCTCGGCAAGCTTTCATCAGGAACCGTGCGCGTCGACGGCCGCGATGTGACGGCGGCGCCCCCGGAGGGGCGCGGCATCGTCTACATGCACCAGTCCCCGTCGCTCTTTCCTCACGTGAGCGTACTGGACAACGTCGCGTTCCCGCTCGAGGTGCGAGGAGTACCGCGATCCGCGGCCCGCGCGGCCGCGACGGAGCTTCTCGAGCGCGTGCGGCTTCGATCGGCGGCGCTGCGCCAGCCGTCCACGCTCAGTGGAGGGCAACGGCACCGCGTGGCGTTGGCCCGGGCCCTTGCCGCCGATCCCGCGGTCCTCCTGCTCGACGAGCCTTTCGCGTCCCTCGACCCCGGGCTGCGAGCCGAGGTGCGGGACGCGGTCGTCGATCTGCTCGAGCGCGGCGATGGGCCCGCCGTCCTGCTCGTGACCCACGACGTGGACGAAGCCGCGGGGCTGGCCGACCGCCTCGCGGTGTTGCTGCAGGCACGCATCGCGCAGATTGGCGTCCCCGCAGAGGTACTGGCCTGTCCCCGGTCCCTGGCCGTTGCGCGCTTCGTCGGTCTGCCGAACCTGATGCGCGGTGTTCGTGACCGGCGCGCCGTGGTGACCTGCGCGCTGGGCGCCTTCGACAGGCCCGGTCCGCCCGGGCCTGTCGTCGTCACCGCGCGAGGGGGTGCCCTGCGTGTGAGAGCACGGCAGGGCGGGGCGACGATCGGCACGGTGCGCGGCCTTGTGGATCGTGTGCACGGCACGGCTGTGCGCATCGACGTGGACGGCGAGCGTCTGCTGGCCGTTCCCGAACTCGGTCTGCAGCTCGAGGTGGGCGCGAGTGTGGATGTCGTCGTCGATCCGACGTCGTTACACGTCATCGAGGAACCGGCCGACGGGGACTGAGATGTTCGATCGCTACCTGCGCGGCGTCAAGGACCATTGGCTCGCCCCGATCGCGAAGATGCTCGGCCCGCGAATCCCGCCCGAGGCCGTCACGTGGGCGGCGTTCGGCGCCGGCATCGGCAGCGCGGGCGCCGCCCTGGCCGGAGCCATGGAGGCCGGGCTCATCCTTTGGATCGCCAACCGTCTGCTGGACGGACTCGACGGGACACAGGCGCGGGTGCACGGGCGCGAAAGTCATTTCGGCGCCTACCTCGACACGGTTCTCGACTTCGTCGTGTACGCCGCCATCCCGATTGCATTCGCCGCGCGACACCACACGCAGACGACGGCGTTCGCGGGAATGCTGCTCGTCGCGTCGTTCTATGTGAACGCGGCGTCGTGGATGTATCTGGCCGCGATCCTCGAACAGCGGCACGAAGGCGCCGCGGCCCGGGGCGAATCGACGGCCGTCACGATGCCGCCAGGTGTGATCGATGGCGCCGAGACGATCGGACTCTATGTCGCGTTCTTCTTGTGGCCCTCACATCAGGCATGGCTCTTTCACGCGATGGCCTCGCTCGTGCTCGTCAACGTCGTGCTCCGCTTGATCTGGGCCAGGCGCCATCTCTGAGCCGGCGTCACCGCGCTGGTAGCCGTTGGGTGAGCGCCATCGCGGGCGGGTCCGCCGCCTCCAGAGCGCCGTTCGATCTGCCGTAGCAGTCTTTCATGACGACGGCACGAAGGAACACGACGTTTCTTTTCCGAAAAAGGCTTTCGTGATCCTCGTAGTCCTTCGCGGCGTCGTGATCCGCGCAAATGAAATCCCCTTTAGAACGTGAGCCGCGCAGCGAACTGGAACTGCCGCGGCGGCCCGGCCACCGTCGGCTGAAACGCCAGCGTGCCGGTTTCGTCGGGGCGGACGCCGCTCGCGCCGAAGTTGAAGAATCCCGAATAGTTGGTCGTGTTGAACAGGTTGAAGATTTCTGCCCGCGCCTCGATGCCGACGCGGAACCGGCGCACGATGCCCAGATCGAGCTGGCTGTAGCCGCTGGTGCGTTCGCTGTTGCGCCCCACGCCCGCCGGCCGATCGTTGAAGATCGTATCGCCGTTGTCGTCGGCCCCGGTCAGGACGTTGAGCGGCTGGCCACTCGAGAGGAACAGGATCGGCATCAGATCGATCTCGCCGGGAAGCCGCACCTGCCCGTTCAGCGCGAACACCTGCCGCCGATCGTTCAGGCTCGGCCCGAGCTCAGCGTCTGGGCGGCGGCTGTCGACGGGACGAAAGTTGATGTCGTCGGTGTCGTTTTCGATTTTCGACAGCGTGTAGGCCACATCGAACGAGAACGAGCGGCTGAAGTGCTTTCGGGCGCTGACGTAAAGGCCGTGGAACCGGCTGCTGCCGGTCGTCTCGTCCTGCTCAATCAGCCGGAGCCCGCCGGCCGCCGGCACCATCGGGCGCATGGCGTCGGCGGCGGCAACCGACCGCTGCCGACCGGCGGGGATCGACGACGGCGCGTTGGTGTCGATGCGGCGGACGAGATTGCTGCCCTTGTTGTCGATGTAGTCAACTGACAGGGCGAAGCCCGGAGCCACTTCACGCACGTAGCCGAGCGACAGCTGCTGGTTGCGCGGGCTGACGAGATCGGAGTGGAAGATCTGAACGTTACGCGGCGGCAATTGACCGATCGGGACGTTCTCGAACGCGTCGCGCGGGAGCTGCGACGGGAACGCCGGAGGCGCGAAGGGCGTGTCCGGTGCGAATGTCACGGAGAGGGCGCCTCCCTCCGGGTTGTTGACGATCGTATCGGAGTAGACCGCGAACGGGATGCGCTCGTAGAAGAGGCCGAAGCCGGCGCGGACCTGATGGCGGCTGTCGCCACCGGGCGACCAGGCGACACCGATGCGCGGAGCGATGTTGTCGAGATCGGCGTCGCCTTCCGGCGTGTTCGTCACCGAATCGTAGTCCCACCGCAGGCCGGCGGTGAGGACCACGTCGGGTCGCACCCGGATCGCGTCCTCGACGAAGACGGCGGCCAGATTCTGAGCCGTCTGAACGACCGGGTTCACGAACGACTGTGAATACGCCAGGACGCGGACATCGCGCGGAACGTCGCCGATCGAGAGGAACGCGCCCGATGGCGTGATGCTGCGGCCCTCGAGGTCGACGGTGTACGCACCGCGCGCCCCCGGACCCGAGCGGATGTCAAAGCTGGCGCGAACGAGATCGCCGCCGGCCTTGAGCGTGTGCCGACCCGCGACCTTGCTGTAGACATTCCGCACCTGAACGTCGGTCTCCGTCCAGAAGAAGTTGTCGCTGACGCCGCCGAGCACCGCCAGCGTTGCCCCGCGATCGGTGACGATGACCCGGGGTCCCGGGTCGAGCGTCCGCCAGTCGGCGCGCATCCGCCCGGCCATCACGCCGAGCTCGTTGAGGCCGCTCGACGTCAGGGTCCGATGGTTCCAGGTGAGGAAGTTGTTGCGGTAGTTCACCTGCAGGCCGGCTGAGGGCAGCGTGAGTCCGCCGACCAGGCCGATATCGTCGTGGTGGGTGTAGTCGCCGAACAGATACCGGAACGACGAGATCTGCGACGAGCTCCACTGCCGGTCGATTTTGCCCATCAGCGACTGGTTGTGGAAGCTGGTCGGCGCCAGGCCGACCGCGAGCGGCGAGGTCAGAATCGCGTCCTGCGCCTCGCGCGTGACCTCGCCGTTGACGAAATAGAACGTGCCCCCGGCGAGCGGCCCGCCGGCGGCGCCGCCCACCTGGTTGCGCTGGAAGCTGTCGTCGATGACCTCGCCGTTCCCGTCCCTGGGCGCGAAGTCGTTCGGCGAGTCGAGGCTCGTGCCGGGGCGCACATAGTAGAACAGCTCACCCGCGTGGCGCTGTCCGCCGGACCTGGTCGTCACGGCAAAAACGCCGTTGCCCGTCCGCCCGTACTCGGCCGAGTACGAGTTGACCATCACCGCGAGGTTCTGGGTCGACCCGATCGTCACGGGCACCTTGGGGCCGCCGAGGAACAGGTCCGTGTTGTCGAAGCCGTCCACGGTGTAGTTGGTGACGAGCGACGAGGAGCCGTTGATCGTGAGACGGGGCGCGAGGTTGTAGAACCCCCGAGCCGGCGCCGCGCCCGGAATGAGATAGGCGAGGCTGATGAGGTCGCGGCCGTTGGCTGGCAGCCCCTCCACCTGCGCCTCACTGAGCGTGCCACCCAACGCCGGCGTGCCGGTCCTGGCCAGGGGCCGTTCGGGCACGACGTCCACCCGATCGGTGACCGCGCCGACGTCAAGCCGGAAGTCCTGCACCCGGCGCTCTCCCGCGGTGAGGGAGTTCAGCTGGCGGACGTCGGGGCGAAAGCGCTCCGCCGTCACCCGAACTTCGTACTGCTCGCTCGGCCCTAGGCCGAGGACCTGGTAGCCCCCGGCCGCGTCGGAAATGGTTGAGCGCACCTGCCCGGTCTCTTCGTTCCGCACCTCTACCCTGGCATTCGCGATCGTGCCGCCGGACTCGTCCAGCACAACTCCCTCGATTGACGCGCCGACCTGCGCGTGCGCCGGCGGTGCCGACAGCGGCCAGCCCGCGAGCGTCAACGCGGTGAGAGACCAACAGAACCCGACGACCCGAGCACCCCGTCTTGAGGACATCGTGCGGCGACTCCGCGTCATGACATTGAGGAAGTATCTGATGCTCCGCGAGCCACGGCGTCCGGAAGGATCGCCGACAACACGTGATTGTCGCCCGGCGCGCCGGCCCGCCGCGCGATCAGGTTCGGTGCGATCGGCTCGGACGGAACGATCGGGGTGATCGGCAGGTCGGGCGGAAGGGTCGCGGCCGCTCATCGTCTCGAGCTTGCGCCGCGCCGACGAAGAGAAGATGCTCCGCGCACCTCGGGCGCGGATGCGAACGTGATGACAGCCCGCGCGTCGCATGGCGAGGTTGCTGTCGAGTCGTCGTCGCAAGGATGATGCGCAGCCGCCGTGGATCATCGTTGTGCCGGATCCACCAGGCTGACGAGCAGCCCCACCACGACCACAGCGACCGCGCCGATGACGTTGTGCCACAGGAACGCGATGTTCGTCGTGCTCGCCACCCACGCCACCGAGGCCATGCCGGCAATCAGTCCGATGAACGCGCCGGTGCCGGTGGCGCGGCGAAAGGCAATCGCGAGAATGAAGACGCCGAGGATCGAGCCGTAGAAGAATGACCCGAAGCGGTTGACCACCTCAATCAGCGAGCCGAGCTCCGCCGCCCACACCGCGACGGCGCAGGCAAACAGCCCCCACGCGCCGGTCGCCGCCTTGGAGACCCGCAGGTAGTGGGCGTCGGACGCCCCCGGCTTGAAGCGGCGCCGGTAGAAGTCGATCACCGTCGCCGTCGACAGCGAGTTGAGCTCGCCGGCGATGGTGTCGGTCGCCGCCATGAGAATCGCCACGATCAGCATCCCGATCAACCCGATCGGCAGCTCGGTCAGGATGAAGGTCGGGATGATGTAGTTCACGTCGGTGAAGGATTGGTCGCCGGTCGTCTCGCGCACCAGCGCCGTCGCCTTGCCGCGCACCGCTTCCACCGCCGCATTGCGCTCGGCGAACGTTTCCCGGGCCGCCGCCAGTGTCCCCTCGTCACCGGTGTCGCGTGCCGCCGCCAGCGCCGCGCCGGCCGCGCGCCGCGCGTCGAGGGCGGTGCCGAACTCTCCTTCGAGCGCGACGTACTGCGCCGCGGCAGGCCCCTGTTTCAGGCGCGTCTGCTGAGCGCTGCTGAAGATCAGCGGCGGCGTATTGAAGACGTAGAACACGAACACCAGGATGCCGAGCAGGAGGACGAGCACCTGCAGCGGGATCTTCCAGTAGGCGCTCATCAGCAGCGATTGCTTGGCTTCGTCCTCGGATCGCGCCGTGAGATAGCGCTGCACCTGGCTCTGGTCGGTGCCGAAATACGAGCAGAACAGGAAGAACGCGGCAATCGTGCCGGACCAGAACGTGTACTGGTTGGTGAAATCCCACGAGAAGTCAAAGCTGCGCAGCCGTCCGGTCGCGGCGGCGATGCCGAGCCCATCACCGAGCCCGATGCCGGCGGGCAGCCCGAGCACCGCCGCCGCAATCATCGCGAACAGACCGGCGATGATCAGCACCATGATCTTGACGTCGGTCCAGGTCACCGCCTGGACGCCGCCGAACATCGTGTACACCACGGCGGGCATGGTGATCGCCAGCGCCGTGGCGGTCAGGTTCCAGCCGAGCACGAGCGACAGCACGACCGCCGGCGCCGAGACGACCGCGCCGACCGACATCCCGCGCGACAGCAGGAATAACAGGCTCGTGAAGCTGCGGGTCTTCCCGTCGAAGCGGCGCTCGAGGTACTCGTACGCGGTGTAGACGCCCGAACGGTAGAAGAACGGAACCAGCGTGACCGACAGGACGATCATCGCCACCGGCAGGCCGTAATAGAACTGGATGAAGCGCATCCCGTCGTTGTAGCCCTGCCCGGTCGTGCCGATCATCGTGATCGCGCTGAGTTGCGTCGCCATCACCGAGATGCCCGCGGCCCACCACGGGATGCTGCGGTTCGCGAGGAAGTAACCTGCGATCTCGTGGCTGTCCTTGGTGCGCTTCAGCCCATCGAACACAATCCAGGCGGTGAAGCCGACGAGGATGGTCCAGTCGATCCAGTGCATGTGCGGGGGAAGGGTCTAGATGAAAGCGTGCTGCAGCCACCAGAGCGCCGCCAGCACCGCAAGCCAGTTCACCAGTACGCGCACGTACGCGCGCTTGATGCCCGCGGCGCTCACCGCGCCTGGCTCCCCTGCCGGCGCCGTGCCTCGGCAGCCGCCAGCGACGGCTGATCGCGCTCGAGCCGACTGCGCGACATCCCGAGCGGGCGCGACGTCTCGCCAAACGGGAACGGTCCCCGGGACGTGCCGGTCTGAACTGACCGGCGTTGCCGACCCGCCACCGCTTCCGCGGCGCTTTTCAGGAACGCCTCCACGTCATACGTGCCGCTCATTACATCACGGGCAGAGGTCGTGGACACAACCGACGAATCCTGGGGGATTTGAGCTCGAACCTGGGACGCTGATCGCAGGATTCCCTGGCGACCGCGCTCGAGGCCGGCTAGCGGGACGGCAAGGGCATGTAGTCTTCGGGCGGGACGATCAGCAGGACCTGCGCGCCTTCGTCGGTCCAGAGCTCGCCGTGCTCGGTGCCCGCGTCGGCGTGGACAAAGTCTCCGGGGCCCAGACGGCGGCCGAGCGTGAACACTGACCCGGAAATCACGTAGCACTCCTCGTCACCCTCGTGATGGTGTGCGGGGAATCGTGTCCCCGCCTTGACGTCGAGCAGGAGTGTCGCGTATCCGTTCCGCCGGTTGACCGATAGGACCTTCATCCGGATGCCGGGCACCGGATGCGGCGCCCAGTCATCGTCTGCCGCCATTCGAAAACCGAATCCGGCAGGCACAGGCGCGGTCCCGGCGATCTGAGCCATCAGTTGTGTCCTGACGGTGGGACGCGGAGCAGGCCCGGCCGCGAGCTCCGCCAGTGCGAGCGCGACGATCTCATCGAATTCGACAGCGTCGTCAGACTGTTCGTTCATTGCACACTCATTCTGCCTTCAAGGTGAACCCGCACTGCCCGCAGACCGGTTCGGATCCGCGTTTTGACCGTTCCGAGCGGCAGGCTGAAACGGTCCGCCAGCTCCGAGTGGCTGAACCCGAGGAAATATGCGTGCTCGATCAGATCGCGCTGCTCGGGTGGCAAGGCGTCCAGCGCCCGCTGAATGTCGAGCCGTTGCTCGCCCAACGACGCCTGCGGCCCAGGTGTCTTTGCGGGCGCCGACAGCGCTTCAGACGTCCGAAACCGCGCCGTGTTGGCGCGAAGACGATCGATCGCCCGATTTCGCGCGATGCGAACCAGCCATCCTGCGGGAGAGCCCAGAGCGGAGTTGTAGGTGCTCGCTCTTGTCCATGTCTGGACGAACACCTCCTGCAGGACCTCTTCGGACTCGTCCCGGTTCCTCAAGATTCGGAGAATCAGGCCGAAGAGCAGACGACTGTGCTTGTCGTAGAGCTCGCCCAGCGCATTCGGGTCGCGGGCGATGACCCGATCGAGAAGGGCGACATCGGCGTTCACCTCATCAGCGGTCGGCAGCCGAAAAGACAAGGGAGGGATTTTAACGTACTCGATCGCCGGCCCTACGCCCATCGTGCGCACGTGGGTACTTACGTTCCATGGCTCCTGGTAGATTGCGGCAGGCCGCGGATCATGCCCGGGGCGCGGACATGAACGCCGCGAGCCTGCGCAATTGGTCACGGTAGAGTGGCTGGATTGCCCTGGTCGTGAGGAAACGCTCGATCGCGCCGAGCATCCCACTTCGCACCGGCAGCTCGGTCGCGATCGTCACATTCGAGATCTCGCCAGCGCCTTCCGCCGCCACGGTAAAGGTCGTGACCGCCAGCCTGCCTTCGAGATTGGTCTCCGCCAGAACGCGGCCCGGATCGGGTTCGGTGATGGCGGCGCGGAATGTCCGCCGTCGTCCGCCGACGCGCAGGCGGAATCGGATGATCGTGCCGGCGCCGAATCCGCCGCGTTCGACCGTCAGATCGGAGAAGCGATTCGGCAGGATGTGACGATGCCCGTGCCGATAGTCCGCAAGAACGTCGTAGACCCGCCCCGGCGCGGCGGCGATGCGCGCCGAAGCGGTGATCCGATGTCGGGTCAATTGGTCGCCTCCGGTGCGAAAATCGGATCGGGGACGCGGTTGTGCACCGGCGTGACGGTTCGGAGATACGAATAGATGGCTCTCAAATCCTCGTCAGTGAGGTTCCTAAACGCCTGCCACGGCATCGGCGGCAGGATTGGCCGCGACACCCCCATGTGCCGGCCGGTCTTGAGCGCGGACAGGAACATCTCCTCGGTCCAGATGCCGATGCCGGTGTTCTGATCCGGTGTGATGTTCATGGCGTAGCTGACGCCCCACGGTCCCGACCACGCGGTCAGATCCCAGGTGGCTGTCGCGGCCCAGGGCCCGCTGGCCGTGGGTGGCGGGGGCAGCGTGGTCCCTTCGGGGTGCCCGGACAGCATTCGCGACAGGTCGGGTTCCGGCCCGTTCCGTCCCATCTTCTTTGGCGTGTGACAGTCCTCGCACCCAATCGACGCGACGAGGTAGTGTCCGCGTTGGACGCGCGCAGCCGTTTCGGCTGCCGGATCGTTGGCGCCGATCGCCCGAAACGCAACGATTGTAATCGCCGCCGCCGTGATCGCCGTTCCCCAGATGATTCGCTTCATATGATCCTCCGTCCCGGGCGTCATCGCCCTCTCTGCAGGGGAATTTAGAGGCGACCACGGTCGGTCCGCGTCGCCCCAACGGGCCAATTGGCGGGGGATTCGTAAATGGTCCGATCAGACCATCGCCCGGGGGGCAGCGGCGTCTGGAAGCCATCGCAATTGTCTTCGCCACGAAAGTACGAAGGCACGAAGCCGACCCTGGGCACGACGCCATGCAGGTAATGAGACAGGTTTTGGGGCTGGGGCAGCGAACGACCGTTAGCGGGCCAGTCCTTCGCGGATGGCGTACGCCGCCGCTGCAGCACGGGTGGGTAAGTCGAGCTTGGTCAGGATGTTGGCGATGTGGCGCTTGACGGTAAACGAGCTGATGAACAGCCGCTCGCCGATTTCCTGGTTGCTGATGCCCTGGGCGACCAGCGCGAGCACTTCGACCTCGCGCGCGCTCAGGACATTTCCTGGAGTCGATCTACCTTCCAGTTCGCTCACGCCACGAACGAGTCCGCTCCCGCCACGAAAGCCGGACACGGCATCCACCCCAACCTGGCGTGCGGCGTTGGCCGGGCCCGGACCGTCCGATCCGAGGGCCGTCGCGGCGCGTTGCGCGAGCCGTCCCGCGCCGAGTCGATTGGCGCCCGCAAGCGCGGCCTCGAACGCCTTCCGCGCCGGTTCTTCGCGGCGGAGCGCGAGGAAGACCTCGCCGAGCCGCAGCCGCGCGGCCGTCGCTTCGTACGGCGCGCGGGTCAGATCGAACCCATCGATCGCGTCCTCGAAACGTCGCCGCGCCTCGTCGAGATGCTCTTCAGCCGCTTCCGCCTCCGCGCCCAACTCGCAGACCATCGCCCGCATCAGCGGCGTTCCGGACCGCGCGACGATCGCCTCGCATTCCCGAAGGGCCGTGCGCGCCCCCTCGGTGCTGCCAAGCTGAATCTGCGCCCGCACCAGCAGCTCGAGGCCGTGCAGGCGGCGAACCCGATCGCCTTCGGATACGCGCCGAAGATATCGCTCGACCAGATCGGCGGCGAGCTGCGGCTCGTCACGATCGAGTGCGAGCGCGGCCAGGCTCAGCATCGCCAGCGGTTGAGCGACCAACGGATCGAGCAGCGCCGCCGCCTCGTCCAGCCGTCCCTGGCGCCGGCGGATTTCGCCGAGCCGGATGTCACAGTGCGCCGAATAGGTCGGCATGACATCCCCCAGCTCGCGGCGCATGGTCTCGATTTCGTGCTCGGTTGCGGCGTAGTCGCCGCGCCATGTGAGAATCGCCACGTAGTGGCTGCGACACGCCCCGGACTGGTGAACGATGCCGAACGCACGCACCGACTCCCGCGCGTGCTCGATCCACTGCGAGGCACGGTCGAAGTCGCGGACGTTCTCGCACGCATCGAGCACGTAGCAGTAGGTCCAGCCGACCATCTGCGGATTCGGGAGCGTGCCAGCCAGCACCTCGGTCGTCGCCTCGTCAAGGCGGCGGAGCCCTTCATCGACGGCGCCTTCGCTGATCGCCATCAGCCCGAGCAGCCCGCGGGTCATCAGTGCCAGGTCGCCGCCGATGTTGCCCGCTTCGTTGAGGCGGATCGCGTCTTCGAGGCTTGGCTCGCCTTTGGCCACCTCGCCGTGCACGTGGATGTCGAGGTGCGCCTTCCAGAACGCGAGCCACGCGTGCTCGGCCGCCGCCGGCACCGTGTCCAGCAGGCTTCGCGCCCGCTCCAACCAGCCGCTGGCGATGGCTGATTCGCCGCGGTACGCGTCGTGGTGCACGGCCAGCTGAATCGCCACGCGCGCCGCGCCCCGGAAGTCGCCCCGCTCCAGATACTCGCGATACGCGCGTTCGTTCGCGGACCGGCTCCTGACCGCGTCGTCGAGGCAAAGCGCTGCGATGGCGAGGCCTTCCCACGCGATGGCCGAGACCGCTTCGGCATCGAGTACCTGCTGGAACGCATCGCGGGCCTGCCGCCAGTCGCGATGCCGCAGCCCGGACCAGCCTCGTTCGAGCGCGCCATCGATATCGGTCGGCGATGTGGCGGATGGCTGCGGGTCCATGGCTCGTCGCCATTCGGCGACTCCGAGATTATAGCCGGCCGGGCTTGCTCTTCCTACGCTGCAAGGCAGCGAAAACACCGACATTGTGCGCAGTCCCGCTGCCCAGAGCAAGGGCGAATCGTCAGGCCGCCCGTCTGCTCAAGAGTCGTGACGCGACTAAGGCAAGCGGCGCGGCGACGAAGCTCAGGAGCGCGCCCATCTTGGTCTCTGCCAGCGCTGGTCCTCCCGGAAAGGCGGCGGTCGCGAAGAACAACGAGACGGTGAACCCGATCGCGGCGGCGATTCCGACCACGAACAGGTCGCGCCCGTGCAGCCCCTGCGGCAGGCGCGCGCCAATCAGGCTGGCGCATCCGGAGAACAGCAGAATGCCGATGGGCTTTCCGACCAGGAGAGCGGCGAGAACGTAGTACGTCCCCGGTCCAATCTGCTCGAACGGGACGCCCGCATTCGCGAATCCAAAAAACAAGAGCACGAACTGGACGGGCGTCGCCCACCAATGTTCGAAGCGGTTCAGCGTGTCAGGCCGATGCTCCTCTCGCGGATCGAATAGCCCAAGGTCGCCAGGGCTGTGCGGCATGAACGGGACGATCGGGACCAGCGCCAGCGCCGGATGGAAACCACCCAAGTACAGCGCGGCCCACGAGAGCGATCCGGGACCGATGACGTATAGGCCCAGAAATTCTGCGTCCGCCGGCGTCTGAGCCAGCGTGCAAGCAGAACGGCAGCCGTCATCAACGCCACCAGTGCCGGGAGAGAGAGCGCACCTGAGGGATAGAACACGGCCAGAATGATCAACCCGAGCGCGTCATCTGCGATCGCCAGCAGCAGCAGGAACGGGATGGCTGGATGCGACGCCGGAAATACGATGCACGCGATCATCGCCGAGAAGGCGATGTCCGTCGCGCAGGGAATCGCCCATCCCCGGATCAGATCGGCTGGCCCCGCGGATCGCAGCCAGGGCGACGTAGATGACGGCGGGCACCACCATGCCGCCGACCGCCGCAGCGATCGGAGACAGCGCACGACGCAAAGAGGCCAGCGGACCTCCTGGCAGCGTGGCCTCGAGTACCTCCTTTGCCGCGAGCGCAAAGAAGAACACCATTCCGACGTCGTTGACCCAGAAGTGCAGAGGGTGTGCGATGTGCTCGTAGCTCGTCAGGTCACGGTTGGCCCAGACCACCGCCGCGAGTGTCCCCGCCAGCAGCAGGAGCGAATTGTCAAGGATGAAGCGGGCGAGCCTGGGACGCGTGTGCACCATCATTCGCTAGGAGGGAGACGCGTCACAGGCTGTGACGCGGGATGCCCAGCGAATCGGCTGGTGGCCAGTGGAGACTGAGGCGAGCACCGGCGCGACGAGGTCTGAGTGAGGCGCTGCACCCTTCGATCTCTCAAGCTGCAAGGCAGTATACGCGCTCGGTGCTCCAAGCCAGAGTAACCAGCTTCCACAATCGGCGTCCGAGAACGCTTTTGATGCAGACACCTCGAACGTCGCGGCGACATTGGTCGCCATGCTCGGAACGGGCGGTCTTTCGCGACGCGCCGACTGCCTGTTTGTAGGAGGTCCACTCCCTTTCGCCCGCGCGGGCTGCGCGATCCAGCGCCGGTGAAGCGACACCGGTGAAGTAACCCCCTCGACGGCGAGGGGCAGAGGTCGTATCATGGCCGGCCACTTCAAGAGAGACGCGACACCTGAGACGATCCGGCCTGGCGCGGCGGCGGACATTGCGGCCGTCCACACCAGGCGAGTAAACGCCTGGTCCCGACGTCGACGCCTCCCTCGGCCCGAGCGGGGACCGCGCCTTCGTACGCGTGCATGCATGAGCGACCTCAATCGGGGCAGAGAGCTCTTCGAAAAGCGTGTCGAGTATCCCCTCCCGAAAAGACCGGGGCGCGGGACTACGTGTTCTACTTCGTTCCGGGCGGCGACGGCTACCGTGATGCCGGCGGCAGGTTCTTCGAGAAGTTCTACAAGGACCACGTCGCGTCCAACATCCGCAGCCTCGATGATCTGCTCGACGCGCTGGCTGCCGAGGTCGACCGTGGCGTCACCCACATCCGCGAGATCACCATCCTCTCGCACGGCAACTCGCTGGGGTTTGCTGTTCCCCATCCTGAACGGCATCTCCGACACCAACCTGCACGAGTACAAGTACCTGACCGCCTTCTCCCTTGCCTGCCTGCAGAAGGATCTGCTGGGCGGGAAATTCGCGGCGCTGAACAGCAAGCGCAAGAAAATCATCGCGCATCTGCAGGACGACTCGTGGGTCACGATTCGCGCCTGCAATTTCGGCCGGTCGCAGGAGGCGATGTATGCCTTCTATGCGTTCTTCGGCGGCAGGCCCAACGTCTACGCGCCGAGGATATATCAGTTCTTCGGCACGCCGCCGGTGTACGACGGCATGCGCCTCGACACCCGGCTGCGGGTCCACGAGCATATGGTCAAGCAGCACTTCTATCCAAAGGACGTCCACAGCCTGGAGCGGAAGGACGCCATCGTCACTGCCATCCTCGATCGAGCCAGGTTCTCGGAGCCGTTCGAGATCGCCTCGATGCGGGTGAACGATCCGCCGCCAGACGAAGCGGCTGCCTACGAGCCCCTTCATCGACCAGCTGAATGCCAGAACGATCGGCGCGAAGCTGAAAGCGGTGTTCGACGGGAACGGCTTTCACGCTGTCGCCGAAGGCCCGCGTCTCGGTGGTGTCGGCGAACACGCAGTGGACGATCACCGACGACTTCCGCCATGAGGACAGCTCGTTCACGATCAAGTACGACGTCTACGAATCGGTGGAATTCAACAGCAACAACCGGCAGATCGCGGTGTTGCGGGCGGGCGCCTCGATTGTCAACAAGCCGAGCGGCCGGGAAACGATCGCGATTCAGCTCTTCCTGTCGCAGGGCGAGAACGACGTGTTCCGCGGCAAGCGGCTCCAGCTGGCGGCGTATGCCGACGGCCCCACGCCGCAGCCGCCCGAGGACAAGGCGCGGTTCGATGCGGTGCTGGCCCTCCTGAAGCGGGGCGCCTTCGCCGACGGTCCAGCCGCCGCGGCCTTCCAGCTGTCTCGCGTGGCCCGCGAACGGGCGCTCGGCGAGGACGAGATCCGCCGACTGGTGAGCGCACATACCGAGGGGCGTCAATTCGGCCTGCTCGGAGAACCGGTCGTCAACGTGCTGCTG
>WHSN01000153.1 GCA_009380045.1 Luteitalea sp.
GCCGCCGCGCCCATTGCTCCAGGGCCTGCCGTTCGTCGTCGGTTAGCATCAAAGGCTTGCTATGCCGTTGGTATCCCATGGCGCGCAGCGTACCAATGCCGCCACGAATGTACAATGTTTTTTCTGAGACACGACACTAGCAGCCCGTGCTGAAAGTCTGGCTGCATTCGACGGGCGACGCATCCCCGCCGGCGGCGTTGCTCCTCGCTCAAATACTCCCGATATTCTCGGTCGTCGCGCCTTGCCGGCGGGGCGCCTCGCCCGTCTCGGTGCGACGCCAGACGTTCACCACGGGGCTGCTAGCGGATCGCCGCGGTCACACCGCTCGCTCCCAGCGTCCTCGCCGAGGCCTCCGCCAGGTCGAACAGCAGGCCCGGATACACCCCGAGCACCAGCGTCGCCGCCACCGCGACTCCAAGCGTCAGCGTCAGCGCCGGGCTGAGGGTCGGCTCCGAGCCGATCGTCTCCTTCTTCAGGTACATGAAGACCACGATGCGCAGATAGTAGTAGAGCGACACGGCGCTGTTGAGCACCCCGATCACCGCCAGCCACACGTAGCCGGCGTCGATCGCAGCGCCAAACAGCCACAGCTTCCCCATGAACCCGGCCGTCGGCGGGATGCCGCCGAGCGACAGCATGAAGACGAGCATCGCAAACGCCGCGAACGGCTGGCGATGGTAGAGGCCGCTCAGGTCCTTGAGCTCGTCGCCGACCACGTCCTTGCGGCGCATCATGACGATCACAGCGAAGGCGCCCAGCTGCATGAACGAATAGATCAGCAGATAAATCAGCATTGCCGAAATGCCGCGCGGCGTTCCGGCCACCACGCCGATCAGCAGGTAGCCGGCGTGCGCAATCGACGAATAGGCGAGCATCCGCTTCAGGTTCGACTGGGTGAGCGCCGCGACGTTGCCGACCGTCATCGTCACGATCGCGAGCATCTCGAACAGCAGCCGCCAGTCCGCGTCCATCGACGGCAGCCCTTCGACGAAGATCCGCAGCAGCATCGCGAACGATGCCGCCTTCGATCCGACGGACAGGAACGCCGTGACCGGCGTCGGTGCGCCCTCGTACACGTCGGGGGCCCACATGTGGAAGGGCACGGCGGCGATCTTGAACTCCATGCCGGCGACTACCAGAATCACGGCCAGCACCAGCAACGGGTTGCGCTCGTGCCCGACGAAGACGGTGGCCATCGTCCGCAGGTTGGTCGTGCCCGAGACGCCGTAGAGGATCGACATCCCGTAGAGCAGGATCCCGAGCGAGAAGGCGCCGAGCAGGAAGTATTTCACCGCCGCTTCGTTCGACCGCTGATTGGGCTTGATGAACCCGGCGAGGATGTAGAACGAGACCGCCATGGTCTCGAGGCCGACGAAGGCGCTGATCAGGTCGATGCTCCCGGCCATGATCATCATCCCGAGGGTCGAACAGAGGATCAGGAAGTAGTATTCACCGAAGCTCGCGCCCTCGACCTGAAGGTAGCGCTCGGACATCAGGACCGTCATCGCCGCCGCGACCAGGAAGACGACCTTGAAGAACAGCGCGAACTGATCGACGGCAAGCAGCCCTTGCGACACCTCGACATCGGTGTTGCGGAACGGCACCAGCGACACCGCCGTGGCCAGCAGCACCGCCATCGTCACCCAGGTGAGCGCGCGGCTGCCGCGCGGCAGCCGCGCGTCCACCACCAGCAGCACCAGCGCTCCGGCGGTGAGCACGATCTCCGGCAGGATGTAGTAGAAGTCGCTGAGCGAAATACCCGGCGGCACGACTACCGCGCCCCTTGAGCCGCCGCCTGTGGTGACGACACCTGTCCGGTGGTCGCGGCGGGCACCGGCGGCGGGACCGCCGAAGCCGCTCCCGCAGCCGCGGGCGTCAGCGGCTTGCCGTCGGGTCCGCACGGGGCGGCGGCGAGAAACTGGCCGCCCGGACTGGCCGCCATCAACTCGGGGGTTGGCACCGAGACGCATTCGGCAGAGGCGGCACGCTCGTTGTACTGCGGGCTCACCCGCGCGATGATGTGCTGCACGGACGTGTCGAGACGCCGCAGGAAGGGCGCCGGGTACAACCCGATCCAGATCGCCAGCGCGATCAGCGGGGCGAACGTCGCGAACTCCCGGGGGCCGAGATCAGCCAGGTGCTCGTTCTTCGGGTTGTCGACCTTCCCGAACATGGTGCGCTGGTAGAGGTAGAGCATGTAGGCAGCGCCGAGCACCACGCCGCTGGCGGCGAAGGCCGCCCAGATCTTGTTCGCGACGAAGACCCCCTGCAGAATCAGCAGCTCGCCGATGAACCCGTTCAGGGTCGGCAGCCCGATTGACGACATCGTCATCAGCAGAAACACCGCGGCGTAGGCCGGCATCACCTTGGAAAGGCCGCCGTACTCCGAGATCTCCCGGGTGTGACGCCGTTCGTAGACCACCCCCACCAGAAGGAACAGCGCGCCGGTGGAGATGCCGTGATTCAACTGCTGGATGATGCTGCCGGTGATGCCGACCGGGTTCAGGGCGAACATCCCGAGCATCACCATCGCCATGTGGCTCACCGACGAGTACGCGACCAGCCGCTTCCAGTCCTTCTGGGCCAGCGCCACCAGCGCGCCGTAGACGATGCCGATGATGCAGAGCACCACCATCATCGGGACGAAGGCGCGCGACGCCTCGGGCAGGATCGGCAGGCTGAAGCGCAGGAACCCGTAGGTGCCCATCTTCAGCATCACGGCCGCCAGAATCACCGAGCCGGCGGTCGGCGCGTCGGTATGCGCGTCCGGCAGCCAGGTGTGGAACGGGAACATCGGCACCTTGATCGCGAACCCGAGGAAGAAGGCGAGGAACAGCCACCACTGCAGGTTCTCGGGCAGGTTCAGGGTGTGGAAGAGCGTGACGTCGAACGAGTAGACGCCGGTCTGGCTGTGATTGTAGAAATAGAGCGCGAGAATTCCCAGCAGCATGACGACGCTGCCGGCCAGGGTGTAGAGAAAGAATTTGATCGCCGAGTAGAGCCGGTTGGCGCTGCCCCAGATGCCGATCAGGAAATACATCGGCACCAGCATCAACTCCCAGAACAGGAAGAACAGGAGGAAGTCGAGGGCCATGAACGCGCCGAGCATCCCGGTCTGCAGCACGAGGAGGAAGACGTAGTACTCCTTCACCCGCTCGGTGATCGCGGTCCACGACGACAGCACCGCGATCGATCCCATCAGCGTCGTCAACAGAATCAGCAAGGTGCTCAAGCCGTCGACGCCGAGGAAGTAGTCGGCGCCGATCGACGGAATCCAGGGCGCGCGCTCGACGAACTGGAACGCGGGATCCTGCGGGTTGAACCAGAACCACAACGGGATCGACAGGACGAACCCGAGACCGGCGACGATGTTCGCGATCCAGCGGATGGCATCGTCGTTCTGCTTCGGGACGAACAACAGCAGCAGCGCGCCCGCGAGCGGGAGGAAGAGGATCAGCGAGAGATAGTGATTCATAACGGTTAACCGCCGAGCACGCTGAGCACGCGGAGAAGCCAGGCGCGGCGATCTCTGCGGTCTCCGCGGAAAAATCCCTACCGAACGAGCAAGTAGAGGCTGACGAAGGCGAAGACACCGAACAGCATGAGGAGCGCGTAGTTCTGAACCAACCCGGTCTGTACCCGTCTGAACCAGTAGCTCGACTCGTGCACCAGCCGGCCGACCGCGTTGACCGCGCCGTCGACAATGGTGCGATCGGTCAGCCCTGACAGCCAGGATCCGAACAAGGTGAGCCAGCCGGAGCCGTTCACGGCGCCGTCGACCACCCGGCGATCGAAGGTCCACAGTCCGCGTCCCGACGCCATGGTTCCGGATATCACCGTGGCGTCATAGAGTTCGTCGACGTAGTACTTGTTCGAGAGCGTCCGGTGCGCGCCGGCCCACCGCGCCGCCAGGTTCTCTGAAATCTCCGGGCTCACCACGTAGAACTTGCGCGCCGCGAAGATACCGGCCACGGCAACCAACACGGACAATGCCATCAGGCCGAGCTCGGTGACCTGCGACACGGCGTGCTCGGCGCCCGCCTCGTGCCCCGCCGCCGCCTCGCCGGCGCCCGGCGCCGCGTGCGCCGTCGACGCCGTGAAGCTCGGCTCGAGGAAGTGCTCGATGGCGTTCGACCCGCCGAGCGCCGCCGGGACACCGAAGAACCCGGCAACCATCGCCCCGACCGCGAGCGCCATCAGCGGCCACGTCATCGGCCGCGGCGACTCGTGCGGACCGTGCCACGGGCCGTGTCCATGCCCGGCAGTCGCGTCATGAGCGCCGTGGACGCCGTCGGCCGGGCCGTGCGAGACCTCGTGATCGTCCTCGTGGGCATGGCCGTGGGCGTGCGCGTCGGCGGGGTGCGCGACACCGTGCGCCGCGGCCACGCGCAGATCCGGCGAGACATCGCCCGGCGCGGTCACTGCCCCGTGT
Source organism: Luteitalea sp. (assembly GCA_009380045.1). Lineage (GTDB taxonomy): Bacteria > Acidobacteriota > Vicinamibacteria > Vicinamibacterales > CAVVIG01 > WHSN01. The sequence goes on from WHSN01000153.1 coordinate 4,433, forward strand.
CCGCCCGCCGCCCATGCCGGCCCGCGGTAGGCGCCATAAAAGGTCATCGAGACCAGGCGGAACATGTAGAACGCGGTCATCAGCGCCGTCGCCACGGCGAGGACCCAGATCGCCTTGTTCGCGACGAACGAGCGGAACAGGATCTCGTCCTTGCTGAAGAACCCTGACAACGGCGGGATGCCGGCAATCGCCAGCGTGCCGATCAGCATCGTGACGTAGGTGACCGGCAGGTACTTCTTCAGCCCGCCCATCCGGCGCATGTCCTGCTCGCCGCCCATCGCATGGATCACCGAACCGCTGCCAAGGAAGAGCAGCGCCTTGAAGAACGCGTGCGTCATCAGGTGGAAGGCGCCGGCCGAGAAGGCGCCGACGCCCATGGCCGTGAACATGTAGCCGAGCTGGGACACGGTCGAGTAGGCGAGCACACGCTTGATGTCGTACTGCACCAGCCCGATCGATGCGGCCATCAGCGCCGTGAGCACGCCGACAATCGCCACCACCTCCATCACCATCGGCGCGTGCGAGAACAGCACGGCGTTGCGCCCGATCATGTAGACGCCGGCGGTGACCATGGTCGCGGCATGGATCAGGGCGGAGACCGGGGTCGGCCCTTCCATCGCGTCGGGCAGCCACACATACAGCGGGATTTGGGCGCTCTTGCCCGTGGCGCCGATGAACAGCAGCAGGCAGATCGCCGACAGCACACCGAAATGACCGGCTTCAACCGGCATCGCCGCCGCCGCATCCTGCACGGCGCGGAAGTCGAAGGTGCCGAAGGTGGAGAAGATCAGGAACACGCCGAGGACGAAGGCCCAGTCTCCGATCCGGTTGGTGATGAACGCCTTCTTGCCGGCATCCGCGGCGCTCTTTTTCTCGTACCAGTAGCCGATCAGCAGGTACGAGCACAGACCGACGCCTTCCCAGCCGACGAACATCACCAGGAAGTTGTTGCCCAGCACGAGCATGAGCATGAAGAAGCAGAACAGGTTCAGGTAGCAGAAGAAGCGCGCGACGCCGCCGCGCGGCTCGTCCACCATGTAGGCGGTCGAGTAGACGTGAATGAGCGTGCCGATGCCGGTGACGACCAGCAGCATCATCGCCGACAGCGGATCGAGCCTGAAGCCCCACGGGATCTCGAAGCTGCCGATGCCGTCGCTCGTCTCGAGCGGAATCGGCGGAATCCAATCGGCGACGGTCACGTCGAAGGCGCGCCCCTCCGGCGGCAGCGCCAGCAGTTGCCAGAACGCCACGATCGACAGGCCGAGCGCCGCAGCCATGGCCGTGCACGCGAGCGCGCCCGACGTCCGCCGGGAGAACGCGCGGATCCCGAACAGCCCGTTGATGAGGGCGCCAATGCCCGGAAGCAAGGGAATGAGCCAGATGTACTGCATGTCGTGTCTGCGATTTGGTATTCGGCGATTGGTCTACGATTCTACGCTCGGGATTCGTCGGATCGGACACCTCATCTTCGCGCGATCGGGGGTGGCTAGGCGACGTGTCCGCCGATCGCCGAGCCGCAGATCGCGGTCTACCATCGCATGAGGTTCATTTCGTCGATGTTCACGGTTTCCTTGTTCCGGTAGAACGCGAGGATGATGCCGAGCCCGACTGCAGCTTCAGCGGCGGCCACGGCAATCACGAACACCGCGAACACCTGGCCGATGACGTCCTGCAGCTGATACGAATAGGCGATGAGATTGATGTTCACCGCGTTCAGAATCAGCTCAATCGACATGAAGATGATGATGATGTTGCGGCGCACCATCACACCGATCACGCCGATGATGAACAGCGCCGCCGACAGCAGCATGTAATGCGTGGGGGTAATCATCTGGTCATCTGGTCATCTGGTAATTGGGTCATCTGGTAATTGGGTCATCTGGTGATTGGGTCATCTGATGATTGGGTCATCGCATCTGATCGTGGATCTGGTCCTTGAATAGGAGCATCGAGCGAGCGACAGCTTGCCAATCGAACAATCAATGACCAGATGACCAAATGACAGATGACCAAATTCAGAGTTCTCGTTTCCCCCCAGACCAGATGACCAAATTCAGAGTTCTCGTTTCGCCAGCACGATGGCGCCGATCATCGCGACCAGCAGCAGCATCGAGGCGATCTCGAACGGGATCAGATAGCTCGTGTAGAGCATCCAGCCGACCTGCTCGGTGTTGCCGGTCACCGGCAGCGCCCGGGCCGCTGTCCTCACCGGAGCGACCGACCCGACCCCGAGCGCGGCAATCGCCGCCAGCTCCAGCAGCACGGCAACCGACAGGATCAAGCCGATTCGTCCGTGGCGGTTGGGATCCTGGAACGCCTCGGGCAGGCGTTTCAGGTTCACCAGCATCACGACGAACAGATACAGCACGACGATGCCGCCAGCGTAGACCAGCACCTGAATCGCGGCCAAAAACGGCGCGTTCAGCATCACGTACAGCGCCGCGACGAACAGGAAGTCGAGCACCAGGAACAGCACGCTGTGCACGGTGTCCTTGGTGGTGATCACGAGCACGGCGAAACCGAGGATGAACGCCGCCAGGGTGTAGAACGCGATCGCTTCTCCCATTACAGCAGCGCCACTCTGATGATCCCCGTCAGCACGAGGTTGGCAATCGCCAGGGGAATGAGCAGCTTCCAGCCAAGCCGCATCAACTGGTCGTAGCGGTAGCGCGGCAGGGTCGCGCGCACCCAGACGAAGAAGTAGAGGAAGACGAACGACTTGATCAGGAACCAGGTCCAGCTCGGGATGAAGTCCAGGAACGACAGCGCCGCCCAATTGGGGAACGGCCGCAGCCAGCCGCCGAAAAACAGCGTCGTCGCCACCGACGAGACGACGATCATGTTGGCGTACTCGGCGAGGAAGAACAGGGCGAAGCGCATCCCGCTGTATTCGGTGTGGAAGCCGCCGGTGAGCTCCTGCTCCGCCTCCGGCAGGTCGAACGGCGCGCGGTTGGTCTCCGCCAGGCTGCCGATCACGAAGATCCCGAAGGCCAGCGGCTGCGCGAAGGCGAACCACAGATGCGCGCTCTCCTGCGCCCGCACGATGCCGACCATGCTCAGTGTGCCGGACATCAGGACGACGCTCACCAGCGTCAACGTCACCGCCACTTCGTAACTGATCAACTGCGCGGAGGCACGGAGGCTCGCCAGGAGCGGGAACTTGCTGTTCGAGGCGTAGCCGGCGAGGATGATGCCGTACACCCCCACCGACGCTACCGACACGATATACAGCAGCCCGACGTTGATGTCGGTGATGTAGAGGGTCACCTGCCGGCCGAACAGGCTCACTTCCGGCCCGAACGGAATGACGGCGTAGACGATCAGCGCCGGCACCATGGAGATGATCGGCGCGACCGTGAACACCCATTTGTCGGCGCGCGCCGGCGTGATGTCTTCCTTGAGCATCAGCTTCACGGCGTCGGCGATCGGCTGCAGGATGCCGTGCGGGCCGACCCGCATCGGGCCGAGGCGGGACTGCGCCCAGGCGATCACCTTGCGCTCGAGCAGCACCATGTAGGTGACGCCGACCAGCGTGGCGTTCAGCACGATCACGATCTTCAACAGCGGAATGACGAACCCGTCGATCATCGATCGACCTCGCCGAGCACGACGTCGAGCGACCCGATCAGCGCCACGACATCGGCCACGAGATGCCCGCGGACCATGCGCCGCAGCGCCTGCAGGTTGCAGAACGACGGCGGCCGCACCCGGAACCGGTAGGGGTTGGTCGACTTGCCGTCGCTGACGATGAAGTAGCCGAGCTCACCTTTCGGCGATTCGATCGCGTGATAGGTTTCGCCTGCCGGCGGCTTGATCAGGCGCGGCACCTTGCCGACAATCGGTCCCTCGGGCAGGCCTTCGGTCGCCTGGCGGATGATCCGCAGGGATTGCCGGAACTCCTCGATGCGCACGAGGTATCGGTCGTAGGTGTCGCCGGCGGTGCCGATCGGCACGTCGAACTCCATCTCGTCGTAGGCGGCGTACGGCTCGTCCTTGCGGACGTCGCGCGGCACGCCCGAGCCCCGCAACGGCGGACCACTCAGCCCGAGATCGATCGCCTCGGCGGCCGTCAGGACGCCGACGTTCTTCGTGCGCTCGATCCAGATGCGGTTGTGCGTCAGCAGCTCTTCGTACTCGTCGAGCTTGCTGTCCATGATCTTGCAGAACTCGAGCACCTTCTTGTCCCACCCCGAAGGCACGTCCATCGGCAGGCCGCCGATCCGCATCGAGTTGTAGGTGAGCCGGGCGCCGCAGAACTCCTCGAACAGATCGAGAATCAGCTCGCGCTCGCGAAACGCATAGAGGAACACCGTCATCGCCCCGATGTCCATGGCGTGGGTGCCGAGCCACAGACAGTGGCTGGCAATCCGCTGCAGCTCGCAGAGGAGCGTGCGCACGTACCGCGCGCGGCGCGGCACCTCGAGCGACATCAGCTTCTCGACCGTCTCGCAATATCCGACGTTGTTGGTCGCCGCGGCGACGTAGTCCATGCGGTCGGTGAGCAGGATGATCTGGGTCCAGTTCCGATTCTCGCTCAGCTTCTCGATCCCGCGATGGAGGTAGCCGATGATCACATCGGTGTCGACGACCTTCTCGCCGTCGAGGCGAAGGACGACGCGCAGCACGCCGTGCGTGCTCGGGTGCTGCGGGCCCATGTTGATCACGAGCTCGTTGGTGTCGAACATCTCGCCGCGAACGGTCGGGGCTTCCATTATTCGATGTCCGCTTCATCCCGAGCCTGGCGCAGCTTCAGCCAGTCGAGCGGGTTCTCCATGAGTAGTTCGCCGGGTCCCTCGAGCGGATAGTCCTTGCGCTGCGGGTGTCCCTGCCAGTCTTCCGGCATCAGAATTCGTCGGCGGTCGGGATGGCCGGTGAAGTTCACGCCGAACAGGTCCCAGACCTCCCGCTCGAGCCAGTTGGCAGCCGGCCAGACCGGCGTCACCGACGGAAACGGCTGGTTCTCGGCCACCTTGGCCTTCACCCTCACGCGATGCCGGTGGCGGGTCGAGTAGAGGCAGTAGACCATGTCGAATCGCTCGGGACGCATCGGCCAGTCGGTGGCGGTGACGTCGGAGCAGAGATCGAACAGCGCATCGGGCGCCTGCCGCAGGTGGGCCGCCACCTCCAGTATCTTCTCCGCCGCGACGATGATCGTCCAATCGCCGACCCAGTAACTGACCGCCGTGACGGCGCCGGGAACCTTCGCCTGCAAGGTCGCGATGAACGCGGGTGCCGGCCGATCAGCCGGCGGCGGCGGGTCTGGCGGGCCGGCCGGTGGGGCCGCCTTGGGCGCGTGCTCGACGGCCGCCTTCGCCGCCGCGGGTTTGGGCGCCGCTTTCTCGGCGGCGGCTGCCGGAGCCGCCTTTGCGCCCGACGGTGCGGCCGCCGCCTTCGTTGGCGCAGGCCCGGACGCCGCGGCCGTGCCGGCGGCGCGGTCGGTCCCTCCCGTCGCCGCCGTCGGCGCCGTCGGCGCCGCGGACACACCGGCGCCACTCGAGTCGGTCCGCGACACTTCCGCTTTCAGCGGTTCGCCCGCCACGTCGCTCGCGGGTTTGTCCGCCGCAGCGACGGGCGGCGTTGCCGTGGCGGAAGAGACCGGAGCCTGGGTCGCGCCTGTCGGCGCGGCCGGCGTCACGGCGCCGGAGGCGTTCGCGGGCGGCGTCGAACCCGGTGTGTCA
>WHSN01000092.1 GCA_009380045.1 Luteitalea sp.
CACACCCAGCTGGTGACCAGCGCCGTTCGAGAGATTCCCAGGCATTGGGCGGCGATTCCGCGGATGTCGATCGTCGTGTCGATCGACGGCCTGCAGCCGGAACACGACGTGCGGCGGGCGCCGGCCACCTACGAACGCGTCCTGAGGCACATCGTCGGTCACCGGATCGTCGTCCACTGCACGGTCACCCGCCAGCTGATCAACCGCCCCGGATATCTCGAGGAGTTTCTGCGTTTCTGGTCGGCGAAGCAGGAAACGCGCAAGATCTGGATCAGCCTCTACACGCCGCAAGTCGGCGAAGAGTCCGGGGAGCGGCTGACGCCAGCCGACCGGAAGCTGGTCATCTCCGACATGATGGCGCTGCGGCTGCGGTATCCCAAGCTCGAAGCGCCGGAGGGGCTGATCAACGTCTACGCGAATCCGCCCGAATCGCCGGATGAGTGCGTGTTCGCGCGGACGACGATGAGCGTGTCGGCCGACCTGAAGACCCGGATCACCCCCTGTCAGTTCGGCGGGACACCGGACTGCGAGAACTGCGGCTGCATCGCCTCGGCCGGGCTCGCGGCCCTGGCGCGTCACCAGTTGCTCGGGTTCATCCCGGTGGGCTCGATCTTCACCGGCTCCCTGCGCCTCGGCGAGCACATGCGGCGCCTCCGACCGGCAGAAGCCAGCGCCTGACGCCCTCGGGCGCCGCCACGATCTGGCGCATCGGCGAACCATCGATTCGACGATCTGCTGTGGTGATCGACGATCTGTCTCTCGATCGAAAATCACGAAATCCTAGGGCGCAGATTCGTAGTATTTCCGGTACATCCCTCTCCTGAAGATCCACCCGCCGAGCGGACCGAGCCAGTTCAGCACGTGATGCATGTACCCGAGATCCATCAGCTCGATCAGGTTGCCGTCGAAGTCGCGCGCGAAGAAGAACGAATGCCCACGAGGCGAGCGCTCGGGCCTGCTCACGCACTCGACGCCTTTGCTCACCAGGTGGTCGTGCCAGCCCTGCAGATTCCTGACGTTGAACGAGAGATGCGTGAGGCCCACCCGGTTCCAGGCGATCGGCAGCGCCGGCAGCTGCGGTTGAAACTCGAAGATCTCGAGCACCGCGCCGCCGGGCGCCCGGATCCATCCGATCTTGCAGCGGAGATCGGTCCCCTCGAGGCCGAAAAACGTCCGCACCCTGTCCGGTGGCGTGTCGGCGACCCCCACCAGCGGACAGCCGAAGACGTCCCAGTAGAACTGCACCGCCCGGTTGAAGCTGGATACGGTGATGCCGGCATGACTGAACGATCGAGCTTTCACGTCGTCTCCGTTATCTGAGGTCGGTCCTGACGATGTGGCCGGCGACCCTCAAGGCCTGCGCGGCGATGGTCAGCCCGGGGTTCACCGCGGCTGAAGAGGGAAAGAACGATCCGTCGACCACAAACAGGTTGCCCACATCGTGAGCGCGGCAGAAGGTGTCGAGCACCGAGGTCTCCGGGTCGGCCCCGAAGCAGAGGGTGCCGCACTGGTGAGTGGTGTTGCGGGACCCGTGCGAATGCGCCACCACGATCCAATAGCCAAGGCGTCGAAGGATGCGCCTGGTCTCTTTGACGAGACGCTTGTGCGCGGTGACGTTGTTGGGACGGTATCGCAGCCGGATGCGGCCATCGGGCTCGACGCTGACCCGGTTCTCGAGGCGGGGCAGGTCTTCGGACATCACCAGCCAGTCCACTCCCCGCGCCACCCAGGCGTCGTAGGCCCAGAGGGGAATCCACGACACCACCGTCTGCGCCATGACGCCGTGCGTCCGCCCCTGCGACTGAATCTGTCCGAGGGGGAAGTCGGTATGCGGTCCGCGCACATAGAAATCGTTGATCGCCACCGTTTTCTGGAACACCGTCGCGTTGCGACGGAACGGATGGAACCCCTGCATCATCGTCGCGAGGTGGGCCATGTAGCGCTTGCCGACCAGCCCGGAGGAGTTCGCCAGGCCGTTCGGATGCGCCTGGCTCGAGGAGCGCAGCAGCAGGGCCGCCGAGTTCACGGCGCCGCACGAGACGACGACGAGGGAAGCGTCCAGCCGCGTCGTCTCACCGTTGCGCTCCACCTCGACGCCGACGACGCGCTTCCCGGTGGCATCCGTGATCAGACGGCGTGCACGCGCGTTGGTCCACAGCGTCACGTTCGGCCGTTCGATCGCCGGGCGAACACAGCACACGTCCGCTTCGCTCTTCGCGTGGAGCTTGCACGCGAAGGAGTTGCAGGTGCTGCACATGATGCAGCCATCGCTCGCTCCAGGACGCAGAAGTCCGAGCGGCAGCGGAGAGGGGTGCAGCCCCTGGCGCCGCAGCTTGCCGACGATTTCCTCCATCGCGGAGGCATGGGGCACTGCCTCGTACGGGAACGACCCTCGGGGGGCCTCCGTCGGGTCGACCCCATGCTGTCCACGCACCTGATACAGCCGTTCGGCCTGATCGTAGAACGGCGCCAGCGTGTCGTAGTCGATCGGCCACGCGGGTGAGATGCCGTCGACGTGCTCGACCGCCTTGAAATCGTCCGGCCGCAGGCGATAGAGCACGCTGCCCCAGAACTTGGTGTTTCCCCCGACGCAATAGTGGGTGTAGGGACGGAACTCGCGGCCGCGATCGTCGAGCCACTGCTCGGCGGTCTGGTAGCGGCGGTTCTTCCACACCGCCTCCGGGTCCCAGTTCTCCGCTTCCTGTGGCACGAAGTCGCCGCGCTCGAGGATGAGAATCTGCGCCGGGGTCGCCGACAGCGCGTGCGCCATCGTCCCGCCGCCGGCGCCGGTGCCGATGATGATGACGTCGTAGCGCTGGGTCACCGATCGCTCGGCTCGAGCGCTCCGGAGACCCGATCCATCAGACGCTGGTCCTCCATGGCGCGCTCGAGGCTCATCTCCGGCGGCCGCTGCTCGCGGATCGCCCGTACGAAGTCGCGATACATCGCCTGATAGCCGCGGATGTCCCGCAGGCCCGGCAATATCAGCCGTGGAATGCCGGCCGCCCGCACGATGACGAACAGCCCGTTGGACTCGAACGTGATGATCCCCTTTCTCCCGAACAGCTTCGAGAGCCGAAGCCCCCTCAACAGCGACGGAATCTCGCGGGAGTAGTAGAGAGAGCCCACCGCATCGTTGTCGTAGCGGAACGCCACCATCATGCTCTTGGCGCGGCTGTCGGGGCCCTGGCGCGACACCGACGGCCGGTAGCCCTGGATCGACGTGATGCGCGGCCCGAGGCTTCCCGCGAGGTGCAGCCAGTGTATGCCTTCCTCGAAAAAGGCGTCGCCGCCCGAGATCGCTTCGTCGTTCCGCCAGTCGTCCGCCGTCTTCAGCCGTCTCGCAATCGTCACGAAGTGGGCGAACACCAGCTCCCCGATCACCCCGCCGGCGAGGAGCGCGCGGAGACACACCGCCAGCGGCTTGTAGTGATCGTTCTCGCCAACCAGCACGGTGCGACGCGCCCGATCTCTCGCTTTCACCACCGTCTGGTAGTCGTCGATGCAGAGGAACGCCGGCTTTTCCACCAGGACATGTTTGCCGGCCTCGAGGGCGCGCAGCGTCAGCTCCAGATGGAAACCGGGCGGCACGGCGACGACCACCGCGTCGACGCGCGGATCCTCGATCGCCGCCGTGTAGTCGGGATAGCTGCCGGTCCCGTTGAACCGGGCGCAATACGCGTCGGCCTTGGCGCTGTCGCGGCTGGCATACCCGGGTGAAACGTCGTTCGCCAGCGATCTCAGGTGCCGACTATGAACGCGCGTGATGAAGCCGCACCCCAGAAAGGCGATGCGCAACGGTTCGGGCATGCTGGAATCGGCTCGACTGGATTGTATCAGCGGACCGGCGGCAGCGGAGCGGGCGCGGAGCAGGCGCGGCTACGAGGCCGCCTGAAGCGCCTTCTCCTCCTTCTCGGCCTTCCTGGCTTCCGTCTTCCCCGACGAGGTCTGCGCCCAGTCCTGTTCGAAGACGGCCTGTATCTGCCTGACCACCTTGCCGTCGGTGACGATCACCCCGACTTCGCGCCGCCGATCGAGCTCCAGCTTGCGAAGGCTCTGGCTGCCGATGAATGCGCACCGCCCGTCGCGAACCAGCGCGCGGACGTGCAGCCGGCGGCCCGGAAGTCTTTCCCCAGTGACGTTCCACTTGGTTGCGACATTTCCCAGGATCTTCACCTCGACGCCCGCCTTGATGCGATCGGCGATGATCTTCAACATCCCGTCGTCGGTGAGGCCAGGATCGTAGATCAGCAGTTGTCTGCGTGCGCCGCGCAGGAACCCGGCGAGCCGATCGCGCGAGTTCTCCGGGCTCACGACCAGCAGCTTCAACGCCGGAGTGCAGGGCTGACGATCGAAGTCGGCGGAGAACAGGCTGGCGGCCTCCTGGACCAGCCGGCGATTCCTGGTGACGATGCCAAAGCTCCGGCTCTGTTCGATGTCGGTGGCGGTGAAGTTGAAGCCGTAGACGTGGAGAATCCGGCTGTCGACGATCATCATCTTGCCGTGGTAGCGAACCAGATCGTCGGCGGTGCGCGACACGGTGACGCCCCCTTCGAGCAGCTGCATCTCGAGGCGACGGAGCCGCTTCTCTCCGCCGCGGTTGGTGTGCGCGGTCAGGGCACGCACGGCAACGCCCCGGGCGACCGCCTCTTCGAGCGCCCGCGCCACGTCCGCGCGATCGAGCCGGAAGATCAGCACATCGACGCTCTTTTTGGCGTTCCTGATGGCGGTAAGCACGGGCTCGACCCCGGCGTCAGGTTGTATGATCAAGCGCATCGTACGGTACGCCCTTATGTAGCGAGGCACCCGTTGTGACTCAACGACCGCCGAGCAAGTTGCTCGCCAATATTTCGTGGCTCATCAGTATCCTGATGGCGTGTGTCCTCGCCTCGGTTCTGACGGCGGCCGGCCAGAAGAAAGTGAACCCGACCGGTGCACAGGTCAAGGCCTTTCTCGACCGGGTCAACGCCTACGTCGAGATGAAGCAGAAGCTCGAGGACGGCCTGACGCCGGTGTCGCCCAGCGACCGGACCAGCGGCGTCGAGCAGCACCGTACCGCCCTGGCTGAACGCATTCGCGCCGCACGGCGCGGCGCCAGGCAAGGCGATCTCTTTGGCGCGACGGCCGCACTGTTCAGAGAGATCATCGTCCGAGACAGCCGGACGAGGAGCGCCAGGGACACCGGCGCGGTGCTCGAGGAGGTCCCTTCCCGTTCCGAACCGGCCGTGAATGCAGTCTACCCGGAGGGGGCTCTGTTGGCGACCGTCCCACCGCTGATTCTGACCAATCTTCCCCCCCTTCCCGATGGCCTCGAGTACCGGTTCATGGGACACGCCCTGATCTTGCGGGATCGCGCGGCCAACCTCGTCGTCGACTTCGTGCCCGGAGCCATTCCGACCGTAAGGTGATGCGCATGCACCGCGTCGCTCCATTCGCCGCCTCGATGGTCCTGTTGGGCCTGCTCTGCACCACCCCGGCGGCACAGGCGCCGATCCGGATTGCTCTTCCGAACCTCGCCGATTCGGTGAAGTTCGTGGCGATTGGCGATAACGGAACCGGCGAAAAGGCCCAGTACGAGATCGGCGCGCTGATGGCGCAGGCGCGCGAGCTGTTTCCCTACGACTTCGTCATCATGCTGGGCGACAACATGTACGGCAGCCAGCGACCAAGCGACTTCGTGAAGAAGTTCGAGGCGCCGTACAAGACCCTTCTCGATGCCGGGGTGAAATTCTATGCGGCGCTCGGCAATCACGACAAGCAGGAGAACCGCTTCTACAAGCCCTGGAACATGAACGGCGAGCGTTACTACACGTATACGAAGAAGAATGTCCGGTTCTTCGTTCTCGATACCGACTATCTGGATCGCAAGCAGCAGGATTGGATCGAGAACGAGCTGCGGAGCTCCGACGACGAATGGAAGGTGGTGTATTTTCACCACCCGCTGTACTCGTCAGGCGGCAGGCACGGTTCGGAGGTCGACCTGAGGGAGATCCTCGAGCCGCTCTTCATCAAGTACGGCGTCAACGCGGTCTTCGCCGGCCACGATCACATCTACGAGCGGATCAAGCCACAGAGCGACATCTACTATTTCGTGTCGGGGTCGGCCGGACAGCTGCGGCGGGGCGACCTGAAGCGATCGGCCCTCACCGCTGCGGGATACGATCAGGAACAGACCTTCATGCTGGTCGAGATCGACACGGACGCACTGGCCGTCCAGGCCATCGCCAAGTCCGGAAAGACGGTCGACTCGGCATCGATGCCCCGCCAGAAACGCATCCCGGCGCTGCCGCCGATCTCGGACCGGTAGACCGACCGGCGAGCGGTGACCCTCGCGTCACGAACGCACGAAACGTCGTCTCAGCGTCCGCTGAACCTGAGGCGCACGCCAGCGGTGACGAGGCGCGGTGTGCCGATGGTCGTCGGGAGCGTTCCGACGAAGTATTCCTCGTCGCCGAGGTTCTGCACACCGAAAAACGCCTCCAGGTTGCGTCCGAAGGCGCGCGATGCGGTGAGGTCCCAGGTAGCATACTTCGGCAGACCGGGGTCGGTGAAGCCGGGCACCACTCTCGAGTTGAGGTCGTCGTCGAACTGGCGGCCGAGGAACTGCGCGCCGAGGGCCAGCGTGGCGATGCGCGGATCGGCGTAGATCACGCGGAACGATCCGCGGTGTTCGGGCACCTGGGCCAGAAAGTTGCCGACCAGCGCCGGGTTGGCGTCGTATTCACGCACCTTGCCCTGGTTGTAGAGATAGCCACCCGAGAAGCGCCACATCTCGCCCATGCGGTACTCCGCGTCGCTCTGCACGCCCCAAATCCGCGTGCGGCCCAGATTTCTTCGCTGCTGCGTCGTCAGGGCCGGCGCGGTCGTGACCGTGACATTCGAGACCGGGTTCTTCACCCGGTTGTCGAACCAGACGCTGCGGACGGTCAGGTCGGGAGTGATCGCCAGGTTGACGCCCAGCTCGCCGCCGACGAGCCGCTCGGGACCGAGGCTTTCGTTCGCCAGCGTCAGGACCGTCCCGACGCGAAACTGACGGTACAGCTCGTTGAGCGTCGGCGCCCGAAACCCGGAGCTGACGCTGCCCCAGGCCGACACGCGATCGGTCAGGTGATACATGACCGCGGCGCGAGGGCTGGCAACCGTGTCTTCGCGGTCGGGCAGCGTCGGCCGGTTGCCGGGAGCGGGAAGGCCGGAGGGCAAGCTGGTTTCGAGATTGTGCGCGTTGTAGTTGCGCCATCGATCGACGCGGGCCGCCAGCGTCACGTTCAGTTTCGGCGTCGGGGTGAAGATGTTCTGCAGGAACACGCCGAGGCTGCGCTGCGTGCCGCCCGACACGCGCTGCAGCGTGACGGTCTGACCGCGCATCGCATCGAGCGCATCCTCCTCGCTGTCGCCCTTCACCCAACGCCAGTCGGAGCCGGCGGTGAAATAGTTGCGGCTGCCGAGGGCGCGGGCCCACTGCACCATGCCGCCGACACTCTTGGTGGGCACCCGCTGATTGAGCGTCATGCGGCCGATGCTGCGGGGCACGCCGTTCGCCGCCGCAACAGCCATGAAGTTGCTGCGGAAGGTCTCGCGGTCGGTGAACACACGCGCCTGCAGGTCGCTCGAGTCGGGCAGCCCGATCCGGACACCGCCGCTACCCGACGTCCACCGTGTGCTGTTGGCCTCCTCGGTCGCCGGGTCGAAGGTGCTGATCTTCCCGTTGTCGCGGTCCTCGCGGAAGTGGCCGGCGCGGACGAATGCGCTGACGCGGCTGTTCACGGTGTAGTCGGCCTTGACGTTGACGTTCTTGAAGGTCACCTTCGCGTTGTTGTCGATGATGCCGCGCTCGCCCTCGGCGACGATCGGAAACCCGTCGGTGTCGAACAGGCTGCCATCGACCGAGACGCCGAGGTTGCCCCACACATCGCTGGCGAAGAGGTCTCCCTTCCGGCTGTCGAGGTTGCCGATCTGCGGCTTGAACTCGACGGTGCGTCTCCTCGGCCGGCCGCTGACGATGTTGATGACACCGCCCATGCCGTAGTTGCCGTAGACGCTCGAGCTCGGGCCTTCAACCACCTCGATACGTTCCACGTTCTCGAGCGGCACGCGCGTCCAGTACACCCAGCCGCCGAACGGATCGTTGAACGGGACATTGTCGATGAGGACGAGGGTGCGGCTGACGCCGCTCGGCCCGATGCCGCGCAGTGAGACACCCTGTGCCGTCGGATGAGACGAAAGGCTGCTCGTCCGTCTGAACAGGCTGAACGTCGGAATCTGCCTCAGCACATCGTCGGCAACGACGGCTGCCGATTGCTTGATCTGCTGGGAGTCGAGCACGGCGATGCTCGCCGGCACGTCACCGAGCCGCTGCTCGGTGCGTGAAGGGGTGACGGTGACCGCTTCGAGGATCGCCGCCGGCGAGAGCACGACATCGATCGTGGTGGAGCCGGTGAGCGGCTGTCTCTTCTCGGCGAACCCCCCGGCGCGAACGACGAGCGTGGCCTGCCCTTCGGGAGCTTTTTCCAGGGAGAAGCGGCCATCGGGCCCGGTCACCGTCTGCTGCTCGGCCCCGGAGGACGTCTGCACGATTACTGAGGCGCCGGGCACGGCGCCACCGCTCGTGTCCTTGACGGTGCCGGTGATGGCCGGTTCGGCCAGCGCGAGGCCAAGGAGTAGTGCCAGTAGCATCATCCTGCTCCGTTTCTACTCGGATTCGGTGGATATAGACAAAAGCGGCGGAATTATATCCCGGCCGAGCCGTGAGCGGGGGCCGGGCCGGCGCCGCTAATGAAAGTCGTGGGCGTCGAAGTCGACGCTGACGCCCTTCATGCCCTGGACGGCCTCGGCGCGGACCGACATCACGCCGTCCTGATTCTGCAGCACGCCGTCGATCAGCAGAAACGGCTCTTCGATGATGACCAGCCGATCGCGGGCGAACAGATCCGGTCGGATGATGACATTGACGATGCCGGTTTCATCCTCGAGGGTGAGGAACACGAACCCTTTTGCCGTGCCGGGGCGCTGGCGGGTGATGACCATGCCCGCCACTCTGACGAGGCGCCGCTGCCGCACCACCGGGAGATCGATCGCCCGCATCACGCCCTGCATGGCGAGCGTCTCCCGTTTGAGCGCCATCGGATGACGGCCAATGGTGAGGCCTGTCCCGGCGTAATCCGCCACGAGCCGCTCGGCTTCGGTCATCGGCGTGAGCGGGCGGTTTTCAGCCACCGAGCTCACCGAGCTCACCGCGATGGGATTTTCAAAAGAAGGCTCGGTGGTCTCCTCCTCCCTGGCGAAGAGTTCTCCTGACGGGCGGACGGCGCGTTCCGCCTGCCACAGCGCCGATCGACGTTCGTACCCGAACGAGTTCAGCGCGCCGATGTCGGCGAGCGCCACCAGTTCGTCGCGGCCGAGCGCCGTGCGCGAGACCAGATCGTCGATCGACGTGAACCGGCGCCGCCGGTGCGGCGCCGGCTGCCAGTCGTGCGAGCAGTTGTTGCAGAACCACGTTTCAGGCGTGCGGCTCCCGGCTTCGGCCCGTTCGAGCATTGACGGATCGTCACACCCGCACTTGGGGCAGATCATGTGCGAGGCGGACCTGATGAGATCCGCCCGACTCCCGGAGGTGTGAGCCGACCCCGGGTGCGGGGCGGCCTCCGGGGGCTGGGCGGACGCGATGGTTTGCCGGCCGGGTGTTCTCAGGTGTTGGGCAGACCGTATGAGGTCCGCTCCAGCCGCACCGGACCGGCAGATGGCTCTGCCGACCTGTTCGCGGAGACCGGCCACGTACCGCAGTCCCAACCGAATCGCCCCATCTCGTTCGACCGTGCAGTCCCAATCGGACACCTGCGCGTCGATCGGCTGGAAGCGGACACCGCGGCGCTGGGCGTCCTTGACCAGCGTCGACGGATGATAGAACCCCATCGGCTGGTTGTTCAGGAGCGCCGTATAGAACGCGGCCGGATAGTGGACCTTCAAGTACGCGCTCGCATATGCGAGCAGCGCGAAGCTTGCGGCGTGCGACTCCGGAAACCCGTACAGCGCAAACGAGCTGATCGAGGTGATGATCTGTTCGGCGGGCGCGCCGGTGATTCCCTGCCGGGTCATGCCGTCGCGCAGCTGCACTTCGATCTCCTTCATCCGCCGCTCGGAACGCTTGAACCCGAACGCGCGGCGCAACTCCTCGGCCTGCCCGCCGCTGAACCCGGCCGCCACCATCGCGATGCGCAGCAGCTGCTCCTGGAACAGCGGTACGCCGAGCGTCCGCGCCAGAATCGGCTCGAGCGAGGGATGCGGATACGTGACCGGCTCGCGCCCGGCGCGGCGATTGAGATACGGATGCACCATCTGGCCAACGATCGGTCCCGGCCGGATGATGGCCACCTGCACGACGATGTCGTAGAAGGTGGCCGGCTTGAGGCGCGGCAGCGTCGCCATCTGCGCGCGCGATTCCACCTGGAAAACGCCGATCGTGTCCGCCGCACAGAACATCCGGTACACGGCCGCGTCGTCCTGCGGCAGATGCGCGAGATCGACCGGCTTCACCACCGGGCCCACCGGGCTGGCCGAGAACGGCGTTTCGCACGAGGGCGCCGCGGTCCCGGCGATCGCTGTCGTCGATTCGCCATTCACCAGCGCCAGGGCATCCTGGATCACGGCCATCATGCCGAGGCCGAGCAGATCGACCTTGACGATGCCCATGTCGGCGCAGTCGTCCTTGTCCCACTGCACCACGACGCGGCCCGGCATGCTGGCATTTTCGAGCGGCACGACCGAATCGAGCTGTCCCTGACAGATGACCATGCCACCGGAGTGCTGCCCCAGATGGCGCGGCAGATCCTGGATCTCGTGCCACAGCCGCGAGAACAGACGCACGCGATCGGAATCGAGATCGAGACCAACCGAGCTCAGATGGCCCGGCAGCGAGTCGCTCGAATCGATGAACTCGAAGTTGTTCATCACCTTCGCCAGGCGATCGACCTGCGCCGGATCGAAGCCGAGCGCCTTTCCTACTTCGCGCGCGGCGCTCTTGCTGCGGTAGGTGACGACATTCGCCGTCATCGCGGCGCCCAGCCGGCCGTACTTCTCGTAGACGTGCTGGATCACCTGTTCACGCCGGTCGCCACTCGGCAGATCGAGATCGATGTCGGGCCACTCGCCGCGCTCTTCCGAGAGAAATCGCTCGAACAGCAGATCCATCCCGATCGGATCCACTGCCGTGATACCGAGGCTGTAGCATACGGCGCTGTTCGCGGCGCTCCCGCGCCCCTGCACCAGGATGTCGTGCTGGCGGCAGAAGTTCACCAGGTCCCAGACGATCAGGAAATAGCCGGCGAGATTCAACTTCTCAATCAAGTCCAGCTCACGCGCGATCTGCACCCGGGCGCGGCCGCTGTACGGCCGGTAGCGGTCGCCGGCCCCCACCTCCGTCAGGCGCCGCAGAAACGAGCTCTGGGTTTCGCCGGGCGGCACCGGGTAGTCGGGAAACCGGTAGCCGAGGTCGGCCATCGTGTACTGCAGGCGATCGGCAAGCTCGCCGGTGCGGGCGACGGCGCCGGGACGATCGGGAAACAGCGCGGCGATCTCGTCCGGCCCCTTGAGATAGCGCTCGGCGTTGGGCGCGAGCCGGCGTCCGGCGTGCGCGAGATCGGTGTGATGGTGCATGCACGTGAGCACGTCGAACAGCGGCCGCTGGCGCGGCGTCGCAAACCGGGCGCCGTTGGTGACCAGTACCGGCACCCGGAACGCTTCGGCCATCTGCATGAGGAGCTGATTCCCGGCTTCCTCGTCGCGCCTGAAATGCCGTTGAATCTCGACAAACGTGCGGTCGCGGCCGAACAGCCCGACGAGACGGTCGAGCAGGCCGCCGACGCCGAAGCGGTGCGTCTCGAGCGCCGGGCGGCCGGCGAGCACCACCAGCCCATCCGTCCGGCCGTCGAGGTCTTCGAACGAGAGCGCCCCCTCGCCCTTCGGCGCCCGCATCTTCATCCGCGTAATGAGCTGGCACAGGTTGCGATAGCCCGCCGCGCTTTCACAGAGCACCGGCAGGACGAAGGGCAGGCGGGGACCTGCCCCACCCACCCCACCGGTCACGGAAATCGTCAATTCGGCGCCGATGATCGGGCGGAGGCCGGCGCGCAGGGCCGCTTTGTGGAACCGCGGCGCGCCGTACACACCATCGCGGTCGAGGAGCGCGATCGACGAATACCCCAGCTCCGCGGCGCGCTCGACGATCGCTTCGGGCAGTGACGCGCCCTGGAGAAAACTGAACGCGGACGCAACGTGAAGCTCGATGTAAGAGGACGGCACGACACATTAGTCAACGATGGCATCGATGAACCAACCTTGGGTGGCACGGTCGCGGAAGACGCGGTACACGGCGCCATCGCTGAGCGCGACGTCCCATTCGTCCCGGTTCCATGCCCCGGCTCCACCGGTTCCGCCCGCCCGAATGGTCCCTGCCCTATCCGTTCCACCGGTCGTGGGCTCCCACCATTCACCCGACGTACGCCAGGGGCCGGCACAGCGGACGACCGATCCACCGGCAAACCCGCGGCGGTCGGTGGTGACGCGCGCCGGGCGCTGGCCGGCGCCGACCATGACCCGCGCCGGCACCGGCTGACGGCAGCGGTGCAACGCCGACACGACAGTCGGCGAGACCTGTGACCTAACGACGTTCAACGCGGAGTCGGCGCGAGAAAATGCTTCGGGTGTTCCGGGCGCAGTCGCCTTCGCACCGGCGGCGCCTGGGCGAGCCGCGCCGATGGTGGCGGAGGCCAGGACCGGCGTCATCGCCCGGCGGCGTCCACGTTCCTCGTCGTGATCGGTCGCGAACGGCAGCATCGCGAAGGCGCCGGGACGATACGAGTCGATCGTGGCGGGGACGCCGATCCGGTCCTGACCCATGAGCGCGCCGAGCCGCGCGAGCAGGGTCGCGAGCTGATCGGGCGTCGGCACCGCGCGCGTGAACAACGTGTGCTGCACCATGCGGCCGGGCGTCGGGTCGATTGTGACCGACACCTGATCGATGGCCGCTGCCGGCGGGTGTGATTCCAGATCGAGCAGTGCGAGCGTGCGCAGCGTGCGCACGTCGCGCAGTGGTGACGGCAGCTGCAGCCGCCGGGCGTGCACTTCTTTCGTGACCAGACGCAGGCGCACGTGAAGCGCCGCGGCGCCGCGGTCGCGCCGTTCGAGACGCGTGGAGAGCGGCTCGAGCAGCCGGGTGAGCACGAAGGACAGCGGTTCCGCGCCTTCAATCGGCCATTCGAGCTCCATCGACGAAGCAAATCGCTCGTCCGGACAGCTCGGGACCAGCGGCCGGACATCCTCGCCGCACGCCATGGCGTGCCACCGTACCCCCTGTGGCCCAAGCCGCGCCCGGAGATCGGCTGCCGGCAGCGCCGCCAGCTCACCCAGGGTCCGCAAGCCCCAACGGCTCACCACGGGGAGCACGGAGCTCTGGTGATCATGGAATCCCGGTCCGCTCCGTGGCTGATCGACGGAGCGGCGCGCGCTCGGCGGGCCCGGTGGTCCCTCGCCGTGACCGTCAACCTGTTCGAGGACACGAAGGGGCAGCGGCGCCAGGGCGGACGCTTCGTCGCCGGGATCGACAATCACGACGCCCGCACGGGCGTGCGCGAGCACGAGCGCCGCGATGCGCGTGGCCGCCAGCGCGACGTGCACACGGAGACCGCGATTCGCGGCTTCACGCCGCAATTGGTCGCCGACCAGCCGCGGCGGACCGAGCAACCGATCGAGCCCGCTGACATCAATCACGACCGCATCGTCGCCATGGCGCTCGTAGCGTGGGGAAAATACTTCCGCCACGGCGATGAGTGGAGACACGCCTGCAGCCGCGGAATGGGCAGGCCATGCAGCACTGGAGGCGGCTGGTCGATCGGCGGGCGGGCCATGCACATGGCCGGGCTCGCCGGACACGCGGAAGGCGCCGGGCGCCGGGGGCTGATACAGGCAGGCGTACAAGGGCTGCGGCCCCGGGGCCACGGGCGGAGTGTCGCGCCGGTCAGACATGCGGGGCACGGCTCGAAAAGCCGACGACACCAGCGTCGCGATGTCGCGCGCGCGCACGGATGATGCGCGCCTCCATTTCGAGCCCATGGAACAGCGGGCCGAGAAATGAATCGGGAACTGGGAGCTGGGAATTGGGAGCTCCAATTTCCGAATTCAGTCCTGATTGCAAATTCAGGCCTGATTCCGAATTTCTGATCCCCAATTTCACCGTCAGCCCGGCCGAGCTCCGTGCCATCGGTTCGGGACCGATCAGCACACAGACCGTCTGCCGTCCCTCGACCATGCGCTGCAGCCGCAGCCAGGTGGTGAACGGCAGCCGCCGTAAGGCGTCGGACGGCGCTTCGCCGGCATCGAACGCGACCAGCCCGAAATTGCCCGCCTGCAGGACCAGCGTCAGCGCTCGGATCGCCTGCTCCAACGCCCGCTGATTCATGTCGCGGCACATCCCCGGGTTCATCACGACATGACCGCGGATCCACAACAGGCGATGCAAGTCGATGCCGGCTGCCGCAGCCGATTCGGGATCGAACATATCGAGGACGTCGATGACGGCGGCGAGCTCACCGCGAGAGGTGGCCGCAGCGACCATGGCGAGCAGCAGGCTCACGCGGCCCGACGATCGGGGGCCGACACATTCCGATAACTGTCCGCGTGGCAACCCGCCGCCAAGCCGGCAATCGAGGACCGACAGCCCGGTGGGTGCGACAGAGGCGGGATCGAGGGGATCGATCGCCGGGAGGGCGGTCGTCAGCGTGCGATCGAGCGACCGGGCACGAAGCGCCGTGACGAGCGTGTTGAGCGTCGCAGATGCAGGAGCCATGTCGTTTCGCCTTATATTCGCCTTTGGGCAAACTATAGCTCACGCCCTGTGCCCGATCAACCCGATTGGAGTAGGGTAAGATAACGCCGCACTCATGCAGGACTAACCTCCTGCACTACCTTCGTTTAGGGCGAACACTGCGATTGGCCGATCCTTTCCAGGCTCCATCCTCCGTCGTTGAAACGCACGCCTCCGAAGCGGCGGCCCCGAGCGTCTATCCCGGGTCCAAAGCGCTGCGCCGGATGTTCGCGGCATTCACGTATCGCGATTTTCGGATCCAGTGGCTGGGCGCCTGCACCTCGAGCATCGGCACCTGGATGCAGATCGTCGCGCAGAACTGGCTGGTGCTCTCACTGACGAGCTCGCCGTTCTTCCTGGGGCTCGACGCCTTCCTCCAGCAACTCCCGATCATCCTGTTCACGCTCATTGGCGGCGTGCTCGCCGACCGTCACGATCGCCGCCGAACCCTGATTGCCTCTCAGTACGTGCAGATGGGCACGTCGGCGGCGCTCGCCGCGCTGATGTATTTCCAGGCCGTCGAGATCTGGCACATCCTGGTGCTGTCGTTCCTCACCGGATGCGCACAGGCGTTCGGCGGCCCCGCCTACCAGTCGCTGATCCCGTCGCTCGTGGACAAGAAGGATCTGCCGAATGCCGTGGCGCTGAACTCGATTCAGTTCAACGTCGCGCGCGTGCTCGGGCCGCTCCTCTTCGGGCTGACGATCACCGTCTACACCGTCTGGGACTACAGCGAGTCACAGGCGATGAACGCCTGCTTCGTGCTCAACGCGCTGTCGTTCCTGGTGGTGGTCTCGACGTTGATGTCGCTGCACGTGAAGCACATTCCGCACACCGGCACGACGCGGATGCGCGACGAGCTGAAGGGCGGTCTCAGCTACGTCCGCGATCACGCCAGCCTCACGTCGCTGATTCTGCTGGCCGCGGCGACGACCTTTCTCGGGTTTGCAGTGCTGACGTTTCTGCCGGTGTTCGCGCAGGGGATATTTCACGAAGGGGCGAGCACCTACAGCCATCTGATGGCCTTCTCGGGCGCCGGCTCGATCGTCGGCGCCCTCATCATCGCGTGGCTCGGCCAGTTCAAGCGGATGGGGCTGGTCGTGCTGCTGGTGCAGGCGGTCTACGGCATTCTGATCATCGGGTTCGCGATGTCGCGCGTGCTGTGGCTGAGCGACCTGCTGCTGTTCCTGACCGGCGCGGCGCTGATGATCGTCTTTTCCACGGTCACGTCGCTGGTCCAGCTGATCGCCCCGAACGAGATGCGCGGCCGCGTGATGAGCATTTACCTGCTCGCCTTCCGCGGCGGCATGCCGGTCGGCAGCCTGGTGAGCGGCTATCTGGCCACCTACATCGGCGTCCCCTGGGTGATTGGCATCAACGGCGGGCTGCTGGTGGTGGTGGC
>WHSN01000054.1 GCA_009380045.1 Luteitalea sp.
AGCATTACGTGACGCATCACAACGAGCACTGCAAGCCCTTTGTCTGGACCGCGACCGCGGACGCCATCCTCGACAAGGTCAAACGGTTTTGCGAACGAACTTCTGAGACACGACACTAGGCGCTCGTTAGGCGCTCGTTAGGCGACAGTGCGGCGGGTCGGCTGATGAACGATCGGGACCGTCGCCTGGCGCTTCCGCGGGGTTGTGGGAAGGCCGAGACCGGCCTGAGTCGCGCGCACGGTGGTGTGGGAGACGAGCCACACCATGTTCACGGCGGCAGGCACCGGCAACCCGGCGACTCGCGCCGGTTCGAACCTGGCGCGTGACACGGCGCCGCGCAGCCCTTCGAGCGTCCGCGCTTCACTGCTGCCCGCCAGCGGCGTGGCGCCGGTCGGGTGCAGTTCGAGGTTCACGATTCTGCCTTCGCGCGTGACCACGGCGGACAGGGTGAAGAGCGCATCCTGCCCGGTCCGCTTGCCAGGCGCGGCAAAAAACGCATCGTCCAGGGCGCGCGGCCGCAACATGCGCGCGTCCACGGCGCTCGGGACGAGCGGCTTCGCGTCTCCGCGATGCTGGACCTCGTCTCCGCGATGCTGGACCTCGCTGAGCGACGCCAGAATGCGGACCATCGCCGCCAGCGAGTCCGGCCTCTCGTGGGTCGCGAACCGCATCATCGCGAACATGATGATCACGCAGACCGCTGTCGCCGCCGCCGCGCCGACGCCGGCGTAGACGAGGTGCATGTCGTCGAACATCTCGTGGACACGCACCGAGAACGAGGCGCTGCGCTCGGCGCGCGCCCGGCTGACCACGGCAGCCGACAGGCTTGCGGTTTGTTCCGGCGTCACCACGGGACGGCTCGCCGCCGCCGAGCGGAGCGCCGCGCGCAAGAGCCTCAGCTCGGCAAAAGAGGTGGCGCAGGCGGCGCACCATTCGAGATGTGCGCCCACGGCGATCTGATCCCCGACGGCCAGTTCCTCGTCGTGATAGGCGTGCAGCCGCCGGCGAGTGGCGCCGCAGGTCAGCACCTTCATGCGGTCCGCGCTTCCTGCAGCTGCAGCCGGAGCGTCTGCCGCGCCCGGGTCAGCCGCGACTTCACGGTGCCAATCGCCACGCCGAGCGAGAACGCGATCTCTTCGTAGCTCAGTCCGTCGATCTCCCGCAGGACAATCGCTGTACGCTGGTCGAACGGCAACGCGTCGAGCGCCTGCTGCAGCCGCGCCGCCAGCTCCTTCTGAGCAAGCATGCGATCGGGACCGAACTCCGCGCCGGACAGAAAGTCCCCGTGCACCTTGACGTGGGCGTCGAGCGACACCTGATCGGCCCGATGGCGCCGGCGCCAGAACCGATGGCGGTTCCGCGCCTGATTCACCGCGATGCGGTAAATCCAGGTGCGTAAGGCCGATTGCCCCCGGAAACCGTGAATCGTGCGGAAGATCCGAAGGAAGACTTCTTGCGAGAGATCGAGCGCCTCGTCGCGGTCGCCGAGCAGGTTCATCGCAAGCTGCACCACCATGCGCTGGTGCTCGGCCACCAGCTCGGCGAAGGCCGCTTCGTCGCCAGCGGCGCAGCGCTGGACCAACGCGGCCTCGCGGCCGCCCAGCTCCGACCACCCGACTACGCGCGCATGCTTCACCGAGAGCATAGTATCCAATTTAGACCCCGGCTGTCGCCTTAGACCCCGGCTGTCGCCGAAAGTTCCTGATCGCCGCCGCCCGCTGCTACGATGGAACCGCTTGTGAAATACGCAATCGTGGCCGCAGTCGCTGTCGCGCTGATGGCTGGGGCGGCGGCCTCCGCCTACCAGGCCGCGGCGCGCGAGCGCGACTACCGCCTCCTGTTGACGCGAGGCGACGTGGCGGTCGCCCAGGATCAGGCGTTCAGCGCGATCGAGAACTACAGCGGTGCCGTCGCCCTGCGACCCGACTCGATGCTGGCCCATCTGAGGCGCGGCCAGACCTACCGTCAGCGTGGCAGCCTCAACGCCGCGGCGCGCGATTTCCGAACCGCCTCGGTGCTCGACCCCTCAGCCACGCGCCCCCTCGAAGAGCTGGGCGACGTCTTCTACAAGCAGAAATTCTTCAAGCGATCGGCTGAGGTCTACGAAACGCGGCTGCGGCTCGACGAGCGCGCCCCGCACATCACCTTCCGGCTCGCCCTTGCACGCTATCGCAACGGCGATCGCGCGGCCGCCCTCGCCGCCATCGGCCAGACGCTGCGCCTCGACAACACCCGCTCGGAGCCCCACTACCTGATGGGACTCTGTCTGCGTGAAGAGGGGGACCTCGCTGGCGCTTCAGCCGCGTTCGAAAAGGCGGTCGAGCGGTCGCCAGGCCTGATTGCCGCTCACGAGGAGCTGGCCGATCTGTACGCCCAGACTGGACGTCCGAACGAGGAGCTCGAGCAACTGCAGCTCATCGCGGCGCTCGATCGCAATCAAGTGGCACGCCAGGTCGAAGTCGGCCTCGCCCACGCGAGAGCGTCGCGGCTGGCCCGGGACCCGTCGCGCCAGGAGCGACAGGCCAATCTCGCCATTCTTACCCTGGGCAGTGTCCTCGAGCGTTCGCCGGATCAGCCCGGCGCCAACCGCGCGCTCGGCGACGTATGGCTCGGCCTGGCGCAGTCGCGGCAGGATCCCCTCGACCTGCGAAAGGCGCTCGAGGCGCTGCAATACGCCGCCGCCGCTCCCGGTGCGCCGAGCGATGCGCTGGCGCTCTACGGGCGCGCCCTGCTGCTCGATGGCCAGGTCGACGCCGCCGAGCAGGTACTACAACAGGCGATCAGCCGATTCCCGGTAGAGCCGGCGGCCTTTCTCGACTATGCCTTGGCAGCCGAGCGTCGGAACCATGTCGACGCGGCGCGGACGGCCCTCATCCAGTACAGCGCGCTCGTCCCCGGCGACCGCGACTCCGCCGACCGCGCACTGCGAATCGGGCTGCTGTCGCTTCGTGCAGACGACGCCCCGACGGCGGTGGTGTGGCTGACGCGCGCAGGCTCCCGGCTGCCGGACGACACTCGCGTCTACGCCGCGCTCGCGGATGCGCAGCTGCGCCTTGGCAACACGAGCGCCGCGCGAGCCGCCGTCGACCGCGGCCTGGAGCTGTCCCCCGGACACGCACATCTGGCCGCCCTCGCCAGCAAGCTGCGGTAGTCGCGCGTCGGCAGCCGGTCCTGCCCTCCTTGTCGTCACGCGCTCCTGGAGATTTCTCGCGAGCCCGGCGCTCCGCGGTGATCGCTGTCATCCGCCGCGATTCGGTCCCGTACTGGCACGGCCTCAATGCTGTCGCCTCGGGTCGAGGCGATCCCGCAGGCCGTCGCCGAGAAAGTTGAATCCGAGCACGAGGAGGGCGATGGCGAGCCCCGGAAACTAACGCCAGGTGCGGAGCGTCGAGGATGTGGGCGCGGCCGCCATTCAGCATCGTGCCCCGGCTCGGGGTCGGCGGCTGAACGCCCGGGCCCAGAAATCAATGCCGACCCGCTTCAGCCTCATGCGCGAACGGGTGGCGAGACGCAACAGCGATCGTCGAGAGGGCGTTGTGCCGGTGAGATCGGCGCTGAAATCACTGTGGCGTCCGGACAGGGACATCAAAATGGAGGGTGTTCACGATGTCGTCCTTCTGAAACTGGACCCAGATTCGATAGGTGCGAGCGCGGGGAAACACGAGCTCGAACTCGACCTGCGAGCCGCCGTCTGCACGAAGCGGGTGCTCGTGCATCATGTCAATGAGGTCATCGCTGGCGGCGAGGAGGTGCCCCCAGGCGCCCAGGTACTTCTCCAGGCCCTGGGCGGCGTCGAGTGTGAAACGCATTTGCGTGCGATTTCCCACCGTCGGCTGGTCCGGGATCGTGGCCAGCGACACGCGCATGTTCTTGCCGGCCTTCTGGTCGTAGTCACGAGTGAGGTGCGCGGGTTCCGGTGACACGCCTGGAACGAACACCGTGGCGGTCAACAGCTGCGGCGCGGCTCCGACTGGGTAGAAGTCGCTGAGTATCCGGTACATTCCCGGCGCTGGGAACTGGATTGGATACTGAAATTCGCCATCGGCGACCAGTGTCGGATGTCCATGCTCGAAGAACTGCAGATCTTCACTTACGACGAACGCGTGGAAGAGCCGTTCGTGGACGACGTTGAACGCCGGCACTGGCCGATCCTTCCATGGGTCATGCACGAGGAACTGCAACACTGCCCCACGCAGCGGCTCTGGTGCGCTGGGGATCACACCGAGATCCAGGTGGAACTCCACAGGATCCGGCACGCCGGCGACGAGTGTCATCCCGCATCGCCGGCACGAACCGGCAGCGTGCGAGCGGACGTCCGGGTCCATTGGGCAGATGTAGACGATGCCCTCGGAGATGTCTGGCGTCGAAGCTGACACGGCATTCGCAGTATCCTCGGCGACCGGCTCGGGTCGGAACGCCGGATCGGCCCTGGTCGTGAGAGACACGGCGCACAGCGCGGCGATGGTCCACGTCCTGACCTGCATCCGTCCCTTGTAGACTCCCAGCCGCCCAATGTCAAAGCGCCTCGATCGACGAGATATGCTGTTAGGCGCGATGAAGACCTTGTGCGCGCTGTTGCTGCTGCTGGCCGTCTGCTGGACCGGGGCGGCAGCCCACGGTGGAGGAGCGTCGGTGACGTGGAACCGCGAAGTCTCGCGGTTGGTGTACGACAAGTGCGCGTCATGTCATCGGCCAGGAGGCACCGCGTTTTCCCTCATGACGTACCTCGACGCGCAGCCTCGAGCGAATGAGATCAAGGACGCGGTACTCTCGCGCCGAATGCCTCCATGGGGAGCGATCAAGGGCTTCGGGACTTTCCGGAACGACCAGAGCCTCACGCAGGACCAGATCGAGCTGATTCGGCGGTGGGTGGACGGCGGCATTCGGCGCGGGAACAATCCACGAATGCTTCCGAAGGTGCCGGAGTTCACCGAAGCGACCTCACCCGTGCGCCGTCCGGCGCGCCGGATTGCCGGCGTCGTGACGCTGCTGAACCCGCTGATTCTCGACGGGCTGATCCCGGAAAAAGTCGCTCCGGGACGCTCACTTCGGATCGTCGCGATGCTGCCCGACGGTCGCGTCGAGCCGCTCGTCTGGCTCCACGACTACGACACCCGTTACGCCCACGCGTTCCTATTGAGGAAGCCGTTACATCTACCGGCCGGCACGACAATCGGAGGCGTCCCATCGGATTCGGTAATCGATCTCCTTCAGGATCCCAATGATTTGGGGCTTCCTGGCTCTTCTGACATTCCTGGCTCTTTCTGACAAAGGGTTCAGGCAATCTTCAGTTTTACCGCGCCTCAACTCCTCTAACATTTCAGCGATCTGCTCGTCTTGGCAACTCAGGAAGGGAACACGATGACGTCTCGATTGTTGCAGGGCCGCGGGGCCGCGCCGTCCCGGCTTGCTGCCGTTCTGGCCTTCGCATCCTGGTGTGTGCCGGCCGCCGCCCAGACCGCGGCCATGCCGCAGATGAACATGGCGGACCAGCGCGGCGGGATTCAAGGCACTGTCAGAAACGAAAGTGGCGCACCGGTTGCGGGTGCGACTGTCACCTCTACGAACGCAGAAACGGGGGCGCAGTTCACGGCGATGACGGATCAGCAGGGCGCCTACAATTTCGCCGCGCTGCCGCCGGGCAAGTACGACATCGCCATCGCCTCGCCGACCGGCGTCACCACGTTCAGGCGCACCGGCGTCGAGGTCGTCGCAGATCGTACGGTTCCGCTCGACATCGCCATGACGCCGGCCACCGCAGCAGATGCAGCGGAGTTCGAGCGCCAGGCGCTCCTGCAACGTATCGCCACGTTGGAGCAACGCCTCACCGAACTGGAGTCGAGCACGGTGCTCTCCGAACCCGAGACGCGTGTCCGGCGGGTCGAGGTATTCGTTGATCCGACCGGTGCCCAGACCGAGGAAGCAGTCCCTGGTGCCCGGCCCGTTGTGACCTACCAACGCGAGCGCGTCTATCGGCGGCAGACGATCAGCGAGAAGATCGAGGAGGCGCTCGAAGAGGCGGACCAGCGGAGCGTCTCAGTGGGCGTCGATGCGGCGATGGGCACGCAGTTCGCCGGACGTACGCGTGGCGCCCTCGACGCCAACCGCCGGGCGTATGCCCTCGCGTCAGCAGACCTGTTCTTCACGGCAGGCATCGCGCAGAACACCATCTTCTTCGCCGATATCGTCGGCCTGAGCGGTTCGCCGCCCGACGCGGAGATTCCGACCCTGACGCTGCTCAACGGGTATACGGCACGCCTGATCCGCCAGAACGAGCTGAATCTGCGCGAGGCGTGGTTGCGCACGGAATTGTTCGGCCAGCGCCTCGCGCTCTCGGCCGGCCGCCTCGATCTGACGAACTACTTCGATCAGAACGCGTTTGCGAATGATGAGAGCACGCAGTTCATCAGCGACGCGCTGGTCAACAACCAGATGTTGGGCCTCTCCAGCAACGGCACAGGCGTCGGTGCCGAGTTCGATCCCAAGAACGGGTTCCGGCTCAAGTTTGGTTTCCAGCAGAGCAACACCGACGCGACGAACCTGTCCGACTCGCTGTATACCTTGAGCGAGGTGGGCTATACGTTCACCCCGCTTGCGCTTCCGGAGGGCACCTACCGGGTGTGGTTTCGCACCGACAACACCGCACCGGACCAGATTCGCAAGGGCGTCGGCCTGAGTTTCGATCAGAAGCTCACCGCGGCCGTCGGCCTGTTCGCGCGCTACGGCACGCAGGAAGTCGATGCGGGAGACGACCACTTCTACAGTGCCGGCATTGGATTCCAGGACGGGTTCATCATCAACCCGCAGGATACCTGGGGCATCGGCTACGCGCATTTGAATCTGGCCTCCGGCGAGAAGGAACATCTGGCGGAGGGGTACTACAACTTCCAGTTGACCGAGCGTCTCCGGCTCTCGTTCCATCTCACGCACGTGCTCGACAGGCCTGACGCGGAGACCAGGTTCGGATACTTGCTCCCTGGCATCCGGTTCCAGGCGGCGTTCTAGAGGGAAAGTTAGGAGTGCACCCCATGCAAAGGCTGCGGACAATTCTCATCGGTGCGACGCTGGCCGTCGGCGCGTCAACGCTTGCAGTCGTTCTGCAGGCGCAGGATGTCAAGGTCACGGACCCGCGATCGGTGCTCATGATCGTGAATCGGGATTCGAACGACATCGGGTTCATGGATCTGAAATCCCGGAAGATGATCGGCCGGACGTTCCTCGGCAACAACGTCAATCCCCACATGGTGATGATGTCGCCCGATGGGCGCTATGTTGTGACCGGCGGTACGCGCGCGAACAAGGCGTTCATCATCGACACCAGAACGCTGCAGCTCATCAAGACCATATCCGTCGACATCGCCCCAGAGCATCTGGCCTTCTCGCCGGACGGTCGCTGGTACTATCAAGGCAATCCGGACGGCGATTCGGTGTCGGTGATCGACATGCAGTCGTTGACGAAGATCAAGACGATTCCGGGCTTCGTCGAACCGCTGAACGTGACGTTCACGCCCGACGGGACGAAAGCGTATGTCGGCAACTACGGCGCGCACTGGGTTGGCGTGATCGACGTGCGTCGTCACGAGCTGTTGAAGAAGATTCAGGTCGCTGAAGTGCCGGGCGTTGCGAAGCTCGACCCGGCGAAGTACCTGGGCGAGATCAAGGGAATCAACATCGCTGCGATCTCCAACGACGGCCGCTACCTGTATGCCGCCGACTCCGACCTGAACCTGGTCAGTGTCATCGACACCCGCGAGGACCGCGTCATCAAGACCATCCCCGTCGGGCGGAATCCTTGGCGGATCTACATGAGCCACGACGGCCAATACGGCATTACGGTCAACAACGACGACGAGACGATCTCCATCATCGACACCGGATCGAACAGCGTGGCCGCCACGCTGGAGGCCGGCCCCGACATGACCGGCGTGAACTTCGCCGGCGGCAAGGCCTTCGTCATCAGCTCCACGAGCGGCTTCGTCTACGTGTACGACATGGGCGGCCTCAAGCCCGCCGGGCGCATCCGAGTGGGGACCAACATCCAGTTGGAGACAGCGACGACCGATGCGGCCGACGAGAACATCTACCTGGCGGAGTCGACCAATCACGAGATCGTCATCATCAACGCCAGAACGCACGCCATCGAGCGCGTCCGGAATGTGGGCCTGTATCCGTGGGGCACGCATATCATGGACAGCAAGGACAATTACTGCCACTAGGCCGTTGCAGACGGACCGCCGGTCGGCCGTGCTGGCCGGCGGTCCTGCCCTGCCCCGCAGCGCGGACATGCACGTATCTCACAGGCTCTGGACGGCTCTGCTCCTCGTCGCTCTGGGCGGCGGACTTCTCGACGCCCAGCGCGAGCGCACGCGGCCGAATCCACGCCGCTCGACGACGGTCAACCAGTCCCAGGCGAGCGAGCTGACATTGACGTTGACAGAGGCCGCGGTCCGGCCGCTGCAGGTCTGGATTCGAACGGCTGGAGCCCTCGACGACAGTCGCCGGGTCGTCACCGCCGCCGTTCGGTCGAGCGACGCGGCGCGGGTCAGGGCCGGGCAGCGCGTGCGCGCCTTTTCGCCGGCGTCGCGGTCGCGCATGTATCAGGGGACGGTTTCCCAGATCGACCATTCACCGGCCGGCGCGACGCTGACGATCAGGTTGATGGGGCGTACGCTCGAGTCCAGCCGCTACTACGTGCTCGAGATCGTGACAGAGGACGGCGAGTTCCTCACGGTGCCCAACGAAGCGATCATCGAGAGCGGCGGTAAACAGGTGGTCTACCTGCAGGAGCCCGATGGCAGTTATACCCCGCGAGACATCAAGATCGGAGTCCAGGGCGAGCTCTTCACGCAGGTGCTGGAGGGCCTCAAGCCTGGCGAGCAAGTGATCACGATCGGCAGTTTCTTCATCGACGCCGAGCACAAGCTCAAGGGATCCTGACCATCCGATGATCACCGCCATCATCGAGCGCGTCATCCAATTCCGCTGGTTCGTGCTGGGGGCCGTCGCGGTGCTGGTCGCGCTCAGCGTCTACGCGCTCCGGACCGCCGCGCTCGACGCGATTCCCGACATCTCCGACCCACAGATCATCGTCTACTCCAAGTGGCCGCGCAGCCCGCTGGTGATCGAAACCGAAGTCACAGAGCCGGTCATTCGAGCCTTGGCAGGATCGCCGGACATCCGCGCGGTCCGCGGCACCTCGCACATGGGGTACTCCTTCGTTTATGTCATCCTGACGGACCGGAGCCGCCGTGCCAGTGTTCGCCAGTACGTCACCGAACGCCTCAACGCCATCCGATCGCAGCTTCCGGCGGACGCCGACGTCACCGTCGGTCCCAACGCCAGCAGTATGGGGTGGATCTTCCAGTACGCCCTGGTCGATCGCGAGGGGACCCGCGACCTGCGGGAGATCCGACTCCTCAACGAGAGCGTCATCAAGCCGGCACTCGAGACCGCGGCGGGCGTCGCCGAAGTTGCGTCAGTGGGCGGACTCGAGAAGCAGTATCAGGTGAAGCTGTATCCGCCGCTCATGGCGGCGCGAGGCATCTCTCTGCGGCGGGTCTTGACAGCCGTCGAGGGCGTGTTTCAGGAGGCCGGCGGCCGGACGATCGAGATCACGAGCCGCGAGTATCAACTTCGCGGCGGCGTCGGCAGCGAAAGCCTCGACCAGCTCGAGTCGCTGGTGCTCGGGTCGGATCGGAACGGCGTTCCGGTGCAGCTCAAGGACGTGGGCTACCTGCAGGTTGGTTACGACCTGCGGCGCGGCATCGCGGATCTCGATGGCGTCGGAGAGGTGGTCGGCGGCATCGCGATCATGGAACAGGGACGGAACGTGCTGGCCGTGACCCGAACGCTGCTGGAGCGGATCGAGACGATCAAGGCGTCGCTGCCCGAGGGGCTCGAGATCGTTCCCACCTACAACCGGTCCGCGCTCATCTGGGACACGCTGACGAACTTCTTCAAGACGCTGATTTACGAGCTGATCATCGTCATCCTCGTGATCGTGGTGGCGCTCAGGAACGTGCGCGCCGCCATCGCGCCCATCTGCGTGCTGCTGCTCGGCACGCTCTTCACAGCACTGCCGGTCACGGCGTTCGGCCAGACGATCAACCTGTTCCTGCTGGCGGGCCTCGCCATCGCCATCGGCGAGATGGCGGACGCGACGATTGTGATCGTGGAGAACTGCACGGCCCAACTCGCCCGTCACGCGGGTGCGACGCCGGCCGAGCGCATGCGCACGATCATCCACGCCACCGCCACGATGACTCGTCCGCTGCTGTTCTCCATGCTGATCATCGTGACCTCCTTTCTGCCGATCTTCTTTCTGGGAGAGCGCGAAGGGCGGCTCTTCAATCCGCTCGCGTTCAGCAAGACGTTCGCGATGGCGTTCTCGACGCTGCTGACGCTGTTTCTGCTACCGGTCGTGATCGTATGGATGTTCAAGGGCCGCGTCGCCGCCCCGCGCGCCGAGCACGAGAGCCGCTTCGTCCGGACGTATCGCTCGCTGCTGACACGGACCATCCGCCACCGCTATATTTTCGTCGGCGCCAGCATGGTCCTGCTCGCCGTCGCCGCCGTGCTGATGTCCGGATTCCAGAAGGACTACATGCCGGAGATGGAAGAGGGCTCGATCCTCTACATGCCGACGACGCTGCCCGGGCTGCCGTCCAGGGAAGCCGGTTGGATTCTGCAGCAGATGGATCGAAAGCTGAAGGCGTTTCCAGAAGTCGAACGGGTATTCGGCAAGCTGGGTCGGGCCGACACGGCGACCGATCCCGCGCCAGTCGCGATGATCGAATCCACGGTCACCTTGAAGCCACGCTCTGAATGGCGCGACGGCATGACGAAGAACAAGCTGATTGCCGAGATGAACGAGTCGATGCAGATGGTCGGCTACGTGAACAGTTGGACGCAGCCGATCAGCACGCGCGTGGTCATGCAGGACACCGGCATCCAGACGCCCGTGGGTATCAAGGTGAAAGGCGCCGACCTCGCAACGGTGCAGGAACTGGCGCAGCAGGTCGAGGGGCTGCTGAAGGATCTCCCGGGCACGCAGGCCGTCATCGCCGAGCGGATCGCGCAAGGCTATTTCGTCGATGCCAGGCTCGACCTGGAGCGCATGGCGGCGCACGGCGTCACCGTCGACGAAGCGTTGCCGACCGTGCGCTTCGCCATCGGCGGTGACAACGCGATCAGCGTCAGGCAGGCGGACAAGACGATCGTGCCGCTCGCAATCCAGTATTCGCCCGAGTACATCGACAGCCTCGAGAAGGTGCGCAGGACGCCGGTGATTACCCAGGACGGCCGGTCCGTGGCGCTCAGCGATATCGCCGATGTCGCCGTCCGCGAAGCGCCCGAGATGGTTCGCAACGACAACGGCGACCTGGCTGGGTTCATCTTCGTCTACCTGCGCGATATCACCGGCCCCGAATACGTCGAACGGGCCCGGACCTACCTGCAGGAACGGCTGCCGGTTCCCGCCGGGTACAGCATCGAATGGACGGGCACGTACGAATACTCGGAGGACGCGCGGTCGAAGTTGCTGGTCGTCGTTCCCGTCACGCTCGTCATCATGTTCGGGTTGCTGCTGATGGCGTTCCGCTCCGCGGCCGACAGCTCGCTGATCATGCTTTCGGCGCCGTTCGCGCTCGTGGGCGGAGTGTTCCTGCAGTGGTCCATGGGGTTCTCGATGACGACGGCGGTCATCATCGGGTACGTCTCGTTGTTCGCCGTGGCGATTCAGACCGGCATCATCATGATCGAGTTCATCCGCGAGGCGCTCGCGCGCCGGATATCGTCGCAGTCGTACATGGACGCCGTCGTCGAGGGCTCGGTCGCACGGCTGCGGCCCAAGGTGATGACGGTGGCGACCACGGTGCTGGGCCTGCTGCCGGTGATGTTCGCCACCGGCGCCGGCATGGACATCACCAAGCCAATCGCGGCGCCGACATTCGGAGGGATGATCAGTTCCACGGTGTACGTACTGTTCCTGATTCCATGCCTGTTCGCGATAGGCGAGGACATCCGGCGGCGGTGGCCGCATCGTTTCCAACAGCGCGCAGCTGTCGGTTCGCTGGCCGGGGGAGAAGCGCGATGAGGACCAGGCTGGCTGCACTTCTCGTCATCACGGCGTTGTGCGCGGCCTGCGGTCGGGCGGGGGCACCCACCGAGCCGTTGCGCGAACTGGAGAAGTCCCGAGCGGGCGATCTCGATGTCGTCCTGCTCACGTCGGATGATGGACTGACAACCGGCAAGGACACGGTCGCTATTGAATTTCGCAGCTCGTCCGACGGCGGCCTCGTCGACGTTGGCACGGTGAAGGCGAACGCCACCATGCCCATGACAGGCATGGCGCCGATGTTCGCGCCGGTGGACGTTGCGCCGACGAGCGTCCCTGGCAGGTACCTCGCTACGAGCGAATTGAGCATGGCTGGTGAGTGGCGGCTTTCGCTCGAGTGGGACGGGCCCGCGGGGCGAGGGTCAACGACGTTTTCTCCGGCCGTCAACTGAGTCGTGCCCAGAGAGTCCGGACGGCGTCACCGTCGCCGACCTACGTCTTCGGCTGCCGGCCCGTTCCGAGATCGCCGGTGACGGCGCCGCCGATGAACGCCGCGTACTGCACCACCAGCGGACGGTCGAGCCCCAGCCGCGTCCGCATTTGCGCGACGTCTTCCGGCGATGCGCTCTCGCCCGGCGTCGCCTGGACCGGGTCGCCGGGCACCAGGTGCAGCAGCGAGAAGACGAGCGTCGCCACGCCCACCGGCACGGGGATGGTGAGCAGCAGCCGACGGAAGAGAAAGCGCGTCACGAGGTTTCGGCGATACCGAGTCGCACCATGAGTTTCGTCAGACCCTGTCGCGTGACGCCGAGCTCCTCTGCGGCGCGCGTCCGATGCCCACCAGAGCGGGCCAGCGCGGCACGAATGAAGCGCGTCTCGAACGTGCGTCTGGCTTCGTCGAGCCGCCAGGAGTGGTCGGCCCGCGCGCCGTCGAACTGCGCTGGCAGCGCCGAAGGGGACACCACGCCGCGCCTTGGACTGCGGACGGCGAGCGAGGCGAGCACGTTCTGCAGTTCGCGGACGTTCCCCGGCCAATCATAGCGCGCGAGCGCCGCCACCGTGGACGCGCTGAGCGAGGCTCGACTGCCCACGCGCGCGGTCGACTCGCGCCAGAAGTGCTCCGCCATCACCGGCACATCGTCGCGCCGGTCGCGGAGCGGCGGCACGGCGATCCGGAGGACGTCGAGCCGGTACAAGAGGTCGAGCCTGAACCGCCCGGCTGCCACCTCGTGCCTCAGGTCGCGGTTCGTGGCGGTGACGATTCGCACGTCGATGCGCCGGGCGATGTTCTCGCCGACGCGCCGAAGCTCCCCTTCCTGAATAGTGCGGAGTACTTTCGCCTGCGCTCGCGGCGACAGCTCCCCGACCTCGTCGAGGAAGAGCGTTCCGGTGTCGGCTTCCTCGAAGACACCAGGGCGCTCGACCACCGCCCCGGTGAACGCGCCACGGGCGTGACCGAACAGCTCGCTCTCAACCAGGTCGTCGGGCAGCGCCGCGCAGTTCAGCGTGCAGAACGGCCGATCGCGGCGGGCGCTCTTCCTGTGCAAGGCGCGGGCAACCAGTTCCTTGCCACTGCCGCTTTCACCCTCGATGAGGGCGGCAAACGGCGCTGCCGCCGCCCGATCGACGGCGCGGCGCAGTTCGTCCATCAGGGCGCTCGCACCCAGAAGGTCGGAGCTGCTGTTGCCCGGCGCTGCGGCACGGCGGCTGGTGAGTCCCGCCAGGGCCGGACCGGCGGCGGCTGCGGCGGTCGTGAGCAGCACCACCGACACCGGCGCATCGACCGCACTGCCAAGGAGCCAGCGCGCAGCAAGCGCCCCGACCGTGCGCCCGGCATATCGAACGGCGACGCCGCCCTCGATCCGCTCGTCCGCCTGATGCGGCGCGACCGGCTGCCCGGCGGCGAACAGCCGCCGCCCGAACGCGGCATCGATGCGGCCGCCGTAGCACGCCACCGGCACGGCGGCATCGCGTTCGGCCGCGAAGAAGGCGACGCCGGCCGCCTGCAGGCGCGTCCGGAGACGCGCACACAGCGTGGTCAGCACCGCCTCGTCGTCTTCCGCGGCGTGGCAACAGCCCAGAATGTCCACAATGTCGTTGACCGAGCGCAGCCCGACATCGGCATCAGCCGCAGCGGGAACCCAGAGTGCCAGCGCCTTCAGGCCGGTTGCCTCGACGTGGCGCCTCACCACCTGGATCGCCGCCTTCGTCGTGAGCAGATCCGCGAGCAGGGCGTGGCACGCCCGCACGATCGGCGGGAGCTGGCGGCGGGCGATTCCGCCGATGCGCGCCACGACCGCACCTGCCGCCGCCCTTCGACCGGAACGCCGCGCAGCCTCGGCCTCTATCAGGCGGGCGCGCAGGCCGAGCAGCGTCCGGCGCGCCGCGCGCGACGCCCGCACACACGTGGTGACGTCCCGCTCGACCGCATCGCAGTCGCCGATCGCCAGATGGGCGAACGCCGAGGCATAGGCGGCAACGGCGACCAGCGACGGATCGTTGGTCGCGGCCGCCATCTGCGCGGCCCGGACGGCGTACGCGCGAGCGCCGGCCGCCTCGCCCTGCCCAACTGCCAGCCGCGAACGGGCGGCGGCGACATGCACCGCGTCCACGCCGTCGCTGTCGTCCATCCGCCGATCGGCGAGAGCGCCGAACCCTTCGTCGAACCGGCCGCGCCAGAAGAGACAACGAGCCAGGGCGAGGGTGCTGCCGCGCAGCCCCGCGGCATCGCCAAGCCCTTTGGCCGCCGCAACCGCGGCGTGCAACACGGTCTCTGCCGCGTCGAGCTGCAGCAGGTCGGTGGCGACGATGCCTTCGGCGACGGCGATAGCGACCAGCAGACGGCTCTCGTCGGCGCGCTCGCCAGCCTGCATCGCGGCGGCGTGCGCATCGGTCAGCACCGCTCGAGCTTCAGCCGGGCAGCCCCGGCGCAGCAAGGATTGACCGAGCGCGAGCCCGCCTTGCGCGGCATGGGACCAATCGTGGCGCCGCGCCAGACCGCCAACCACCTGCCGCAGCTGGCGATCTCCCTCGGCATGCCTTCCTTGTGCCAGCGTGTCGATGGCGGCGGCCATTCGCTGCCGCAGCACGATGAGCTCGTCCCGCGACGGCCATGGAGCCGGGCGATTCGGCGACGCCAAATCCGGCCCCGCCACCCCGGCGCCGTACGCCGGCGCGCGTTCGGCCGCACGTGGCGCGAGGGCGCCACCGCGTCTCACCACCCGAGACTCGCCCCACAACAGATTCGCGAACCGCCCTGGCCACCCCTGCGAACGGCCGGCCGCTGCTTCGACGCGCCGGCGCAGCCGCGCGGGCATCGTCGATGGCCGCACGGCGTCGATCAATCGCTCTCGCGAAAAGCGCGACAGCCTCACCGTGTGGACCCAGGGAACCGCATGCTCTCCGGCGACGATGAGCACCGGAGGCCGGCCGGTGCGCACCGACCAGTGCACGAGACGTCGCCACCCGTCCGCGTGGTCGCCGTGACAGAGCAGCGCTATCGACCGCCCGGCGAGCGCTCGCTCGCCGTCGAGGCCGGCCAAAGCTGTCGTCAACGGCACGAAACCGTGCAACCGGGCTGCTCGCGCAATCTGCCGCAAGCACGCGCCGATGCCCGCATCAGGTGCGCCGTACAAGCCGACCACCCGTGGCTGCGACCGGCTCGCATCAGCAAACACCTCGGCGACCGCGGCAACGCCTTCGCCGACAAGCAGGCACAGTCCAAGCGCGTCGATGTCGGTTACACCCGCGCTGGTGCCGGCCGGCGCGGGTGGAACCTCGTATCCGGCATCGGCATCCGGCAGCACCGCAACACGCCCGCAAACCCGCACGCTTCCTGCGCCGATGCGTCCGACCGACAGGCCCCTCCCGTTCAAGTGCTCCGTGGCGAGCCGGACGGCGCGCCTCGCCTCGCTCGAGCGAGTCCCAACCCGGACGCCGCATCGCCACGCTTCGAACCGGCAGTCCGCGCCAAGCATCCCGTAGTCCACCAGCGGCGCAATGGATCGGTGACGCACCTGCGCGAACCGCTCGCAGCGAACCGCCCACCGAGCCTGTTCGGGTGCCGACCCGGCACTCGAGACGATCAGCTCCACGCGCGCTCCCGACGCGAGGTCGATTACCGCTTCACGATCGTTCACGAGGAACCGATCGGCCACCAGTCGCACCCGCACACCTCCTCGGCTGATGGTGCTGGAGGTGCAAGAACGCGGCCTCGCACCTGCACTCGAATCTGCGCGGCCGCGGCATCCGGAGCGCGCAATTTTTTCGGATAGAATGACGCATCGATGCTGCGATTTCTCACCGCCGGCGAGTCGCACGGCCAGGCGCTCGTCGCGATTCTCGAGGGCCTGCCCGCCGGCCTCACGATCGATTTCGACGGCGTCACCAACGAGCTGCGTCGGCGACAGGGCGGTTATGGCCGCGGACGCCGGATGACCATCGAATCCGACCGCGCCCAGGCGCTGAGCGGCGTCCGCTACGGCATCACGACGGGCGGCCCGATCGCCCTCAATATCCCGAACAAGGACTGGGACAACTGGCAGCGCACAATGGCGGTTGAATCGGCGCCGACGCCGGAGACGCCCGGCGTCGACCGTGCCGCCGTCACTCGCCCACGACCGGGACATGCGGACCTGGCGGGGGTCGTGAAATACGGTCACGATGACATCCGGAACGTCCTCGAGCGGGCGAGCGCGCGCGAGACCGCCGCGCGCGTCGCGATTGGCGCGATCTGCCGTCAGCTGCTGAAGGAGGTGGAAGCCGAGATCGTCAGTCACGTCGCCTCGATCGGCCCGGCGGCCCTTGCCGATCCGCTGTCGGTGACCTTCGAGGCGGCCCGGCAGATTCCCTCCGACTCGCCGCTGCACTGCGTCGATCCGGAGATCGAGCGCCAGATGATTGTTGCAATCGACCAGGCGCGAGAGGCGGGCGACACCATGGGCGGAAGCTTCGAGGTGATCGCGCGCGGCGTTCCGGTCGGCCTGGGCAGTCACGTGCAGTGGGACCGCAAGCTCGACGGCCGGCTGGCGCAGGCGTTGATGTCGATTCCAGCCATCAAGGCGGTCGGCATTGGCCGGGGTCCGGGTGTGGCCGCGCTCCCCGGCTCACGCCTGCACGACGAGATCCTGCCGCCCACCGGCGGCGGCGGCCGGCCCGGCGCGATTCCCTTGACGCGGCCAACCAACAACGCCGGCGGGCTCGAGGGCGGAATCACCAACGGCGAGGACCTGCGGGTGTCGGCCTACATGAAACCGATCGCGACGCTGATGAAGCCGCTGCGCTCGGTCGATCTCACGACGCTCGAAATCAGCCCGGCGGCGATCGAGCGCAGCGATGTCAGCGCCGTGCCCGCGGCCGCCGTCGTCGGCGAAGCCATGGTCGCGATCGTCCTGGCGCAGGCGCTGCTCGAGAAGTTCGGCGGCGACTCGTTGCCGGAGTTGCTGGACAACTGGCGGGGTTTCTGCGCCCGTACTGCGGCCCGGTTCGCGCGTCCCTGACTTGGGACGTGTTGGGCATCGGCTGAAGGGATGGCCCTTCGAGCGCCAGACTCGCACCCGGCGGACCTGTCGTGCCCTTCGGCCGGCCGTTGTCTCCGTGGTCCTCTGGAGCTGACAGACACCTCGTATGATTCGACCGATCCTCAAATACGGAGATGCCGTGCTGCACAACGCGGCGGCAGCCGTGGACGCGATGACCCCGGAAGTCGAACGGCTCGTGAGCGACATGATCGACACGATGTACGCGGCGCCTGGAATCGGGTTGGCGGCGACACAGGTGGGGGCGGCGCTTCGTGTCTTCGTCGTCGACGTCTCCATCGGGCGCGACCCGCAGGGGCTCATCGTGATGATCAACCCCGAGTTCGTCGAGCGCGACGGGATGCAGCTCGAGGAAGAGGGCTGCCTGAGCGTGCCCGGCTTCAACGCCACGGTCGTCAGGCCGCAGCGGGCGGTGATCAGGGGGCTCGATCGCACGGGAGCCGAGCGGCAGGTTGAAGGCACCGGCCTGCTCGCCCGCGCCTTTCAGCACGAGATGGATCATCTCGACGGCACGTTGTTCGTCGATCGGCTGCGCGGGATCAAGCGCGATCTGATCGTGCGGAAGATCAAGAGACTGAGCCGGGCCGGAAATTGGTAGCGGGCCCGGCCGCGTCAGCTTCTCTGCGCGTCGCCTTCTTCGGCACGCCCGCCTTTGCGGTCCCGACCCTCGAAGCGATCCTCGCATCGCGACACACCGTGGTCGGCGTCGTCACCCAACCCGATCGGCGGCGGGGCCGCGGCCAGAAGGTGTCGGACTCGGCCATCAAGGCGCGCGCGTCGATCGCCGGCTTGCCGGTGTTCCAGCCGGACAGGATCAACGACCCGGCTTTCCTGGCGACGCTGACCGGGATCGAGGCCGACATCGGCGTGGTGGCGGCGTATGGAAAGATTCTCACCGAAGCCGTGCTCTCGACCCCGCGGCTTGGGATGATCAACGTCCACGCGTCGCTGCTCCCGAAGTATCGCGGCGCCGCTCCCGTCCACCGGGCGGTGATGGCGGGCGAAGCTGAGACCGGCGTCACGATCATGCGGGTCGTCAAGGCGCTCGACGCCGGGCCGATGCTGGCGACGGCACGTCGCGCGATCGGGCCCGATGACACCAGCGAGCAGGTCGAGCGCGGGCTCGCGCTCGACGGGGCGGGCCTGCTGGTCGGCACCCTCGACGCGCTCGCCGAAGGCGGCGTCACGGAGATGCCGCAGGACGACCGCCTCGCCACCTACGCGCACCGGCTGACCAAGGACGAGGGACTGATCGACTGGTCGCAACCCGCGATCGACATTCACAATCAGGTCCGCGGCCTGTATCCCTGGCCGCACGCCTTTTCGTTCATCGACAGCCGGCGCCTGATCCTGCTCCGCACGTCTCCTGAAGCGGGTGGGACCCATCCCCTTGCCGGGACGGTGGTGGCCGCGCATGGCGACGAGTTGAGGGTTGCCGCGGGCGATGGGCTGGTGCGCGTGCACCAGCTTCAGGCCGAGGGAAAACGGCCGTCGAGCGCGCGCGCGTTCCTCTCCACCCGGACGATTCGCGTCGGCGACCGTTTCACGGCATCTCGTTCATGATCGCCAAGGCGCGCGTGGCGGCCTACCAGATCCTGACGGCCGTGTCGTCCGGGGGCGCCGATCTCCCTGGCGCCATCGCGTACCTGCGCGCGTCCCTCTCTGACGAACGCGACCGCGCGCTCGCGGCCGACATTGCAACCGGCGTCCAACGCTGGCGGGGCGCGCTCGATCACCTGATCGGGCATTTCGCGAAGCGGCCGATCCAGAAGCTGGATCCGGAAGTGCTCGAGATCCTTCGCCTGAGCGTCTATCAACTGCTGCACCTGACCCGCGTCCCCGCGGCCGCGGTCGTGGACGACGCAGTGAATCTGGCGGGACGTGTCGGCAAGCGCAGCGCCGGCAAGCTGGTGAACGCCGTGCTGCGCACGATTTCCCGCAGCCGCGCCGCCCTGCCGCTGCCCCTTCGGCCCGCCGATCCCGCCGACCGCGCCCGGGCACTCGACTATCTGAGCGTGACCATGTCGCACCCGCGCTGGCTGGTTGAGCGATGGCTGGATCGTCTTGGCTTCGAGACGACCGAACACTGGACGACCTTCAACAACCGGCCGGCGCCGGT
The DNA here is from genome assembly GCA_009380045.1 of Luteitalea sp. Taxonomy (GTDB): domain Bacteria; phylum Acidobacteriota; class Vicinamibacteria; order Vicinamibacterales; family CAVVIG01; genus WHSN01. The sequence continues at coordinate 19,712 of WHSN01000054.1, forward strand.
GACGCTCCGCGTCAATCGACTTCGAGCCACGCCGGAGGAGCTCCGGATCCGGCTGGCGGCGGCCTCCGTGACGGTCCATGCCGGCCAGTACGCTCCGGACGCGTTGATTGTCGATGACGGCCAACCGCTTCGGCACCCGGTCCCCGATCCGGGCGGGTTCGTGGTGCAGGACGAAGCGTCGCAGCTGGTGACGTTGCTCGCCGGTGGCGATCCGGGTCGGGCGGTGCTCGACACCTGCGCGTCGCCAGGGGGCAAGGCGACCGCATTGGCGGCGGCGACAACCGGGCGGGTCATCGCGTGCGATGTTCGAGAGCGCCGCATGGCGCTCCTCCAGCGAACCGTGAAGACGACCGGCGCCAGAAACGTCCTGCTCGTGCAGGCGGACGTCACCAGGCCGCTGCCGTTCTCGAGCACCTTCTCGACTGTCGTGGTTGACGCGCCCTGTTCAGGGCTCGGTATCCTGCGCCGGGATCCGGATATCCGCTGGCGACGGAATCCTGAGGAACTGCCGGTCATCGCCGCGATGCAGCGCCGCATGCTGGCGAATGCGTCAAGCGTCGTCGCCCCGGGCGGCCGGCTCGTCTACGCGACCTGCTCGAGCGAGCCTGAGGAAAACGAGCAGATTGCCGAAGCGTTCCTCCGGCAGACGCCTGGCTTCATGGCGATCGACGCCAGAGGCGTCCACCCGGCGCTGCCCGCCGGCGTCGTTGACGACCGCGGACATCTCCGGACCACGCCGGATGCGCACGGCCTCGAGTGTTTCTTCGGCGCGGTGTTCGAGCGGACCTGAGGCGTATCGTCCGGAGACGTGGCACGTCCGATGCGCGGGCTTCGTCGCGACCGTCCGGCACCGGCGCCCCGCTGCCGGACTGTGAACGAGGCTCGCCAAGGCGGAAGCACGACACTTGTAGTACGATTTCTGCTGATGGCGTTGCGAACTCGTGTGTGGGGTGCGGGCAAGCTGCTCGTTCTCGGCGGAGCCCTCGTTGGCACTTACGTGCTGTTTGCGGCCGCGTCCATGCGCATTGCGCTACGCGCGCGCGAAGTCCAGATTCCCGACCTCACCAGCCGAACGGCGAACGAGGCCACCACCATCTCCGCGGCGCTCGGTCTGGCCATCAGAGTGGACGAAGTCCGTCGCCCCGATCCGAAGATCGAAGCCGGACGCGTGATCGCCCAGGAGCCCCCCGCCGGCACCGCCTCACGGCAGCAGCGCAGCGTGCGGGTGTGGCTCAGTTCGGGTGTCCGCGCCGTCACCGTTCCCGCGCTCACCGGCGAGACCGAGCGGACGGCGCAGATGCGCCTGTCGCAGGACGGCCTCGAGGTGGCCGCCCTCTCGGAGATCCGATCCGACACCTACGGTTCGGACGTGGTCGTGGCCCAGGACCCGGCGCCAGATACCGCCGGCGCCCGGGTGGCGCTGCTGGTGAATCGCGCCGAACAGGCGGTGAACTACGTGATGCCGGATCTGATCGGCGTGAACGGCGAACGGGCCGCCGAGATCCTGCGGGCGCGCGGCGTCCGCGTCGCCGTCGTGGGATCCACGCCGTACCCAGGTGTCGCGCCGGGCATCGTGCTTCGCCAGAGCCCCCAGGCCGGCTTTCAAATCGCCCCTGGCGAGCCGATCTCGATCGAGGTCAGCCGGTGAAGGTCCAGATCGCCGCCTCGATTCTCTCCGCCGATTTCGCGGCGCTCGGGGCTGCGGCGGCGGCGGTCGAGCGGGGCGGCGCGGATCTGATTCACGTCGACGTGATGGATGGCCACTTCGTCCCGAATATCAGCATCGGACCCCTGGTGGCACGATCGCTGAAGCGGGTGGCGCGGGTGCCGATCGACGTGCACCTGATGATCACCGACCCGGATCGCTACATCGACGCCTTTGCGTCCGCCGGCGCGTCCATGATCTCGGTGCACGTCGAGGTGCTGCCGCATCTGCACCGGACCGTGCATGCCATCAAGGCGCTCGGCGTCAGGGCGGGTGTGGTGCTGAATCCGTCGACACCGGTCATCGCCATCGAACAGATCGCCGGCGATGTCGACTTCGTCCTCGTCATGTCGGTGAACCCGGGATTCGGGGGGCAGGCGTTCATCCCGAGGAGCGAGTCCAAGCTGAGAGAGGTGCGGGAAGCGCTCGACCGGGCCGGCAACACGGCCGCCTCGATCGAGATCGATGGCGGGATCGACCGGAGCAACGCCGCGCTCGTCGTCGCCGCCGGGGCGCGGATTCTGGTCGCCGGCTCTGCGATCTTCCACTCGTCCGACCCCGAGCAGGCCACCCGCGAGCTGAAAGCGGCGGCGGTCGGCGCGCTGGCGACAGCGTCACCGGCGCTTTGACCTCGCGGTCCTCATCGTCGCGCGTGCGCGTGCGATACGCCGAAACCGACCAGATGGGCGTGGTCTACTACGCGAACTATCTGGTGTGGTTCGAGGTCGCGCGCACCGACCTGCTCCGGCATTCGGGATGGAGCTACCGCGAGATGGAAGCGGACGGCTTCGCGCTGCCGGTGGTCGAGGCGCACTGCGAATACCGTCAATCAGCGCGATACGACGACGACCTCGAGGTTGGCGCCACGGTGGCGCTCCTGTCACCGGTGCGGGTGCGATTCGACTATGCTGTCGTTCGCCTCAGCGACAGCGCGAAGCTGGCGTGCGGCCACACGGTGCACGCCTCACTCGATCCGGCGGGAAGACCTCGCCGGCTTCCCGACCGCGTCCGCGCGGCGCTCACGGTTTCACCATGAAAGCATTTGTCACCGGCGTCGCCGGATTCATCGGCTCCACGCTGGCGGAACGTCTGGTTCGCGATGGCGCCGATGTGATCGGGATCGACTCGTTCACCGACTACTACCCGCGCGCGATCAAGGAACGTAACCTCAGCGCGCTGTCGGGAATGCCGCGGTTCCGGCTGATCGAGGGCCGGATTCAGGACGTCGACATTCGTGACGTGATGGGCGACAGAACCCACGTCTTTCATCTCGCCGCGCAGGCTGGTGTCCGGAAGAGTTGGGGCCGCGATTTCGCCATCTATACCGCGAACAACATCGAGGCGACCCAGCTGTTGCTGGAAGCGTGCGTCGGGCAGCCGCTCGAACGGCTGGTCTATTCATCGAGCTCTTCAGTATATGGCGACAACGTCGCCATCCCGATGAGGGAAGACGCGGTGCCGCAGCCGGTTTCCCCGTACGGGGTGACCAAGCTGGCAGCCGAGCAGCTCTGCTATCTCTATCACGTGAACTACGGCGTCCCCACGGTGTCGCTGCGGTATTTCACCGTCTACGGACCACGCCAGCGGCCCGACATGGGGTTTCACAAGTTCCTCACGGCGGCCGAGCGGGGTCAGCCGATCATGGTGTTTGGCGACGGTGAACAGACCCGGGACTTCACCTTCGTCGACGACGCCGTTTCGGCGAATGTTCTGGCGGCCACACGCGGCGTCCCTGGGCGCGTGTACAATATCGGTGGGGGCTCGCGCGTCTCGGTGAACCAGGTCCTCGAGATGATCGGTCGCGTGTCCGGGCGTCAGCCGATCAGCACCGTCGACAGCGCGCAGAAGGGCGACATGCGCCATACCTACGCGGACATCACGCTCGCGCGCGCCGACCTGGGCTTCGCGCCCACCGTCGGCCTGGAAGCCGGCCTCGCCGCCGAATACAAGTGGTTGGTGGATATCCTGAAATGATGACTGCGGTCCGACGCTTTCTCGCCCCTGCCGCCCTCGCGGCCGCGCTGGGGGCGGTGTCCGCCTGCGCATCGGGCGGTCGCGCGAACGTGCCTCCCGGCACGATCCAGCCCGATCAGTTTCTCTTCGACCGGGGCGATGAAGCGCTGAAGGAGAAGAAGTGGCTCACCGCGCGCGAGTACTTCAAACAGGTGAACGAAACCTACACCCAGAGCCCGCTGCGTCCTGACGCCAAGCTGGCGATCGGCGACACCTATCTGGGTGAAGGATCGGTCGAGGCGCTGGTGCTCGCGATCGGCGAGTTTCAGGAGTTCCTGTCGTTCTATCCGACGCATGCGCGCGCCGACTACGCCCAGTACAAGCTGGGCATGGCGCACTTTCGGCAGATGCGATCGCCGCAACGCGACCAGACCGAGACCCGCGACACGATTCGCGACTTCGAGGCGTTTCTCACCCGTTACCCGAACAGCAGCCTGACGCCGGAAGTCCAGGCCAGGCTGCGTGAAGCGCGCGACCGGCTGAGCACGTCGGAGTACGAGATCGGCCGGTTCTACTACCGGATCCGCTGGTATCCCGGGGCGATCGATCGCCTGACCGGTCTGCTGGAGAGCGATCCGGAGTTCACCGCCAGGGATGGCGCCTATTTTTATCTGGCCGAATCGCTCCTCCGGGCCAACCGCGAGGCCGAGGCGCTCCCCTACTTCGAGAAGCTGATCGCCGAATTCGAGGCGAGCGAGCACCTCGAGCTCGCCCACGCCGCGCTCGAAGATCGGGGCTTGGCCGTTGTTCCAGCAGCCCCCGGCGTTGCCGTCGGCTTCACGGCTCTGCTCCGGGTACACGACGACGAAGCCGCGCTCGTCGGCCAGGCGGTTCCAGGGCACGCCCTTCATCGCCTCGGTCGCGTTCTGAGCGCAGCCGTGCAGGAAG
>WHSN01000004.1 GCA_009380045.1 Luteitalea sp.
AAGGTTGTAGCTGATGTCGGTCGCGAACCCCTGAATCGAGGGATCCCCGGTCCCATTGATATCCCACTCGGTCGAGGGATTGCCCGGCTTGCAGTTCTCCGCGATGACCTTGTTCTTCGGCGCCGCACACGGATCCGCCGGTGCCGCCGCCGGGGGAGCCTGCCCGCGCGCCTGCGCGTCGGGCCGTACGCCGACCAGCGTCACGATCAGCGCGACGGCTGCCGCACACAGTAGAAAATGGAACAGTCGCGAGTACGACATCACGTCCTCCTCCCGGTATCAATGAAGCAGGTCGCATGATTCGATGGGCATCGACTTGCCGCAGCCTCCGCAGATTCAGATGACACAGACGCGGGAGGCGGAAGCGTCGCACTCGCCGCCATCCATCCTCGGTGATGCCCAGACGCTATCGCGCGGCCTAGAAAGACAACTTGAACGCCAACTGCCCGCTGCGTGGCGTGTACGCCGTCGCCAGGTTCTGCACCGGCTTCTGGTAGTTCACCGAATTCTCGGTGCCCGTGTAGCTTCCGTAATTCGCGTGGTTGAACACATTGAACAGCTCTGCGATACCTGACAGCTTCACCGATCCGAAGAGCGCGATCTCTTTCGTCGCCCGGATGTCCACTTTGTGAATCGACTCGCCTTGCAGGTTGTTGCGCGGGATCAGCGACCCATCCGGCCGGAGGCGCGTCCCGGCGCCGCTCCCGAACGGATTCCACGACCATGTGCCTTGATAGGGATTGCCAGAACCGTAGAAATACGCTCCCGCGACAGTAATGTCAAAGGGCAATTGATAGATCCCGTTGGCGCGGAACGTATGTCGCTGAAAGTCGCTGGCCAGGCCCCATTCGCACTGCCGGCAGAACGGGTTGTCCGAGGTGGTCGCCTCCCCGACCAACATCAGCGTATACGTCAGGCCGGCCTGCCAGTTGTCCCGAAATCGCCGCGTGAACGACGTCGCCAGCTTCAGCTCCTCCGTCTTCGCGTCACTGGAACGGTATCGAAGCTGGCCGTAGTCCGGCCGTGGCCGGCCGAAGGTCGCGAGCGGCTTGTTGTACCCGGTCGCCGGGTCGTAGAACAGATTGCTGTCGATGCTGCTCTGGATGTCGTAGTTGCGGGCGTGGGTCAGGTCCGCGTCGACCGACATGGACTGCCCGAGTTGCTTCTGTACGCCAATGACCGTCTGGAACGCCGCCGGCAGTTGGTGATCGTGATTGAACAGGTAGACCCCTTGCGGAGGAAGCGGCACCCGACCGGACACGACATCCTCTCCGGTGATGCCTCGGGTCGGGTCCCTCACGAACCCGGGCCGCCCGTCATTGCGGAACGTATTGGTGAGCACCCGCTGGCCGTTCCAGAGCTGCTGATCGAATGTCGGATTCGAGTGGAGCGTGCTGTAGAACAGTCCGGCGCCACCCCGAATCACCAGGCCGCCATTCCCGCTGACATCATAGTTGAAGCCGGCCCGCGGCGACACGTTGTTGAAGTCCTTGATGTCGTTTCGATACCCCACGTTCTCGGTGAACAGCCCATTGTCGATGATGACGTCGGTTTCCCCCACCAGGGGCGGGGCCATGGCGCCCAGATCGAGATCGTAGCGCGCGCCGTAATTGACCGTCAGCCTGCTCGACACCCGCCACGTGTCGCCGAACCAGACGCCCCACTGCGGACGCGGAATATCCAGGCTCCAATTCCCGCAGCCCGCCGGGTTCGGACAGTTGCCCCGTTGCTGGCCGCCTTCCTCGGCGAAAAAGGCTTCGTAGAAGAGGGCCGATGCGTCCAGCCCAGTCAGATCCCACCGCGACGCGTTATTCCACGCATCAAGCGGGAAGCGGCGCTCGATGTCGGTCGGCAGCGAGGCAAAGCTGATGCGGCCGCGAGCGACATTCATCCACCAGCCCGTGTGGAGATCCTTCAGGTACTCGCCGCCGAACTTGAAATCGTGTGAGCCGAGGTGCCAGGTGAAGTCTGCCCGCACGGCCGGCGTGTTCTGCCAGAACTCTTCCGGATAATTGGTCCGCGCGCGACGCTGAAGCCGGGAAACTGATACTGGGGCGTCAACGCCACGCCTTCGGCCGGGGTGTGGTTCCAGTGGTAGTGGAAGTAACTGAGCTTGACCTCCGACACGAGTGAGGGGCTGATAACCCGTGACCATGTCCCCGTCAGGGCCAGATTGTCAGCGCCCAGCTTGGAGGCGAACGTCGGATAGTTCGTCGAGGCAGCGCCCCCGAAGCTGAACGGATCCAGATCCTCGTAGGTCGTCATCCTGGCGGATATGTGGTCCCTGGGTGAAACCTGGAAATCGCCACGCGTCATCATCCGATGGTGTTCACGCAGCGTCGGGAGGGAGAGGCTCGACTGATAGAACGGCGGCTGGAGGACCACCGTGTTCGGCTGGCGCTCGTACTCATAGGTCGCGAAATAGTGAACCTTGTTGAGCAGGACCGGCCCGCCGATCGATCCGCCGATCTGCTGGTTCGCAAACGGGAGCACGCGACCCACTACGAAGTCCTCCGCATTCAACTTGTCGTCGCGAAAGTACCCGTAAAAGGTCCCCGCCGTCTTGTTTGTGCCAGCGCGGGACACCGCCTGGACCTGTACGCCAAGCGATCGCCCCTGCGTGATGTCGAACATGTTCGTGATGATCTGGTACTCCGCGATCGCCTCGCGGCTCAAACCCGGCTGCCCGAACAGGTTCGTGCCCGCCACCTTGTTCGTAATCTGCTGTCCATCGAGGTTCAGCTGAAACTGATCGTCGCGGGCGACGCCGGGACGGTTGCTGCCGACGTCGTTCGCCGTCATCCCCTTGACGAGCATCGAGAGCTCCATCCAGTTGCGGCCCGACACCGGGAGCTCCTCCATCTGGCGACGATCGACGTTGCCGGCGATCTGGACCGATTGGGTGTCGACGAGCGGTGCTTCGCTCGTCACAGTCACGGTTTCTTCGAGCGTCGCCACCTTCAGGACGAACGGCACGCTGCGGCTCTGCCCGACGAGCAGCTCGACGTTCGGAAATATGACCGTCGTGAAACCCACCAGCTCCGCCTGGAGACGATAGGTGCCCGACGGCAGGCTTGGCAAGCGGTACTCGCCGCGTTCGTCCGTCGACCCAACGTGCTGACGGGCTGTCGCGACATCGGTCGCCGTCACGGTCACGCCCGGTATCGCCGCCTGAGATTCGTCCGCCACCGAACCTACGATCGCCCCTTCCTGCGCCAAGGCCAGAACCGGGAATCCGAGCAGGATGACGAGGACTCTCACAATCTGCGCCATGACTATCTCCTCGAACCGACACCAATCAATAGGACGTGATCAAGACCGATACCTGACCACGACTCGCCCAGGCTATCTCGGCGTTGGGCGAGACAACATGCTGACCGCAAGCACACGTGCCCGCTTGCGTGGTGCAACAGGCAGCACGCGGACCCTACCGTCAACCGAGGAGCCAGTCAATCGGCATTGGGACAGTGCCGACTCAGTTGGGGATAGATACCGGACAATCTGGGGACCGACAGCCGCATCGACACGTCATTCCTGATACTCATGGAGGGTTCGTGACCTTTGATCTCCCCGTGCCGATGACTGCAACACTCACCTTTGAGGTCCTTGGGCAGCTGGTCCCACCAATCGCAGAGACGGTCCCCTATAAGGCGTCACTCGTACCAATCAGATGGACGGGCGGCCATCTCACCACTAGTATCCAGCCGTCCCTGGTGACGGGACGTCGTCAAGAGGCGGCGAGTGGCGTTGCCTATGAGGTTAAAGCCATGGCATTGAATCAAACGACATTGAAGGCACTCCGGAATGAGTTAGCGAGTCTGTTGACCAAACGCCGAGATATCGACGTGATGATCCACAGCGTGCAAGCGGTGTTGTCGAGATTCGCCGATTCGTCGCGAGCGACAAATGGCACCACTACGGCTGGTGACCCGGTGTCCCGTACGTCACCGATGGTCAAACGCCATTGTGTCAAAAGGGGAGAACTTCGCCGATGCATGCTGGACATCCTCGGAAGTGCCAGTCCGCTGAGCTCCGCCAGGATCGCAAGCCAGCTCGCCGACCGCGGAATCCGAATAGGAGGCCGAACTGACCTTCGTCACCGGGTGACGAAGGAGTTGGCTCGCATGCGACACGCGGGACTATTGGATCGTCGCGCTACCGGGGAGTATCAGATTGCCACGAGGATTGCAGAGGCGAAGTTTGAGCCTGGCACCTCAGCCCCGGCGGATGGCGAATCCCTCCAGACGGGCGCCCCATAGTAGGCTGATGGCGCGGAAGCTCAAAGGAATTGGCGGACACCGGCGAAGACGACGAGACCGGCGATGATCATCAGCGCGCCGGCCACGCGTGCGACAACCGCGCCGGCGGGGCCAACCTTCTCGACCAGGATGAACGCCGTCAGCGCCGCTACCCAGACGAGGTTCATCACGCCGACGACAAACAGCACGCACATGACCGCCCAGCAGCAGCCGAGACAGTACCACCCGTGACCGCCGCCCATCCGGAGCGCGCCCAGGTTGCCGTCGTGCCAGTGGGTCATCAGGAACCCCAGGGGGCTGCGGCACTGGGTCAGGCACGCGCTCTTGAAGGGCGTCAACTGGTACACGCCGGCGATCAGCAGGATCGCGCCACCAAGGCGTGGACTCGACGTCGCCATGGCCGGTGACAGCATCGCGGCCTGATGCAACGCCGATTGCACGAGCGCGGCGCAGGCGCTGAAGCCGACCCAGACGAGGATGTAACCGAGCCCGAACATCGACACCGCCGGCCAGACGCGGCCGTCGCCCCGCCCGCGGCGCGCTGCGCTGCATAGAAAGAGTACCTGTGCGGCGGATCCGGCCATCATCCCGACCATCATCACCGCCCACATCGCAAACGTGAACCAGAAGTCGGCCGCGGTCCACGCCCTGTCCGTGGCCATCCCCATTTCGGCCATCATCGTGTCGTAGTCCATGGACGGCGACATCTGACGATCGAGGTGGACGAGATAGGCCCAGGCGAGACCGATCACAAGAACGAGGCAGGCCGAGATGACGATGCGGTCTCGGCGGAGCGTCGAAACCGCCGAATCGCTACGCACTCCGCCAGGCGAAGGGCGCATGGTGCCCGTTGTTGCCGCCCTTCGAGTCCCACGACAGACCGAGCGCATGCACGTGGCTCTTCAAGGCGTGGTAGAGCCCGAGGCGATCGTTGGCGGGATGTCCCGTGTTCTCGAGCTGCAACGGGTCGGTCGCCGCGGGATTGACGCCCATGGCGCCCTTCGCCGCCATGTCCACCAGGCTCGAGGCCGTGACGGACCAGGTGACGCCGCTTGTCGCAAAGTGGATCGGCGCCGATTCGACGCCCAGGAACGTGCCGACAAGACCCGACAACACGGACATCGGACCGCCGGCGGCGCCGCTCGCGATCGTGGCGATGGCCTCGCGCTGTTCGGCGCTCGCACGCTGGTCGGCAATGAGGCCGACCGACCAGTTCCCCTTGCCCATCGCCTCGGGCGTCAAACCGAGGACAATGAACCCGAGACCGTCGAGCTGAAGCTTGCCGAACGTCCCATTCTCGATGTTGAACGCCATGGCAAACGTGCACGTGCCAAGGCTCGGCTCGACCGCCATCTGGCCGAGAATGCAGGGACAGACGAAATCGCAACTGCACGTTTCATAGTACTGCCCGCTGATCTGCCATGTCGGAGTGGCCATGCTCGCCCTCTTCTCAACTGAACGCTGAATCCTCCCGGATTCCCTTCATCCCGTACCTGACGTCACCCTTGTACAGCGCGGCGGTGCCCGCTGAAGCGCTGTCGGCAACGATCCCCGCGTGACCGTCTCGTTCCCATGCGCCGACAGTTCGAGGCGCGGGCTTCGTGTTCGGCGCGCGCGCGACGGAGGCTGGCCAGCAGACTGGCGCCGACTCCGCAACGGACACGTTCCGCCTACCGGGCGCGTCAGCGCAGCGCGAACGTGAAAAGCGAGTGGCCGGCGGCGACCGCGACGTACTGCTTGCCGTCCACCTGGTAGGTCATCGGTCCGGCCGCCGTCTCACCGCCGACGTTCACCTTCCACAACAGCGCGCCGGTGCGCGCGTCCAAGGCGTGAAAGTACCCTTCGCGGCCTCCGACAAACAGCAGATCTGTCGCCGTCGTCAGCACCCCGCTGGTCGTGACGTCGTGCATCTCGTAGCCCCACTTCTTCGTGCCGGTCTTCGGGTCGATCGCCATGACCACGCCGTGTGCGGCCCCTTCGTGCCACGTGTTCACTGGACCGCGCTGCATGCCGGGCATCGCCGGAGCGCCAGGTGGTGGCGACAAGCGGCCACCCGTGAAGTTCTGGCCTTCACGGAACTCCACCGGATCGCCCGGGTCGAAGACCTGACCGTAGTTTTCCCAGGCTGACAGGTAGAACAAATTGGTGCTCGGGCTGAACGACGGCGAATACCAGTTGGTTGCGCCGAGCGGTCCGGGATAGGTCGTCTGTCCCGCAGGCTGCGGTGTCAGGACCGGGCGGCCCTTCGGATCGAGTCCACTCGTCCAGTTGACCTCGGTGTAAGCCTTGCCGAGGAGGTACTCGCCGGTGACGCGATCGAGCACGTAGAAGAAACCGTTCCGGTTCGCGAAGTACATCAGTTTGCGCGGCGTCCCGTTCCAGTTCGCGTCCACGAGGACCGGCACCTGCGTGGAGTCGTAGTCGTACGGATCGTTGGGCGTGAACTGGAAGTGCCACTTCAGCTTGCCGGTGTCGGCGTCGAGCGCGACCACGCTGTCGGAGTAGAGGTTGTCTCCGGGCCGCTGGGCGTTGTTGAAGTCTGGCCCGGGATTGCCAATCCCCCAATATGTCAGGTTCAGCTCGGGATCGTACGTTCCGGTCGTCCAGACCGACCCGCCACCGTGCTTCCACGCGTCGCCTTTCCATGTCTCGTGTCCAGGCTCGCCGGGACCGGGGATGGTGTAGAAGCGCCACGCTTCCTTGCCGGTGGCCGCTTCGTATGCGGCGATGTATCCGCGGATGCCGAACTCGGCGCCGGCAACGCCGACGACCACCTTGTCCTTGATCACGAGCGGCGCGAGCGTCATGCCATAGGCGCTCGACGCATCGCCCACCTTCGTCTTCCAGATCGGCCGGCCGTTCTTCGCGTCGATCGCGATGAGATACGCGTCGACCGTCGCCATGAACAGCGTGTCGTCAAGGATTGCCACCCCGCGATTCACCTGGCCACGGCAGCAGAGTCGCCCGGGCGAGGCGCTGTGGTGGTACAGCCAGAACACCTTGCCCGTGACGGCGTCGATGGCGACGACGTCGTTCGGCGCCTGAGTGACGTACATGATTCCGTCAACGACCAGCGGCGTCGCCGAGAAGCTCTGGAGCGAGTTGGCCTGGAAAATCCACTTGATCTCGAGGTTCTTCACGTTGGTCGCGTCCACCTGTCGCAACGTGCTATGCCGCTGCCCGGAGTAGCCGCCCGAGTAGGTCAGCCAATTGTGCGGTTCGTCCGCCGCGCGAACGAGGCGCGTGGACGACGACATTTGTCCGTGCAACGCGTACGGGATGGCCGCCGCGAGCAGCAGCGGCAGGATCGCGCGTTTGATCATCATCGTCACAGGCCTTTGAGTGAAAGCAGGTACGCCAACAGGTCAGCCAATTCATCAGGGGCCAGCTTATCCCCGTACGCTGGCATCGACGTGCCCTTGATGAGTCCGTAGTCGCGCAGGTTCGCCTTGACGAGCGACACCAGGCGCTCTTGTTCATCGATCAACTGAACGGTGTAGGTGTCCTCGTTCAGCCGGCGGCCGGTGATCACCTTCCCGTCCTGGGTCACGGCGCGTACCGAGCGGTTCGCCGGCCGCAGTTGGGCTTCCGGATCGACGATCACGCGCCGGAGCGCATCGGGAGTGCGGATGGCGCCGATGTCACTGAGGTCGGGCGCGACCCGGGGGCCTTTGCCGTTGACGCGATGGCACCGGGCGCACTCACCCTTGCCTTCGAACACCACCCTCCCTCGCGCCGGATCGCCAATCAGCGTCGTCTTGGAGTCGAAGTCGCGCATGTTCCGCAGATATGCGATCACGGCGGTGAGCTCCGGCGGCGCGAACTTGAACGACACCATGGCCGTACCTGGCACGCCGTTCGAAATCACGTTGCGCAGCTCGTTGTCGGTCGTCGAGCGTTTGAACCGGTTGGCGCGGAGGTCCACGCCGGCTACCACGTCGCCAGTGGCGCCGTGGCAGAGCGTGCACTGCTCAGCGTACAACCTCGCGCCATACTGGATATCGGCCTGAGCATATGTCTGGGCCATGAGCGAAGCCGGCGCGCCAGCGACCAGCCATCCCGCGAGAATGAGAAAGCGCCTCAGCTGCATTGACCGAAGCATACAATGATCTGACCATGAGCAACACTCTGGCTCCTGCCGGCGCACCGCCGCAGCTCGAGGCGGTCATTCAGCCCGGCAACGCGCCGGACCTCGGCAAGCTGATGGATCTCGAGATGCTGATGATGCCGGGCGGGCGAGAGCGGACGGAAGCGGAGTTCCGGGCGCTGTTTGCCCAGACCGGCTTCTCGCTGACACGCATCGTGCCGACGAAGTCTCCGCTCAGCATCATCGAAGCGGGGCTGGCCTGGCCCACTCCGCGGGAACCACTACCTGAGCTACCCGTGTGTGCTCGTTCGGCTGGCACGCGGCCGCGCCGACGCCCTACAGGATCTCGTCACCGGCGCGCACCGCTTCATCAGCGCCACGCGAGGAAGCTGGTCGCCGGCAGCCGCCGCGGACCGGCTCGGCCCTCACGCGGTCGCCGCTGAGCGACGTGGCGGACCGAGGCGCGCACGGCGGCAACGCCTCGTCCAATGGAAGAGAGTCCAATCGCCGTTTACCGGGGTCAGCGATCAGCTGTGCCGCGCGAGGGTCCCACCCACTAACGCGTTGAGGATCGCGAGGCGCATCCGAGTGGCCTGGCCTCTAGCCATTTCTCTCACTCGTCGCCCTTCGGCGGCTCAGGTTCTGTCACGGCCTCGGCAAACCTGCCGTGAAGTCTTGCGGAGAGCCACCCCAGTAGCAGCCCGCCGCCTACAACGGCCAACAGGGCTGCGATAAACCAGTTACCGAGGAGATACCACGTCGCGGGACTGAGTACAGCCATCACCAACCCCGCCAGGCCAACGCGGTCAGATGTTGCCATGGGTCCATACGGTAACCGGAATTTTGGTGGTGTCAAGTGTGCCCGCGGTGCGCCGGGCACGGCAATGCCGCGCCGCGCGGCGTCCACCGACGCCTGAGTGGTCCGGATCTGCGCGAATCTTGCGCTCACCGCTCTCGCAGATCAACACGCATTCGAACGGCTCGAACCGATCGACACGCGTGCGGCGACTATTGCGGCGCCGATTCTGAAGAACGGTCAAGAACATTCCTTCCAGCTGCCGTCCCTCCTCGGTCATCCATGTGGAAGGACCACTTCGACAGGCGGCTCGCGAATCGATTCGGCATGGCGCCAAAGAAGCGCGAGCGCATCTCTTCGATGCTGCACACAGACGCGTCGAGCCGTCGCTGGAGACTGATGCCAGGCCGCAGAGCGCCATCAGGGCCACGGTCGATGCTGACTATCCGTTCAGCAATTCTTCAGTTTTTCGCAACTCTTTTTTCGATATGATTTCACACCCGAGCAATGGCCGTCTGAGATCGTGTTAGAAGCCAAACACCTGAGCAAGCATTTCGGCGCGACAGCGGCGCTCGACGACGTCAACCTGCGCGTCGACCCGGGGGAGATCTATTGCCTGCTTGGCGCCAACGGTGCGGGAAAGACGACGCTCATCAACGTGTTCCTGAACTTCCTGGATCCGACTGAAGGCGAGGCCCGCATCAACGGCCTGGACGTCACTCAGCACGCAATCGAGACCAAGCGGCACGTGGCTTACATCCCGGAGCAGGTCATGCTGTACGGCGTGCTGTCCGGGTTGGAGAACCTTCGCTACTTCGCGGCGTTGGCGACCGGCCGCCACGCGCCGCGGGCGCACCTGCTTGTCCTGCTGTCGGACGTCGGTCTCGACGAGGCGGCCGCGCTTCGTCGCGTGTCCACCTATTCAAAGGGGATGCGCCAGAAAGTGGGGATTGCCATCGCGATGGCAAAGCGGACGCGCGCGCTCCTGCTCGACGAGCCGACCTCCGGGCTCGATCCCAAGGCCGCGAACGAGTTCTCACAGTTGCTTCGGCGCGCCAAAGACGATGGCGTCGCCGTCTTGACGACGACGCACGATCTATTCCACGCCAAGCAGACCGGAACGCGGATCGGCATCATGAAGCGGGGCCGTATCGTGGCGGACTTGAGCAGTGAGGCGTTGAGCCACACCGACCTGGAAGCGCTGTACCTGCAGCACATGCAAGGGTGAACCATGGTCAGAACGATCGCGGCGAAGGATCTGACGACCATGTTCCGCGACGGCCGCCTGCCCTGGGCCGGCGGCGTCGTGCTGGCGCTCGTCGTCACGGCGGTGACCGTGGGATGGCAACGGCAGCGGGAGATCGCGTCGGAGCGGGCCGCCGCCCAGGCGCTCGACTACGACGACTGGGTGGCGCAGCCCGAGCGCCATCCCCACAACGCCGCGCATCAGGGGATGCACGTGTTCAAACCCGATCCGCCACTGGCCATCGTCGACCCGGGCATCGATCCGTACGTCGGGTCAACCATCTGGCTGCGGGCGCATCGCCAGAGCGAGCTGATGTTCATGCCGGCGCAAGACGCCACCGGCCTGCAACGATTCGGCGAGCTGTCGGCGGCCTGGGTGCTGCAGGTGCTCGGCCCCCTCCTGATCATCGTCTTGGGCTTCGATGCGTTTGCCGCGGAGCGCGAACTGGGCACGCTGCGGCAAACCTTGAGTCTCGGCATCTCGTCGAAGCAGATCCTTTGGGGAAAGGCGCTGGGACAGTTCTGGGGACTCGGCTTGCTGCTCGGGCCCGCAGCCGCCGGTGCGGCAATCGTCGTCGTGGCCGGCCGCGGCGAAGCGATCGACGTGGACGCGGCGGCGCGGCTCGGATGGCTCGGATTGGGATACGCCATCTATCTCGCCATCGCCGTCTTTGCGGTGCTGACCGTCTCGGCGCTCGGCCGCTCGTCGCGCGTCGCGCTGGTCACGCTGCTCGGGCTGTGGATTGGGACGACGCTCCTGGCGCCACGGGTCGCCTCCGATCTCTCGCGCACATGGAAGCCGAGCCCATCTCGGCTCACCTTCAATGCCGACCTGGGCGCCGAGATGGGGCGCATGCAGGAGCAGGCTTGGATGGCCAACTTCGGCGTCGCCACCCAATGGAGTCCTGATCTTCCCCTCGACAAGTGGGGTGTGGCGCTGCAGGTCGACGATCATGCGGGATATTCGGTGATGGATCGGCACTTCGCCCGCCTGTGGGACACGTTCGGCGAGCAGCAGCGCGTGCAGGAGTGGCTCGGGTTGGCCGCGCCCGTCCTGGCGGTGCGGGCATTTTCGATGGCGATCTCTGGCACCGACTTCGCCCACTACCGTACGTTCTCACTCGCGGCCGAACGCCACCGGCGCGTGCTGCAGGACCTCATGAGCGAGGATCTGGTCGAGCGGGCCGACCCACGGGGCACCGGGCACTTCGACTATCGCGCCGGCGCCGATCTCTGGCGGCGCATGCCGCCGTTCACCTATGCTCCACCCCCGGTCTCGTGGGCGTTGCGAAACAGCGGCCGCAGCCTCGCGGTCCTGATCGCGGGGCTCCTCCTCTCGATGGCGGCGGCCCACGTGGCCGTCGGCGCCAGGCGCACAGTCTGAACGTCACACGACCACCATGCGGACCTTGAAGCTCGTCGTCGAGCACGAAGCACGGCTGCTGCTCGCCGACCGAACACTGTGGCTCGTCTCTGGCCTCTTCCTTCTTCTCGTCAGCTACGGGCTGTTCAACGGTATGGAGCAGGCCGCGGTCAAGGAGAACGCCCTTGGCAAGGTGCTCGAAGCGGAGGCGCGCGGCGAAGCCTCGCGGCGGGCGCTCCTCGTCCGCATCCTGAACAACGGAGCGATGCCGGATCCATTCGGGAATCCGACGGACCCGTCGGCGATGGGCGGTGGCTACGGTTCGCGCTATGCGTACATGCCGATCTCACCGCTCGCGTCATTGGCGTTCGGGCAGTCCGACGTGCGGCCCGACTATTACAAGGTGACGAACCGCAGCAAGATCAGCTTCATCTATGACACTGAAATCGAGAACCCGTGGAATCTCCTGAGCGGTCACTTCGATCTCTCGTTCGTCATCGTCTACCTCTTCCCGCTGCTCATCTTCGCGCTCAGCTACAATTTTCTCTCGGCCGAACGCGAGCATGGCACCCTGAAGATGCTGCTTTCGCAGTCGCTCGGTTTGCCGACGCTCGTCGCGGGGAAGATCGCCGTACGCGCGATCGCCCTGCTGCTCTGGGCCGCCGTGGTGCCGCTCGTGGCGCTCGCGATCATGAGACCGGAGGCGCGATCGCTCGAGCACGTGTGGCCGCTCGCGTCATGGGCGGCGTTCGTCGTCGCGTACGGCGGAATCTGGTTCGCGCTGGCCGTCGCGGTGAACGCGTTCGGACGGTCGTCGGCCACGAACGCGCTGATGCTGGTCGGCAGCTGGATTGTCTGCGTGCTGGTCGTGCCGGTACTGCTCAACGTCGCCGTCGCCATCGTCAGGCCCGCACCCTCGCGCACCGAGCTCGCCACCCGCACGCGACTCGTCACGAGTGACGCTCTCAACCGGAACGCGGAGCTCCTGGCCGCAGACTACCAGTACGTCAACGACGCGGAGCTGCTGCGGCCCAAAGACGGCAAGATCGTCGTGGCAGGGCGGATGCGGGGGATCTATCTCATGGAGAAAGACGTCGATCGTGAGCTCGAAGGGCTGCTCGACGCCTTCAATGTTCAGCTTGCCGGGCAGCAGCGGCTCGTCACCCGCTATGGTGCGCTGTCTCCCGCCATCGTCACCTACGAGGGGCTCACGGCGCTCGCCGGCACCGGCATCCGCCGCCATCTGCATTTCCAGAAGCAGATCGACGCCTTTCACCGGAGGTGGCGCGATTTCTTCGATCCCAAGATCCTGAATGGCGTGGCGATCACCGAAGAGGACTTCGATCGCATGCCTCGCTTCACCTGGACTGAAGAAGATCCGGCGGTCGTGCAGGGCGGTGTCGTCACCGGACTGCTCCAGCTCCTGCTGCCAGCAGCGGGACTGCTCGCCATCGGCTTGTGGCGGCTGCGGCGCTACGCCGTGGTCTGAGTCCGGGCGACTCGCGCGGTCCGCCAGGTCTGTTTGGCGTGCCGGGCGTGGCGCAACAGTCGACGCCAGGACGGTAGAAGCGTCGTGGCGCTCAGCACGGCGCCGCCTATGCTCAGCAGAATCACGACAATGTCCCAGAGCGGACGCTTGTCTCTGAGAAAAGGAAAGTCCAGACTGTGCAGGCCGTGATAGAGCCAGCGGTTCCAACGCGCGCCGCGATCCTGCTTCGTCATCGTCCCGACGCTCGGATCGAGATAGAGCCATGTGCCGGCCTCATCGGTGTAGCGAACTCGCAGCACCGGCAGTGGCCGTCCGCCGTTCTTGTCGTAGTAGTAGGCGTCGTACTCCTGGAGCCAGGTGGCATCCTCGATTGACGCGCCGGGCATCGCGGCGTTCGCGACCTCCCACATGCGCGCATCTTCGAAGCGCTCGAATCCCCCGCGCTCGGGCGCCGTCACCGACACGATGAGGTGCTCCTGCCGAGGTTCATAGCGTTCTTCCTGAGAGCCAATTTCCTTCTCATACGACCACGGCGCCGGCGGACGGTATCCAATCAGATACGGCTCGCCACGGAACTGATGGACCTCGAGCGCTTTTGGAGCGAACGATTTCTCGAAAACGGCCAGGCCGGCACGCAGGCGCGGCAGCGTCAGCGACTCGACGTCGAGCGGCGACCCTGGAACGGCCATCCGCTGCGCGGCAGTCGAAGGCTGGTTTCGCATCGAGGGAAACGGACGGCCAAGCGACATGGCGCCGCTGAACGCCCATGTCACCGAGAGGACGCCAAAAACGAGCCCCGTGTAGTGGTGCCACCGCATCCAGCCGGCGTACGGCGAATGAGAGGGCCCCGATCGGAGCCGGTAGCGCTTCACGCGCAACCGCACGACCCCCACGACCATGCCGAGCACGCACATCACGGCGCCGGCGATCGATCCCCACGCGATCACGAACTGCCAGAGCTCGGTCTGACGCCGGAACGACGTGAAATAGGTCCAGTGGAGCACGGCGCTGATGTAGCCCCAGAATCGCCCGCGCCGGTCCGTTTTCATCGTCGGCTCGCCGGTCTTTTCCGAGACGTAGTACACGGTGCCAGCCGGATCGCTGACGGTGATGCGGTGCAGCGGAACGCTCGAGCGCTGCTCGCTGTAGAGCGTCCACTGATCCGAATCGAGGAGGTATGCGTCGTACCGCACGCTGCCGGCGAAGGCCGGGGGCACCCAGCGTCGAATCAGCTCCAGGGCGCCGACCTGGCCGAGGGCGGGAACGAGCTCACCGGTATCGGCGTAGACCTTCACGCCCCTGTCGAACCGGTATATCGGGCGGCCGTCGTAGTCCATCTCGATTTGCAGGCCGTCGTCGTTCAATCCGTGCGCGCGCATCGCCTCGGCTGGTGACATGCGCGCCGCGGACAAGTCCAGCGGCTGCACGTGGCCGAGCCGCTCGGATGCCGACAACACCGGCATCCGGACGTACATCATGGCCACGCCGGAGACGAACCACACGACGAAGACGACGCCGAAGAAGATGCCCATCCAGCGATGGAGGTAGATGAGCAGCGCCTTCCAGTTGAGCAGCTTGCGAATCGTCACGAATCCCATCCGATGTCAGAACTTGGCATCAAGTGTGAGCTCGACGGTCCGCGGCGGGCCGTAGCGGCCTCGCACGGGGAGCGGTACGCCAGACGCCCCCTGGGTGTAGAACTTGTCGAACACGTTGGCGACCCGGACATCGACAGCGAAGTTACTGCCGATCCTTCGCCGCGCCCCGGCGTCCACGAGGGTCACCGATGGTGTCGTCGTGGTATTCGCGTTGTCGAGGAAGCGATCGCCGACATAGCGAACGCCGCTCTGAAAGTGCCACTGCGGCAAGGGGCTCCACACCACCCACAGGTTCGCGGTTCGGGCTGGAATGTTCGTCGGCGTCTTGCCCGACCACGAGGTCAGCACGCCGCCGACATTCTCGGTGAAATCGTCATAGCGTGCCTGGAGCGCTGCCATGTTCGCATCGATGCGCACCGTCGCGCCCAATGCAACGGCCCCGGACAGCTCGATCCCGCGCGACGACTGCTGCCCGACTTGCAGGCGTCTGAGCGAGTCGAGCGGATCCGGGACCAGGAGCTTCTCCTTGACGATCCGATATGCGGCCAGCGTCCATTCTCCACGACCGCTCCAGAGAGACTGCTTGACGCCTGCCTCGACCTGGCGGCCAGGTGTGAGGTCGAACGCCTGCTCCGCCGGCGACAGACTGATCAAGGTGTTGACCGGATCGGACGCAGTGGCATACTGGCCGTACACGGAGAGCGTGGGCTTGACGGCATAGACGAGACCACCGCGCCCGTTCACCGGGTTGAACATCTTGCTGGTCACGCCGGCCGTTCTCAGATCCTCGCGATCGAGGTCGTACCGATCCCAGCGCAGCCCGCCGACGACCGAGAGTTGGTCGGTGAGGGCCAGGCGACTCTCGGCGTAGGTGGCATACCGGTTTTGAAAGGCCCGGTATTCGGGAGTCGTCGGAATCGTGTTGAAGAAGAGACCGGGGGTTGGGTTCGTGAGCGCCACCACCGATGTGGCTGTTCCGGCGTTGCGATCGCGCTGGTAGCGGAACCAGCTGTAGTCGAACCCGAGTGACACGATGTTCGGCCGGCCGAAGACCTGGGTGTCTATGATCGCTTCGGTATTGGCGCCATACTGCCGCAGGTACTGGATGATCTCGGTGTAGCTCGAGCGGCTCACGAGACCGGTCGCCGGCTGGTAGGAATACTGCTCGGCGTTGCGCCATTGGCGCCTGGTGTTCACGCCGGACACGTTCATCCGCACGAAGACGTTGGACGAGGCCTGCCAGTCCGCCTTGACCTGCGACCAGTTGTCCCGGTACTTCGTGATGCCGTCGAGCACATTGTAGTTGACATCTCTCAACGACCGATCGAGCGTGCCGTTGATGAACGGCGAACCCCAGTAGTTGAACGGTTCCTGATAGCCGAAGTCGTTGGCGATGGTCACGTACAGCTTCGACGAGGCCTGGATGCCAAGCGATCCGGACGCTGCAGTCGTGTTCCAGTCGCCTCGCTCGACCGTCCCGGCAGAACGGTTGTGGCTCAGATCGGCGCGGTACGCCACGCGGTCATTGATCGGCCCGCCGACTCCGCCTGCGGCGCGTACGGTCTCGAAGGAGCCCACCGTGAAACGTCCCTGGCCAACCGTCGCGCCGCGACTGGGCCGACGGGGCACGACGTTGAGCGCGCCGCCGATGGCGCCGGATCCGTAGAGTACTGACGCAGGACCTGCCAGGTATTCGACCCGTTCGACCGTCCAGCTGTCGAATGGGAACGTCATCGTGCCCTGACCGACGAGAATCTGAGTGCCGTCGTACAGTCTGATGATCGAGTTGGGACCACCGAAGCCACGGGACATTCGCGAGCCTCCGCCGTTCCCGAGACTTCCCTGGGTGGTGACACCAACCATGCGGGTCTCGGCATCCTCGACCGTACGGTCGCCCCGCTCGCGAATGACTTCTCCGCTCAACGCCTGCACGCTCGCGGGGGTCTCGAGGCTGGTCATCGGCAGACGGCTCGCCGCGGTCACCCGGCTTTCCACGGACGTCCGTGTCCCGGCCGAGACCTCGATGGATTCACCGATCCCGGCGACGGCGAGAGTTACCTCTACGCTGGCCGGCGCAATCGACACCGAAACCGGCTGGACCGATTCCGCGAACCCCTCGGCCCTGACGCGGAGGACGTACATGCCGGGTGCGACGGCGGCAATGGAAAACCTGCCCTCGCTGCCCGAGCTCGCGGTCCGGCTCGAACCGGACGCACCTTCCAGCAGGATGGCCGCGTTCACCACGACCCCGCCTTGACTATCGACGATACGGCCTGAAACGGACAGATCCTGCGCGGCAGCCGGCGGCGACAGGAAAAAGAGCCACACAAGAACCAAAGAAGGCACACAGACGAGTCTCACACTGAACCTCCGAGGCGCTCCCTGAGGGAAGTACCGACAGGCCGCCGTCCACGAAACTTGAGAAGTCCCAGACGGCCGCGATCGAGCCTCGATACGGTAGTCGACGGAACCTGTCCCAGCAACTGAAGACTTCCTGAATAAGTCTTCAGACGTGTGCTCAGGCAGTTAGTGAAGAGATGGCGAGGCTGTGGAAGCGTCTCCGAGGCGCCAGTCACACGCCTCGCGAGCGAAAGCGTCCGCCAGCATGCCCCTCACGAAGAGGCACCCGCCAGGAGCTCGACCGCCTGCTCCTCGGTGACTCCGGCGATCGACACCCGCTTGGTCCGGCCCTTCCCGCCCGTGACGATGGTGACGGCGGAGGTTGGAACGTTCAAGCGCGCCGCCAGAAGGCGACGCAGAGCCTCGTTCGCGCGGTCCTCCACGGGGGGTGCCGTGAGCCGGACCTTCAATGCGCCCTGGAATTCGCCTTCGATCGCGTCGCGGCTCGCGCGCGGCACGACGCGAACCCAGAACGAAATGCTCCCGCCCCGAGCGTGTATCTCCATGCTGTGCCGCCAGGATAGCGCGCGGGGAGCATGACAATCGAGGCATGATTGCCCAAGATGCAGGTTCCGGACCGCGGCATGCACCGACCACTGGCGCCAGCGGCGCCACCGCGATGACGATTCGTGCATTTGCAGATCCGCAGGACCGAGCGGCGCTGGTCGAATGCATCATCGGGTTGCAGGAGCACGAGCGGACACTCGATCCCACTCTGCCTGAAGGCAGCGCGATGGCGGACGAGTACTACCGCCTGCTGGTCGATCGATGCCGCCAGTGTCACGGACACATTCTGCTGGCCCGGGTCAACGACGCGGTCGCCGGGTTCATCTGCGTGCTGACGATGGTTCCGCCAACGGAACCCGATGAACCTCGTGACAATCATGCGTATGTTTCCGACGTGTTCGTCCACGTGCGGTACCGTGGGCAAGGTATCGGCGGCGCGTTGCTGCAGGAGGCCGAGGCTCTGGCGCGAGCGGCCGGTGCGAGTACGGTTCGCATCGGCGTGCTGGCTCGCAACCAAGAGGCGCGACGATTCTATGAGAACCGCGGCTTCGAGGAGTACCACGTCCAGCTCGTGAAAGAGCTGTGAAACGACGAACACGCGCGTCGAGCCGGGCTGAGGCCCGGAGTTGTTTCCCGCCATTTCATTACACGCCGGTCTCGGGGCCGCCGCCAGGCGCGACTCGCTTCGGGCCGATGGATGGCCCGCCGCCCAGCCGACCGAAAGGTCTGCTACCGGCCAACCAACCGTCAAAACACGATCCGGGGTCCTTCGGCTTGCGCGCCCTTGCCTGCGGCGCCGTTTTTCAACGTCAAGTGGGGAGACCGGCGCCTTCGGCGTGTTGGTGTGCCGGCGCCAGATGATCGAGAGCGGCCATGAGGCCGCCCGAGCGGTGGGGTACGCCGGCGAGACGCAGGCCCATCTCGACCCCGCTCAACGCGCCGGCGAGCATGAGATCGTTGAACGCGCCGAGGTGGCCGATTCGAAATACCTTGCCCGCGAGCTTTCCCAGGCCGGTTCCGAGCGACATGTCGAGGCGTGCGAGGATCACGTCCCTGAGCCGATCGGCATCGTGCCCCTCAGGCATCATGACGGCCGTCAGCGAGCTGGAGTGCTCGAGCGGTTCCCGGCAGACGACTTCCAGCCCCCAGGCCTGCACTGCCGCACGCGTCGCCGCGGCGTGCCGCAGGTGCCGGTGAAAGACATTCGACAGCCCTTCTTCCTGGAGCATTTGAATGGCTTCGCGAAGACCGTAAAGAAGGTTCGTGGCCGGCGTATACGGAAAAAAACCGGCCTGGTTCGACTTCAACATGTCGTCCCAGTCCCAATAGGACCGTGGAAGCCTGGCCGTCTTACCCGCCCGGAGCGCCTTCTCGGACACGGCGTTGAAGCCGAGCCCGGGAGGTAACATCAGCCCTTTTTGAGAACAGGCGACCGTGACGTCAACCTCCCATTCGTCGTGCCGATAGTCGATGGATCCCAACGATGAGATCGTGTCGACGATAAGGAGAGCCGGGTGGCCGGCGCGATTCATGGCTCGACGTACCTCACCGATGCGGCTGGTGACCCCGGTGGACGTCTCGTTGTGGACCGCAATCACCGCCTTGACCGTGTGCTGACGGTCGCCGGTCAACCGTGCTTCGACCTGTTCGGGCGACACCCCGTGACGCCAGCCGCCGGGAACGTATTCGACGTCAAGGCCGATCTTCTCGGCGACGCGGCGCCACGCGATATGCGAAAACCACCCGGTCTCGAAAACGAGGACCTTGTCCCCGGGTGACAACGTGTTGACGAGCGCCGCCTCGCACCCGCCGGTACCCGAGGATGGATACATGATGACCGGACCCGACGTCTGGAAGATCGGCCGGAGACGATCGAGAAGCTCGAGCGCGAGCTTTGCGAATTCGGGACTTCGATGATCGACCACGGGCCGGCTCATCGCCCGGAGCACTCGGTCGGGCACGTTCGTCGGGCCCGGGATCTGCAGAAAATGTCGTCCACTGTGAACCATCGTGTTGTCCTGCCCTGCTTTGTCAGCCTGGAGTTTGCAACGTTGCGGCAGCCGCGGTCGCGCATTGTCCATCCTGCTGGCTGCTTCCGCCTGACACGCCAATTGCGCCGACGATTCTGCCGTCCCTGGTCAGTGGCACGCCGCCCTCGATCGGTATGGCGTGTCGCAGACCGAGCACACGCCACCCCTCGCCGCCCTCGGCAAGCGTATCCTGAAACGCCTTGGTCGGCCGTTTGAATCGCGCCGCCGAGCGCGCCTTGTCGATTGCGACATCGACGCTGCCGTTCTGGGTCGCGTCCATCTTCTCGAAGTAGACGAGATCGCCAGCCGTGTCCACGATCGCAACAGCCATCGTCCAGTTGTTCCGCCGAGCCTCCGCGAGCGCGGGGAGTGCCGCGCTCTTTGCGTGTTCGAGCGTAATGGGCAAGCCGTACTCCCGGGTGGTATCCGAAGCCATGACGCTCCTCCTCGTGTGCCGCTGTTGATTCGTGTGCTGACGTATGCGGGCGGCTGGTAGTATACGCCGCCACTAAGGACCGCCACGGCGCGCACACCATCGCGTCATCGACGCGAGCGCCAGATTGCCAAACGCCGGCGAGTCTCGTCGGCCAATTCCTGAAGGCCCGAATCCGAGGCCAGACCCAGCACCGCCTCGGCGGTACTGATGGCCCGATCGAACCGGCCGGCCGCCGCGTAGGCCAGAGCCAGCGTATCCAGGGCCGTGGCGTTCCGATATCCGGTCAGTTCAGCGCCGCGCTCGGCCAACCGCACCGCCTCACCTGGCGCACGGACGTCGGCACGATCGGAGGTGGCCAGGATCCAGGCGAGATCGACGATCGCCGCGGGCAGATCAGGTTTGATTTCCAAGGCCCGCCGATAGTGCTCGAGTGCCTCATCGATCTGGCCAGACAGTGCCAATGCGCTACCGAGGCTGCTATGTACGTCGGCATCGACTGGATTGATTCGCAGCGCCTGACGATACTCGCCTATGGCGTCGTTGACGCGGCCCTGAGCCACGTGCACACGTCCCAGGTTGTGGTGTGCTTCGGCATTGTCCGGATCTGTTCGGAGAGCGCTCCGGTACCAACCCAACGCTTCATCGACTCTTCCCTGCGCGTGATAGACGACCCCCAGATTGTTCCGGGCCTCGGAGAAGTCGGGCTTCAGGCCGATGACCCGGCGGAAATGTTGCGCCGCCTCCTCGAACCGCCGCTGCCCCAGCAGGACAATTCCCAGGTCGTACCCGGCCCACGCGGATCTCGGTTCGAGCGCGACCGCCTCCTCCAAGTGGGCGATTGCATCCGCGACTCGGCCCATCTCGACATAGCAGAACGCGAGATCATGGTGAACCCGGGCATCCTGCGGATTGAGCTCCAGCATTTTTTCATTGCCAGCGATGTCATCTGCCAGCATTTTCTGGGCAAACTCCTTGTCGAGAGCAAGTCGGTCATCAGGATCGAGCGGCACCACCTGAATCCACAGGTCGCCCATTTCAGAGGCTGTGGTTTGACCGAACGTGACGCGTCCCGACGGTCGGCTCGGATTGCGGATATTGGCGTCGGAATTATCGTAGGTGTAGTGCATCACCAAGGTCGTGCCCTTGGGAAGCAACACTGGATCGGCGTACATGTACGCGTCCTGCCAGGCGAAATCCCATGCCTTGATGTAGACCAGCCATTTCGTACTGCCGTCGGGCAACCTGGCAAACCCCTTGACCACCCGTGCCAGATTGTGGGCGTGAGGCTGGACTGCCACCGCTTCAACGTCCACCGGAAGAACGAATGTGTCCGTGACGATGTGCTCGCTCTCGCCGGCAGGAATATCGATGTCTTGTCTCCCGAGTCTCAGCATATACGGCAGACGTTGGGGCGGTCGATCGGTGAAAAAGAGCCCGATGCTGACTTGCACTGTCTGTCGAGCGCCGGTCGGCATCATGTGCAGCTCGACGACCAGGTCGCTCCCGGGCCTGACGTGCCATGCCATATCGTCAGCCGACGTTCGCGGCAATTGCCCGGGCGTCCAGCCGAGGAAATACCCGTCGGGAAACTTCGCGTCGCGACCCGCGCCGCCGTCATACCCGGGTCCAGGGTCGTCCTCGTCGAGCGACCGTGAGCCGCGCGTCTCGTCGATCTTGACGTTTGCGTGGTGCACGGCGTGATGGCCGGGATGAAATTCCAGCGCCTTCACATGGCGACCCTCCGGGAGAGGGATCGGCATCACGAACGTCCGAAACACATCCGGGCCCTCGGCGCCAAGGGTGTACGGTTCAGGCATTGTCACGACGAGGTCAGGCTTGCCGAACTGCCACTCGCCAGACCCGCTCGCGACCAATGGAAGATCGTCGGGGTCCCCTTCCACCGCGCCGGTGTCTACCCACTCTTGAATGAGCGCCCGTTGACCGGCGCTCAGCCGCCGCGCGCCGAGAAACTCCGCGTAGCCTGGCTCGGGCTTCCAAGGGGGCATGTACCCACTGCTTGTCACCGCGGCGATCTGCGTTGCACGCTGGCGCACATCGCCGTATGTCATCAAGCTGAAAGGCGCGCCCCCGCCTGGACGATGGCAGGCAACGCACTTGTCGAAGACGATGGGAGCAATGTCCCTGGTGAATGTGACCCCGCGGGCCGACTGGGCAGACTGGGCCGACAGCCCTCCGGTCCCAACGACAGCCGGCCACACAGGTGATAGAAGCAGGGCGCCCACAACGGAGGTGCAGCGCCGCCAACCGCTTCGGGCACCTTCGACCCTGCCTTCGGCCACCGAACGCCTTGGCATGTCCAATGTTGCTGCGAACCGCGGACCTAAAACCTGATCTGGGACGACAACCGCACGAGGCGGCCTTGAAGCACGCGCTGCGGCTGTCCCAGGGTCGAGCCGAAGCTCTGATTCTGGGTCAGCACGACGTTGCTGTTGAGGGTGTTGTACAGCTCCACGGCCGGCTCGATCTGCACCCTGCCCAGCCTGAAGCTCTTTTTCACCTCGAGGTCGAGCTGGTTCCAACGTTCCAAGTACTCACTCCCCGGCGGGATGAGTCCCACCGTCACCGCCTGCGTGCGGCCTCCCGGAAACAACGTCGCTGGCACAGCCCAGTTCACAGCCAAGGATGCATTGGCGATGTCGCCAGCGACCGCGCCCGCGTTGCTGAGGAACGTCGCGCCAACCCGGAGACCCGCTGGAAGAGGATAGCTGCCGGCCAGCTTGAAATTGTGGCGAAACGGGATATCGAACTCCGTCTGATCGCAGTATCGGAACGTATTGGGATTCGACAGGTCGGCACACGTGACCCGAATCGCCTGTCCCGCCGACCAACCGCCGAACACATTACCGCCCCTCGGCAGACGTCCATTCACGGTCACTTCGACGCCTTCGTAGGAGGCACGCGCCAACGAGCGATCGGCCGTTGTATCGAGGAGATCCACCAGCCCCTGCCTGGCCGGGTTCAGGTTGTAGACAGTAATGGGCTCGTTGTTCAGGGGGCTCGCCACTTCAAACGCGGCGTAGTCGGCGACGCTCACCAGACGATTGATTGTCTGCTGGAGGTTGTATGTCTGCCGCAGAAACCATGTGGCGGCAACCGAAACCCCAGGCACCACCTCGCGGTCGATGCCGAGGGTGTACTCGAGGTCGTACTCTCGCTTGCTGTCTGGGTCGAACTGTCGCGCCGGCGCAGCGCCGAAGGTCCGATTGTTGCTCGGCCCGATCTCGTTGTCCTGGGCGATGTTGTCGCCATTGGTCGGCAACAGCGTGCCCGAGCACCTCGAGGTGGTCGGCACGTAATCACAGTCCGACCAGTTGCGCGTATCATTTTGCAGCGCCAGTGAATCGTACAGGTTCGCCAGGTCCACCGTGTAGTTTCTGTTGTACCGGCTCACCGTACCTTTCACCGCCGTTTTCGCGTCGCCGGTGAGGTCGTAGATGACGCCGAATCTCGGCGCGACATCGAACCAGTTCGGCAGGTTCGGCATCGCCGCCGCCTGACGGGCCGGCACGAAACGACCGGCCTCGACCGACCCGCCGTCGACCATGGAATTCAGATACTCGAACCGGATCCCGGCGGACATCGTCAGCTGATTGGTGACCTGCCACGAATCCTGCGCGAACAACCCGAGATCGGCCTTCATCCGCTGGCGCGAGTAGGTCGGCGTGTTCCAGACCAGCACCGAGTCCGGGATGCCATCCCGGTAGCGTTGCGTGAGCTCGGCGTTACTGCTGTCGAAACGCTGATTCAGCCGTCCGAAGTTCCACTGTACGCCAGACTTGAGGGTATGTGCTCCGGCGACGTAGGTCACGGCTGAACTGAGCAGATACATGTGCGTATAGCGAACCAACTCCTGCGTGCTCGGCGACACGGTCGTCGTGCCACGATTGATGTCCATGCGCGATGCGGTCGCATACCACTCAGGGGTGCCTGGTTCCTTCTTGATCCCCGGCTGGTACTTGTAACCCAGAGTATTCGCGCCGAGGAGAAATCCGGTATCGAGAAGAAGCCTGTTGCTCACCGTCGAGGTCCACTTCACGCTGCCGGTGTTCTTCTGCATCGGCGGCCGAATCCTCGAAGCCGTCGCGACATCGACACCCGACGTGTAATCATGACCGACCCACTTGCTCTGGTAGTCGTCCAGCGCAGTCAGCTTGTTCTTCGGCGTGATCTGCCATGTCATCCGAAGCGTGTAGTTCTTGACACGCTGATCGAACATGCCGGGGCGCCCATCCGGATAGAAGCTGTTGCTGACGATATTGTTGTTGCCGTTGTTGCCATATGAGCCGAAGAACCAGAGTCTGTCACGGACGATCGGGCCTCCCAACGAGGACGTAAAGTAGTAAATCAGGTCGACCGCATCCGGAGCCCTGAGCCCTCGACTGAGCAGGTCGCCCAGGTTGTCGCTCTGCATCGAGCCGTTGGTGTACCCCGCGTACGTCAAGCCACTGAAGGTATTGCCGCCTTCGCGCGGGACGAGATTCAGGTGCGGCCCTCCTCTCGCCACCTCAGCGGTCAAGCCGCTGGTCTGCACTGTGACTTCCGCCGTCATGCCATCGTTGTGATCGTTCTGGTCGTCTCCGCCGCCCTGCATCAAATTCGACTTCAGACCGTCGATGTCGACGGTCGTGTCCTTCGGCAGGCTGCCATACGCGGTCAGCCGCTGCTGGCCTGCCGTCCGTGCGCCTCCCACGTTGGGCTCGTTGACCTTGATGCCGACGGCCAGCGCGCCCACGGCGGCGTAGGTTCTGCCCGTCGGCAACGCGTCAATCAGCTCCCGTGGCAGCACAGTAGTCCGCTGGGTATTCTGCACGTCGACGACCGGCCCCTGACCGGAGACCGTCACCGTCTCCTCGATCGCTCCAACGCGGAGCTCGGCGTCGATCGTGGCCGTAAAATCAGAGGGCAAGGTCATGTCGTCGCGTACGAACGACGCAAAGCCTCCCAGGGTGAAGCTCACGTTATAGGTGCCAGGACGAAGATTTGGAATCGCATATCGTCCTTGCGCATCCGTCACCGCGGTTCGGACCTTCTCGATGAGTGCCGGGCTTGCGGCCTCCACGGTCACTCCAGGCAGCACCGCGCCGCTCGAGTCCGTCACCACCCCGGTAATGGCGCTCTGGGCCGAGGCGGCGGCCGGCAACCAGAACAACGCCACGAATGCCGCCACCGTGATCTGTCTGCAGCGCGTGCCCACCATGACCTTGCCCTCCGTCCTGATCCGGTTTTTGTCTCCTGTCTCCGCCACCCCTTCAGAACTGCAACTGGACACCGAATTTCAGCAGCCGCCCGGTCAGAACCTCCGTGACGTTCCGCCAGCTCGCACCGTACGTCGGGTTGGAGCCGAGGACGGCGCCGGCGTTCAGCGCGTTGTAGGCATCGAGCACGGCCTCGACCCGAACCTGCCGGACTTGAAACATTCTCGCCAGGCGAAGATCGAGCTGATTGATCCGTTCCTCAAACTGTGAGAACGGGGCGATCACCTGGAGGCTGGCCGTGCGCGCCCCCCCGGCGAGATTGCGGCCGAGCGACGGAGCAATCTGGGCCGTCGGCACACTATAGTTCGCGCCGATCACGAATCCAGGCAGGCTCTGAAAGTTGGCGCTGGCCTGGAGCGCCCACGGCAGCACATAGGATCCCGTGATCTTGAACTGCTTCGCGTACGGCGGCCGGATCTCGCACTGATACAACTGTTGCGGCGAGTCCACGACAAAGCAGCGGTCAATCGCAGAGACGGTCTCGCCGCCGGTCACGTCGCTGTTCCCCGAGTTCCCGACATTCAGGCCGGCTGACAGCTGGGCGCCACGCCGGAGCCGGACGTTGACGTTGAGATCGACGCCGTTATAGACCTCCGTCTGTCTGCCGTAGTGGGAGGCGAACGTCACCAGGTTGTTGACCCGGCCGAACCTCGCCGGTGTGACGTCGTACAGCCCGCAGATCTGGTTGCCGCCGCCCCCGGGCAGACGGGAATCAAGAGGGGCCGTGATGCAGTAGTGATCGTAGTCCTGCGGCGCGACTTCCAGGTTGTCGGTGACGGTGAAATTGCCGAACCAGGTTCGAAAATAGCCCGCGCTCACCGCCACGCCCGGCCGCAGCTCGTGTTCGATCCCCGCCGACCCCTGCCACGAGAATGCCCTCTTGTGCCACCCGTTCAACACATCCGGATCGTAGCGGGTGACGATGTTGGACCTGCCGAAGTTGACGTTGTCAATCTCCCGGCACTCGTTGTTGGCGGCGGGGTTGCGCAGATCGCAGTCGGGAAAGAAATTGCGATTGGCGTCATTCCATGCCCGGTTGACGCTGTTGACCGACGTCGTTACCGGATCGTTGGCGGTGGCCAGACCGATGAACTCGCCGACGACGTAGCGGCCGATGCTCGCCTTGACCGCCGTCTTGCCGTTGCCAAACAGGTCGTAGGCCATTCCGAGCCGCGGCCCCAGGTCCTTCCAGCACGGAACGCAGTCGACTTCAGCGAAGCTGCGGGCGTCGATCAGCGGGCCGGCTGGTTGCTGGCTCGCGGGGACATAGGCGTGGAGCGACTCGAACCGCAAGCCCAGGTTGACCGTCAACCGTCTTACCGTCCACTGATCCTGGGCATAGAGTCCGAACTCGGGCCACATCACCGCTTTGGTCGTCGTCGGCGCGGCCCATTCCGTGAGCGAAATCGGGATGCCGTTCGAAAAGGTGTAGCTGATGTCGCCGTACGGACGTGTCGTGGTGACGGTGGTACTGCCCTGCATCAGGGAGAACCCGACCTTGAAATGATGCGACCCTGTCACATAGGACATCGAGAAGCGGCCGTTGCGTTGAGGGTCGGCGGCAGTCACCAGGCTGTTGGGCGCCTGGTAGCGGATACCCGACGATTGTTCGAGCACGGAGATGTCTGCGGGCGTGAAGCCCGTCGTGTTGAAGTGCGGGTGCGACGGGTGGCTGGGTGTCAGTGTGCGCTCGCGATCGTTCCGCACCGCGGTCGCGCCGGCATCAAAGAGGAGCCTGTTGGTGACCGGGTAGCTCCAGGTGACCTGGGAGACGGACGCGGGACCACGAATCAGACAAGGTACCGCCTCAGGCGCCAGGCGGATGACCTCATGGTTCGGACAGTCGTCGTTCTTCTGGTGGTCGGTGTAGAAGGAGATCTTGTGCTTGGGCGCCGCCTGCCAGGTGAGTCGGCCATTGCCGGAGCGGTTGGTCTGTATCGGCTGGCCCGGCCGGCTCACGTCCGGCGTGTAGAGGAAGCTGCCAAGGGTCGAATCGTAGAAATGGTTGACCGGCTGCTGCTTCAGACCCCAGTGCCGATAGGCGGTGTAGAACCACAACCTGTCGCGTTTGATCGGTCCGCCCACAGCGCCGTTGACGTTGTGGATCCGAAGGACCTTGTTCACCTCCGAGAGCCCGCGCGCCTTCAATCCGTCCGACAGATTGGCGCTGACCAGGGCGTCGCCCGAGTAGTTGGCCAGGAAGGTGCCGTTGAAGGTGTTCCCGCCGGTCTTGGGAACCACGTTCATCTGGATGCCGCCGACCGAGTATTCGGCAGAGCCGCCGGCGGCCACCTCGATCACGATCGCCTCTGCCATCGCGGGATTGATATAGAACCCGAAACCGGCGCCCTGGCCTTGTGTCGGGTTGAACCTCATGCCGTCAACCAACAGTCTCTGGTCGTTCCGCTTGCCTCCGTGGAGTGAGCCCCTGAACGAAGACTCTCCCTTGCTGCCGCCGACATCCTGGCTGTTGGGCGTGCTGACCACCGCCGGCATCAGATTGAGCAGGCTGTAAACGGTCTGCGACACAGGAACAGCCCTCAACATGTCCTGGGTCAGCATTTTCTGCTGGGTGAGATTCTGGACGTCCACCACCGGACTCGCCCCCGACACCGTCAGCGTCTCTTCCAGCGCGCCGACTTTCAGTTCGGCGTTCGCCGCCGCCGTGAAGTTCGCTGGCAGTTCAAGCCCTTCCAGTCTGAACGTGCTGAAGCCTGAAAGCGCGAACGTGACACTGTAGGTGCCGGGACGCAGATCGATGACCAGGTACCGCCCCTGACTGTCGGTGACCACGGTGCGGACCTTTTCGATGAGGGCGGGACTGGCGGCTTCGACGATGACTCCGGGCAGCACTGCGCCCGTCGCATCTCTCACCACTCCAGAGATGCCGCTGGTCCCAACGGCCTGCGCCGATGCGGCCGCGGGAACGAGCATCCCGGACGCAACGATTGCGAGACAGAGGATCCATCCCATCACTACCTCCATGCCCCAAAGACTGATACGGTTCGGATACACCCCCAGAAGATCAGACCTCTTCAAGACGATCCGACGGAATGCGCGAGCGTCTTTATCGCCGGTTCATCAACGACTCACGCCAACGACCCGGACAGCGGACGTGTCACCGGCGCCAACACCTCCCGGTGCCGCAGCCGAGGGAGGCCGTTCCCCTCAAGCTGCACCGGCCGGGTCCGACAGATTGCCGGATCGCGCGTCAGGTCGCCGCCGGACCCCGCCGGTCCCGATTCGTGTCAGTCAGGCTTGGCGACAAATTTCAGGAAGTCGCCCCATGGAACCACGCGCCCATGAAGGGGCGCAATGGTCGAGACATCCAGCTTGTATGCCTTCACGTTGTTATAGAGGTTCACGGCGGCGGGCGGTGGCGAGGCCGGTAGCTGCGCGCCCGCAGCGGGCGGCGTGTAGATGTCCGCCTCAATCAGGATCTTCTCCGTTGGAAGATACGCCATCAGCATGCCTTCGGCGTGAGGATTGCCCTGGACATAGTAGACATCCAGGTTCCGTGTGCCATCGCTGATCGTGCCCCGAACGTCAATCGTCTCGAGCTGGTAGCCTTCGGCGAACTCGGTCGGCGGATACAGCGACAGGCGATCGGGCTCGAGCGTCCACCTTCCGTACGACAGCACTTCCTGCTTGTAGAAGTCGCGGTTGGCGCGATGCGCCACGATCGTCGCGCCCTCATGGAAGAGCGCGCGAATTCCTCCCAGGTGATCGAAGTGGTGATGGGAGTTCACGACGTACCGAATCGGCTTGTTGGGAATCAACTTGTACACAGCTTCAATGACTGCGAGCGCGCGCTGCTCGTTCTGCGGCGCTTCGACGACGACGGCGAAATCCCGGAACTCGACGGCCACGCTGTGATGGGAGCCGCCGGCGAGGTAATAGATGCCTTCGGCCAGCTTCGTGGATTCGACCCGAACCGGCGGAACCGTCGCCTTTTGGACCAACTCTGGGACCGTTGGGACCGGCCCGCAGCCGTTGACTTTCACGTCCTTCACGGTAAACGTGAGCGAGTTATGGCCTCCGTTGTAGTTCGGCGACTGCGTTTCATCGTCCCAGTCCGTGTGATGATGGAAATTGCCCGGAAACTTCACCCCGTCCACGTCGCGCCACTGGCTGTATTCGCCTTCCTGGTTGAGGTCGCCACGGACAGGGTTGGCCACAAAGGTCTGCACTCTTTCTACGAGATTCTGATCGTTGATCGTGCCGTTCACCCGGTACTTTCCCAGCGCGATGAACGAGATGATATTTTGCTTCCGTTGGACAAGGGAGCTGAGCCCGCCCACGGCGCCACCTTCATATCGCGTAATCAAGACCGGCTTCGCGTCTGGCGCCAGGGCCGCTTTGAGAAAACCGTGCGGATTCAGCCAAATATCGAGCTGTCGCAACTCCGCCGCCGTCGGCGCAGGAACGGGAGTGGCGTTGGCGCCCTGGATGTTCCACGCGAACTTGTCGACGACAAACTGCGTCTGGCGCTGTTCCCCCTGTATCGGGATGCCGCCGCCCCCTTGGGACGGGTAGCTGCCCTGCCTGATGACCCGCTCTTCCTGCGCGAATTTCGCGCCGAAGTCGATCGTCCGAGTGTAGGAGGCCAGCTCGGCTCTGGCCCAGTCGTCCGTAATTTCCCGATTCTGGCCGACGAACCCGACGTAGCCCGCGCCGGTATAGGTCACACAGCTCAAGTTGCCCGTGCCCATGGCCTTCGCAGCAGCTTGAAGAACCGCCTGGGCATCCTGAGCCCCAGCGACAAGGGGGCTCGCCACGATCGCAAAGAGAACCAACAGTCTGGAGAGAGTGGGTGTCGGTCTGCTCATGTCTCCTCCGAAATCATGTTCTGAGGGATCAGGACTCGACGAACGATTTGAAAACGACTCGGGTTTGACGCCGGCGACATCGGGGACGCGGGCACTGCGAAGGGATGCGTGAGCGGGATAAACCTACTGTAAAGATCCAGCGCAATCAGAGAGAACATTTGAGGATTCTCCGGGGCACCGGCAGCGACGATCCAAGATTCTGGTCGGTGTTCTGGTCCTCGGGTGACAGGCCTCTCGTCCCGGGTCTGGGGACCAATCCCTGGCATTCCAGGAACCTGTCCACGGGTTCGGGCGGCTTTCCCAACCCGGCCTCCTTAGAGCTGCGCAAATCGCAGGTGGCGATTTCGATCGAGGCTCACCCACGCTGGGGGCGGAGGTGGTCTCGACCCTTGCGCTGCTCGACTCGCCGGGATGCGAGCCGGTTCCCAAAGCGGATTCGCGCTGGCCATCTGCCACGTCGGCCGCTCGGGTTCTGATCGTGGCGAGGGACACGCTCATTGGTAGAGGCAGCCGTTGTGGGAGGGTGAGAGCAGCTGACCGATCTCCTGGGACAGCCTATAATTGGCGGTCTATGACCTCTTACAGACTGCTGTGGATGGCCGTGACGGTGATGGCGCTGGCGCCAGTGACGGCGGCTCAGGATTGGCCCCAATGGCGGGGGCCGAACCGCGACGGCGTGGTTCGGTCGTTCCAGGCACCAGCCTCGTGGCCGGCGACGCTGACTCGACGCTGGCACGTGGACGTCGGGACTGGATATGCCACGCCGCTCGTGATCGGCGACCGTGTCTACGTCTTCGCCCGGCAGGGCGACGCTGAGGTGATGACCGCGCTCGATGCCCGCTCGGCGAAGGTCCTCTGGCGCACGAGCACTCCGGCGGCGTTCAAGATGAACCCGGCCACCGCACCCCACGGTCCCGGCCCCAAATCCACGCCGACGTTTGCCGGCAACCGGCTGTTCTCCCTCGGGATAAGCGGCATCGTGACGGCGTTCGATGCCGAGACCGGCCGGCGAATCTGGCAGAAGCCCGCGCCTCCGGTCGAGCCGATGTTCCACACCGCGATGTCACCGCTCGTCGAGGGCAACCTGGTGATCTTTCACGTGGGTGGGCACGACGAAGGGGCGTTGACGGCGTTCGACGTGGCGACCGGTGAGGTGCGATGGAGGTGGACGGGTGACGGTCCGGCGTACGGGTCTCCACAGCTCTTCGATCTGTCAGGCACGCGTCAGGTCGTGACGTTCACGCAGCAGAACTTCGTCGGCGTGTCGCTCGCCACGGGAGAGCTTCTCTGGCGCCGCCCGTACACGACGCCGTCGACGACCACCAGTCAGACTCCCATCCTCTTCAAGGACACGGTGATCGAGATGGGTCGGGGCAACGGAGTGACCGCGTTCCGCCCCGTGTCGCGCGAGGGCCGGTGGATGACAGAAGACCTCTGGCACACCGACGAGGTCTCGATGCACATGAGCGACGCGGTGGAGATTGACGGCGTGCTGTTCGGCCTGTCGCATCTGAACAGGGGACAGTACTTCGCGCTAGACCTGACGACCGGGCAGGTCCTGTGGAAGAGCGAGCCGCGCCAGGCGGAACACGCCGCCATTGCTCGGGCCGGCGACACGATCTTCTCGCTGGAGGAGAACGGCGAGCTGGTCGTCATCCGGCACAGCCGAACCGGCTTCGACCCGATCGCCCGGTACGAAGTGGCGACGAGCGCGACCTGGGCACAGCCCGCCATCTCAGGGAACCGGGTGTTCGTCAAGGATGTCTCGTCGCTGGCGCTCTGGACGATTGACTGACCTGCCCCGCCAGGATCAGTCTGAAGCTTCGACCGGTTCTCCTTCGCTGATGAACGGCAGGTCCGCGTTCGGCGTCCAGAGCTCACGCGGTCGAATAGTCGATGCCGTTATTGAAGGCCGCCGCGCACGGACGTGATGCGCTGCGTGTTGAAGCCGAGCCAGTGCATCCGGCCGACGTAGCGGGCGTGTTCGACCTTGATGCACCGATCCATGATCACGGAGACACCACCCGCCTCCGCAATCCGACCGCCTTCCTCGTTGATCACCGAAAACTGACACCACAGATTCGCGGCGCCGATCGCCACCGCTTCCCTCGCGATCCCAGGCAGCGCCTCCGGCGCGCGGAAGACATTGACGATGTCGACGGGAACCGGGACGTCAACCAGGCTGTCGAAGCTCTTCTCTCCCATGACTTCCCGCTCGCGGGGGTTGACCGGAATGACGCGGTACCCATGCCGCCGGAGGTAAAACCCGACGAAATAGCTGGCGCGCAGCTGATTCCTCGACAGCCCGACGATCGCGACGGTCTTGGCGCGGTGGAGCACTTGCTGAATCGTCAACGGATCCTGATAGCGGCTCAGGTCGAACGACGTGGTCATAGTGACGCCACCGCGGTTGTCGCCGACGCGCCGGCCCGTGCGAAGCCCTGTTCGAGGTCCCAGATCAGATCGTCAACGGCTTCGATGCCGACCGAGAGCCGGATGGTCCCCGGACCTACTCCGGCCGCGCGGAGCTCGTCCTCGTCGAGCTGTCTATGCGTCGTGCTGGCTGGATGGATGATCAGGCTCTTGGAATCGCCGACGTTCGCGAGATGCGACCACAAGGTCACGCCGCGAATGAAGTCTTGTCCCGCGGCGCGGCCGCCGCGGCATTCGAAGGAGAACACTGCACCAGCGCCTCGCGGCAGATATTTGTCTGCGACCGGGCGGTAGCGGCTCGTCGCCAGGCCGGGATAGGTCACGTTCGAGGCAAGCTCATTCGACTCGAGATAACTCGCCACGGCGGCGGCGTTCTCGACATGACGGGCCATCCGCAACGACAGCGTCTCGAGCCCCTGCAAAAACAGGAAGGCGTTGAACGGGCTCATGCACGCGCCGAGATCGCGCAGCGTCTCGGCCCGCAGCTTCATCAGATACCCGTAGGTGCCGAATGTTTCGTGGAACTGAAGCCCATGATAGGCCGGCGACGGTTCGGCGATCACCGGAAAGCGGCCGTTCGACCAGTTGAACAGCCCCGAGTCCACAACCACCCCGCCGATGCTCGTGCCGTGACCGCCGATGAACTTGGTGGCCGAGTGCAGGACGATGTCCGCGCCCCACTCGATCGGGCGGCAGAGAAACGGTGTCGCAAACGTGTTGTCCACAATCAGCGGCAGCCCGTGGTCGTGCGCAACGGCCGCGATCGCCTCGATGTCGAGGACATTGCCGCCAGGGTTGCCAATGGTCTCGCCGTAGAAGGCCTTGGTATTGTCCCGGACGGCGGTCTTCCACGCGTCGGGATCGTCGGGATCGACCCACGTCAATTCCACCGACATTTTGCGGAGGAGGTGCTTGAGCTGGTTGACCGTCCCACCGTACAGGGCCGATGAGGACACCACGTGATCGCCGGGCGATAGCAGGGTGAACAGGGCCGCCTCCTGTGCCGCGATCCCGCTGGCGAACGCGACGGCGCCACATCCACCCTCCAGGTTGGCGATGCGCTCCTCGAACACGGCCACCGTCGGGTTCATGATCCGCGAGTAGGTATTGCCGTATTCCTGGAGATTGAAGTACGCCGCCGCCGATTCAGGGTCCTCGAACACGTAGCTCGTCGTCTGATAGATCGGGACCGCGCGTGCGCCGGTATTCGGCTCCGGACGCTGCCCGGCATGGACCTGACGGGTTTCAAAGCCAAAACTTCGCGACTCTTCCATGGATGCTACTCCTGACCTATCTCATGAACGTTGACGCGACGAAGCACGAAAGACCAATCGTTGAGCGATTGCTTCGCGCTTTCGTGTGTTCGTGGCTGATCTGCTGAACACGGATAGGCTTTACCTCGCGAGAAATTGCCGGATCATCGGCGTCTGGCGCGCCTCCTCCAACAGAAAACAGTCATGTCCGTACGGAGCGTCGATCACATGGAACTCGACTTCCTTGCCGGCGGCGCGGAGCGCCGCCGCCAGCTCCGCGGAACCCGCCGGCGGGTAGAGCCAGTCGGAGCTGAACGCGATCAGCAGTGTCCTGGCCGAGACGTTGCGGAGCGCGTGCGCGAGCTGGCCGCCCCCGTGCTGCCGGGAGAGGTCGAAGTAGGAAAGGGCCCGGGAGGTGTAGAGATAGGTGTTGGCGTCGAACCGCTTCACGAAGCTGTCCGCCTGGTGGCGCAGGTAGCTCTCGACTTCGAACTCGGGCTCCGTGAGGAGGTAACGAATGTCGTCGGCGAACTGCAGGCGCCTCCCGAACTTGTCGTTGAGCGACGCGGCGGAAAGGTAGGTGATGTGTCCGACCATGCGGGCGACGCCCATGCCCGACGTCGGTGCGCGTCCGGTGCCGTGGTAGTGGCCGCCCTGCCAGTCCGGATCGGCGGTAATCGCGTTGCGCGCGATCGCATTCCAGGCGATGCCCTGCGGGTGGAGCGCGTGCGTGCTCGCGATCGCCACGATCGCCTCGACGTGATCGCCGTACTGGACGGCCCATTCGAGCGCCTGCATCCCGCCCAACGAGCCACCGGCGACGGCGGCCAGTCGCGTGATCCCGAGCTCGCTCAAGAGCGCGCGCTCGGCCCGCACCATGTCCGCGACCGTGATGACCGGAAAGCCGGACCCATAGGGCCGGCCCGTTGCCGGGTTTGTCGACGACGGTCCCGTCGTGCCGCGGCAGCCTCCGAGCAGATTCGAGCTGACGACGAAGAACCGATCGGTGTCGAACGCCTTGCCCGGACCGATCATTCCGTCCCACCAGCCCAGACCTCGGCCGCTGCCGGCGTCGCGCTCGTCAGCGCGGAAGCCGTCCCTGGTGCTCGCCGCAACCGCCGTCGGCGCAAAGCCAGCCGCGTGGGCGTCTCCGCTCAGGGCGTGGCAGACCAGAACGGCGTTGTCACGTGCCGGCGACAGCGTCCCGTAGGTCTCATAGGCGATGCGAATCGGATACAGCTCACGTCCACAGTCGAGCGCAAGCGGCTGCGGAAGGTCGAGGAACTCGGTGGCGACCGTGCCGACGGAGCCCACGGCGGTTCGCGACGCTGGCGTGGTCATAGGGGCGATCATATCTTCCATATCTTCGCGCCGCTTGGAGTCGAGGGGCATCAATGGGTCCGCGGTGGTGGGGGCTACTGTCAAATGAAGTGGTTCGAGCCGAATTACAGCCTCGATTCGCGAAGGCGCTTGATCGCAACACGATTCCACCACATGACCGCTCCCGTCACGAACAAGACCGGCGGGACGAGGCCGACAGCAGCCCAGATGAGCTTCGTCGTCGCGTCGCACAGCCCGCGACCGCAGCCCGGGATGCCCCGGCCGCCAAGCCGGCCGAAGTGGAGATAACCGAGCCAGTACTGAATCTGATCGACCATCCGCTCGGCAGGATTGTTCTCGTCAAAAGGCTCCATGTAGTCGAAGATGGCGCCGAAGGTCTGCGGAAAGGCCAGGTAGGCGCCGGTGATGGCCCACATGACCATGAAGGCCCAGCACCAGAAGCCGAGCGCACTGTGCAGGCTCCAGTTCAGGCGCTTCCAACCCGACCTCAGGTCGATGCTCATGCTCCGCCGCCACGTCTTGATGCCGGGCCACCAGACGATCGCTCCAGTCACGGAGAGCAGCATCAGTGCAATCGCACCGGCGCCGTTCACCCGGCGCCCGGTGGTGCCATTCAGCAGGTTGTCGTGCAGGTCCAATAACCACTGCGTCCCCCGGTATCCAGCAGGTAGTACGGAACCCAGGTCCTCGCCGGTAAACGGATGAAAAAACCGCAGCGTTCTATCGTCGCCGCGGACCAGCGTGACCTCGAGCGCGTGGTTCGGAGTCTCTCCCGTGCGCACACCCCCGACGTCGAAGGTGGGGTAACGCCGACGGGCAGCCTCGGTCAACCGCTCGACACTCATCGGGGTCCCCCCACCGCTCACGATGAGCGGCTTCGGAGAGAAGTGCGCGTAAAGCTCGTTACGGTAAACGAGTACGCTGCCCGAGGCGGAGACCACGAACACGTATATGCCGATGCCGATTCCCGCCCACAAATGAACCTGAAAGATCGCCCTGCGGACCCAGAGCGTCTGAGGGTACCGGAGCCACCGATCACGTAGGCGCAGAGCCATCCGGGTATCCTCTCCGGCGACGCAGCTTCTTTGGACTCCGCACGTCAAGCGGCCGCACCATGTCAGGCACGTCGAACAATCGCTCCGTGACGTTCGCCGCCGCTCTGGCGTGTGACCTGCAGCGTGCGGCCGAATTTCGATGAAATTGTATGCGATCGGCGAGGCGCCCTATCACTTCCGGAGTGGAACTGACGATCGTCGCCGCGCTGTAGCGGTGCTTCCAACGGAACGCCTTCGAGGGAGGGGACATCTGCGCGGCAATCAAGACGCGCCTCCGGCTGCGAACGGGAAGCAGCCTCTGAAGGAGATGCGGCGGCACTGAAGGGAGGCGGCCGCGTCCCTCCGCGGCTGTCATACCAGCCGATCGTGGCGCCGATGTATGATTCGAAACTCGGGCACAGCGGTTTAGCACGGCCAACTGGCCGTCATTGAGAGGGCTCACAATGGCTGAGTCGAGTGTGAACAACGGCGTCAACGTCGGGGCACTACTGGCTGCGCGTGAAGCACTGAGAAGCGCGCCACAGGCGGCCAGATTCACGTGGCGGGCATCCTGCAAGTGGCAGAACGGCACGCACAGCCACACGAAGGTACAAGGCTTCCATGGGCTCGGCGAGGAGCAGAAGCACAAGACCGAGTTCTCGTTCGAAGCCGATCACCCGGAGGTCTTCGCATCCGAGGATCTCGGTGCCACGCCGGTCGAGCACGTGCTGGTCGCTCTCGCGAGCTGCCTGACGGCTGGCGTCGCCGCGGTTGCGCAGAATCGGGGCATTCAGCTCAGGTCGGTCGAGGCGAAGCTCGAGGGGTCGATGGACATCCAGGGCATTCTCGGCATCGATAGCGACGTGCGCAACGGCTACGACGACATCAAGGTCACCTTCCACATCGACGCCGATGCGTCCAAGAAGGAGATCGAGGCCATCGTTGCGCAGTCACAGAAGCGCTCGGCGGTGTACGACATCATCACCAACCCGACCAATGTGAGCGTCGAAGTCGTCTAGCGGCGCCCGGCGGCCGCAGCGGAGCTCACCATCGAACAGGTCACGACGGTCGTCATCGGAGCCGGGCACGCCGGGCTGGCGACGAGCCGCTCTCTCAGTGAGCGCTCGATCGACCATGTGGTGCTCGAGCGCGGGGAGGTTGCCAACTCCTGGCGGCGTGAGCGCTGGGACTCGCTGCGGCTGCTGACGCCGAACTGGCAGAGCCGACTGCCCGGCTACCGCTATGAAGGCGCCGATCCCGACGGCTTCATGACGATGACCGACGTCATCGCGTTCGTGTCGCGCTTTGCCGTCGTGGCCGCCGCGCCGGTGCGGACGCACACCACCGTCACCTCGGTCAGGCAAACCGGCGAGGGGTACGACGTCACCACCGACAAAGGCGACCTCCGTTGCCGCACCGTGGTGCTCGCGAGTGGTGCCTGCAATCTTGCGAATGTGCCGTCCCTCCGACAGGACGTGCCGACTTCAGTCGAGTGCTTGTCGGCGCTCGACTACCGCAATCCGGGCCAGCTGCCCGAGGGCGGCGTGCTGATCGTCGGCGCGTCCGCGACCGGCGTGCAGCTGGCCGATGAGATCCACCGATCCGGTCGAGAGGTGACGCTTTCTGTTGGCGAGCACGTGCGGCTCCCGAGGACGTATCGGGACCGCGACGTGCTGTGGTGGATGGACGCCTCCGGTATCTGGAACCAGCGGTACGACGAGATCGACGACCTGACGCGTGCCCGGAGGCTGCCGTCACCGCAACTGGTCGGAACGCCGGAGCGCACGGCGCTCGACCTCAACGCCCTTACCGCAGCCGGCGTCGAGATCGTCGGCCGGCTGGCTGCCGTGCGCGACGGCCGGGCGCTTTTCTCGGGGGGACTTCGCAACCAGGTGGCGTTGGCCGACCTGAAAATGGC
Source organism: Luteitalea sp. (assembly GCA_009380045.1). Classification (GTDB taxonomy): domain Bacteria; phylum Acidobacteriota; class Vicinamibacteria; order Vicinamibacterales; family CAVVIG01; genus WHSN01. Next base: position 38,295 of record WHSN01000004.1, read on the forward strand.
TCGACTGCTGGACACCTTCGACGACTGGGCGCGCCGCCACACGCGCGACGCCGACGTCGGCCCTCCGGGGCGCTTCGAGCCAACCCGCCTGCCAGCCTCGTCACGACTCGATCTCGACCTCCGGAGCGGCGAGATCCGGTCCATCATCTGGGCGACCGGGTTTCGCCCGGACTACAGCTGGCTCGATGTTCCCGTGGTCGATCGCAAGGGCCAGCTGCGGCACGATGGCGGGGTCGTCGATGCGCCAGGGCTGTATGCGATCGGGCTGCCCGTCCTCCGGCGGCGCAAGTCGACCTTCATCCATGGCGCGGAGGATGACGCCCGCGACCTGATCGATCACCTCGCTTGCTACCTCGCCAACACATCGGCCCGCCGCAGCGCGGCGACGAGTGGTTACGCGAGCGAACGCCAGTCCTCATAGTCAACGCCCCTGCGAGTGAGACTGCAGCGCTCTCCGGTCCGTCGTTGCGGTTATGCTCTTCGACCACGCCTTGTGGTCCTCGGTGTCGTGATTCATGAAGTGACCAGCCGGGTGAGCCGGCGCCACTCAGAAGGCGGCGCGGAATCCCAGCTGTAAGCTGCGTGGCTGGTAGGCCACGTTCAGGTTCTGCGTCGGCTGCCCGAAGCTGGCGTTGCTCTCGTTCAGCACGATGCTGCCGTAGTTGGCTCGATTGAAGACGTTGAAGACTTCGACAATGCCGTCGATCTTCATCCGCCCGACTCGGAAGCGTTTCTGCAGGCGCATGTCCACCCTCTGGATCGACGGCAGGTCGAAGCTGTTACGCGCGATCAGCGATCCGTCGGCTCGCACCCGACCGCCCGATCCGCCGGTTGCCAACGCATCCACGCCGGAGGTCGGCGTCGCGTACCCGTTGTCACCGAAGAGATAGAGGCCGCTCACCTGGACACCCGCGCCAATCTCCCAGATGCCGTTGAGGGTCACGCGATGCCGCTGGTCGCCGGTCAGGTACCACTCGTCGGCCAACGACGGATGCAGCTGGAACGGGACGTCGCACACCGGCGTGCCGTCAGCGCCCAGGGTGGTCGGATACTCGCAGCCCACGGGAATCGGCGCCCTCTGGTGGTCCCACTGGGCGGAGAGTAGATACGTGGCCTGCGCCTGCCACCGATGACTCGACCGTTTCGTGAAGGCCATCTGCAGGCCGTGATAATTGGACTCCCCGATCGATCGGCGGTTGTTCACCGGGCCCCATTCGGGATACGGCAGTTTGCTGATGTCCGTAAACGGATAGTTCACCCCAGTCGCGGGGTCATAGGCCAGGTTCACGTTCAGGGCGTTATCGTTCTGGGCGCGACTGCCGGTGTAGACGTAGTCGGCCTCCAGTGCCATGCCGCCGCCGAGCTCCTGTTGCACACCCACCGAGGCCTGATTGCTGTACGGAATCTCGTTGTAGGGCGACGCAAACGTGCCGATGCTCCGCCGTAGACAATTCGGCCCAGGCGCCACCGTGCACAGGGTCGCCGCCACCTGCTCGTAGGTCGGGATCGGACCGTTGAACGGGTTCGCGGCAAAGTCCGGCCGACCGTCGTTCAGGATCTGGGGATGAAGCGAGCCCACGGCGAGGCGTGTCCAGTACGCCGTGTGCGAGCCCGGGTCCGAGAAGAAGCGCCCGCCGCCTCCCCGCAGCACGGTCGTATCCGTCAAGCTGAAGACTGCCCCGAGTCGCGGCGCGATGTTGTTGGTGTCGTTCGGCCGGCCCGGCTTGAGAAAGGGCTCGAGGCCGATGGTCTCCGCATACACGCCGGTTTCGAAATCGTAGCGGACGCCGAGGTTCACCGTGAATCGCGACCCGACCCGCCAGTCGTCCTGAACCCACCCGGCGAAGATATTGAGCGGCGCATACTGCTGCATCTGGCCGACACCGAGGGTATAACTGCGCACCACGGGAGAGATCCCGGCCAGATTCCACGTCGACACATCGTTCCACACCGGGAACAACTGCTCGAGGTCCGCCGGCGCCGGCCCGCCCGACGCGTCGTAGATCCCCATGCAACGGTTGCAGAGGAACACCGGATTCTGCTGGTAGGCGTACTCGGCCCCGACCCTCACGTCGTGACGGCCCGCCTTGTCGAACGAGAGACTCAGGTTGTCGCGGAACGACACCGTCCACTGGCGCTCGTCCTCGTGGGAATTGGTATGCGCCTGGCCGACGGTGTAGCCGCGCAACTGGATGATCGGCGTGCCATAGTCGAGGGTCGGATACGGATGATCGGGCCACGGGACGATCGATTGCTGAATCCAGTAGTAGCTGGCGTAGCTGCCGCGAAGCTCGTTGACGGCCGACCCGCCCAACACCTTCGTGAGCGTCGCACTCGTATCGCCGCTGTGCCGCTGGGTCGTGATGGCCGACGACGGATGGCGAGCGGCGCCGCCCGTATACCTGGCATCGTAGGGCATCCGCACTTTCGACATGTTGCCCCGGACGCTCAGCCGGGTCTGGGGCGTGAACTGCATGTCGCCGCGGCCAAGCCCCTTCTTCTCGGTCCGGGTCCCGCGATGATCGAAGTTGAAGCTGTTCCATTGACTCGAGTGGATGAAGGTCTGCGGCTCGAGCTCGTGCTCGTAGTTGGCAAAGAAGTGCAGCCGATCTTTCAGGATCGGCCCGCCGAAGGTCCCGGCCCACTGGGAGTCCGAGTAGGGAATCACCCGGCTGGCCACGAAGTCTTTCGCGATGAACCGGTCGTCACGGAAGTATCCCGAAAAGGTCCCGGCGAACACATTCGTGCCGGACTTCGTGATCGCGTTGACGAGGGTGCCAGACGAGCCGCCTTGCGTCGCATCGAACCGATTGGTGATGTACTCGAATTCAGCGATCGCGTCCTTGCTGTACTTCGGCTGGCCGAAATTCGCGGTCTGATTCTGCGTGACCCGGACACCGTCGACATTGAGCTGGTACGTCCCCGATGCGCCGAGCTCATCGGTCGAGGCGTTCTGTCGACTCCCCGCCGCCAGCATCGTGAGATCGACAAAATTACGACCGTTGAGCGGCAACTCCTGCATCTGCCGTTGGTCGACGTTGCCACCGACAGTCGAGATGATGCGGTCGAGGAACGGCGCGGCACCGGTCACTGTCACCGCCTCTTCGAGCGCCGCCGGCGCCATCTCCAACTCCACAGCGACGGTCTGTCCCACCAGCAGCTCGATCTCCTTCCTCACCGGCGCGAACCCAGACAGTTCCGCCGTGAGCGTCAACGTCCCGGTGCGAACCGGGAACCGAAACATCCCCCGTTGGTCCGTGACCGCCAGAAAGGTATTCCCCGATGCCGTATGCAAGCCGGTGATGGTGACACCGGGCAACGCGCCGCCCGTCGAATCGGTCAGCGTGCCGGTCACGACCGCTTCCTGCGCGAATGCACGGCCCTCTGAGACGACAATCGAGCCGACGATGATTAGTAGCCTGAGGCTGCGCCGAGTCCACATGGATTCTCCTCCTGTCGTGAGATCCGTTCTCACGGTGGGCCGATCTGATTACTTGTTTCGGGAACGCTACCCGCCCGAATCCGAGCGGTTCACACAACTTGCCGGTAGTCGCGCCGGTTGACTCCGGATCTACCAGACCGCGCTCCGCCCCTGTCTACGCCGCGGTGAGCCACGACGGTTCCGGCTCGAAGCAGGCGGAAGCAGTCGCGATTGTCAGCGCGCCGACGCGTCGTGGGGCGACGGGGTCAGCGGCGGAAATGCCGGCGGGGCCACGCGGCGCTTCGACGCATTCTGGTAGGCCGACGCGACCTTCAGAATCAGATCCTCTTTGCCGATCTCGGCCCTGAAGACGAGCGAAAACGGCAGCCCGGGCGCGGGAAGCTCGGTCGGCGTGTCGCTGTTGACCGAGTCGTAGCTCTTTCGGTCGGCGCTCAGCTTGAAGATCGGATCGAAGGCGAGGCGGACGTAGCCCGCCGGCACCAGCACCTCGGTCTCCCCCGCGTTGGGGCCGAAGGCTGATTCGTTGCCGACGGTATCGACGACCGACGCCCCGCCGATCTTGGCTGGTGGCAGCGGTGTGTGGAGGCGGACGAGCGCGTCCAGGTGGTTCTCGTAGATCACCATCTGATCGACGCGGCGAAGCAACTCCCTGAGCATGATGCGCTCGTCGATTCCCTGGCGCTCGGTGACCGGGTTGCGGATGTCGGTGGTTTCCTCCCAGTTCTTGAACGCGGCGCGCTGATCATCGCCCCAGAACTTCGACCGGGCGTTCAGCGTCGGGAAGTCCACGAGGGTTTCGGTGAACCCGAGCGCCTTCCAGTCGGCAGCTCGCCGGGTCGCGTACTGCACGAAGTGGAAACGGAACGCCTTCGATCCCGCCTGCTGCTGAACCGTCCGAATGTTCAGGTTCGATGGCGGCGGCACCTGCCCTTCGGCCAGGGCCACCATGTAGTCGGCGGGCGTCATCGTACCGGTCCCGAACGTCTTGCCGGGCGCGAACTCGGTTCGCTTGATCGCCGCGGCGACATCCGGGAACACCGGCTGGCCATCGCGGTTGACCCTGAACAGAATGTCGGGCATGAACACGGGGATGAGCTTCGTGAGCGCCCGCGTATACGACGTCGTCATGTTCTCGATGTCAGGATCGTCTGTGAAGAGCGGATCCGACGACTCGACTAGCGTGGCTCCAAGCCTGGCGCCGATCACGCTCTTGATTTCGGCCGCCGCCGCGGCGACGATCGGTTCGGTTGCCCGCGCCCCGGGACTCGAGGCCATCGATTCGCGAATGATGCCGAGGCGCATGCCTTTGAGCGATCCCGGTGCGCCTGATTCGGCGGCGCTCGCGGCGTACGGCGTGCTCAACACCGCTGATCGCGGTATCGTCGTGAACACATCCCGGGAATCGTAGTAGCCCTCCAGGGGATCCTTGAGTGCGTCGAGCACCTTCGCCGAATCGATGACCGACTTGCAGACAATTCCGGTGCGGTCGTTGTGGATGTCTGAGCCGATCGCGCCTCCGTGGAACGAGATCAGGGCCTTCTGCGGCAGGATCAACGCCACCGAGTTGTGATTGGAGGGACCGCGACAGGATGCGCGAGTCTCCTCGCACAAGCTGCAGGTCACCAGGTTGGTGCTGACCGACACGCCCGAGCCGGAGCTCGACCCGAGCGAGGCGGCGCGGGTCGTGTCGTACGGATTGGACGGATTGCCGGCCCAGGTGCTGCGCTGATGTCCCAGGGTTGAGACGAGCACTTTCGTCGGCTCGTTCTTCCCTCCGGGATTCCCCGCCCGGCCGTTGTACTCTGTCGTGTTCGCCTTGGCGTAGATGATCGCCCCCTTGGCCCTCAACTGTGCGACAAGCGTGTGGTCGCGGGCGGGAAAGTCCATGTCGTAGCGCGCGTCGCCGCCCCCGGTCGATCGCATGTCCCTTGTGTCGAAGGGATCCTTGAACGAAAAGGGAATGCAGTACATCGGCAACGCCTCGAGGTCTGGATTCCTGCCGAACGTGGTGTCGAGCTCCGCGGCACGCTCCAACGCGTCGGGCTGCTTCCGGAACTCCTCGCACACCGGCGGCGCGCCAGCGGCGAGCGCGCCCGCTGACCGCGCCTTGTCGAAATCTCCCTTGCAGGTCACCGATCGTTCGCCGCGCAGATTGATCATGCCGAGCGTGTTCACCTGGCCGGCGCTCGGAAGGCCAACCGTCATGCCGTACTGCTGCTGTACCGAAGGATCGGACGCCGTCGGCTCCATTCGCCCCCACTCGAGCGGCGGGCCGCTGTACTGATCGAGATCTGGAAGCAGTGTCGAAGCCTTCACCGTCATGGTGGGGAACTCGAGTGGCGCTCCCGCCCTCACCTGGCCTGGCGCAGGTGGAATCGGCGCACCGTCGGGGGTCACCAGGGCATTGGAGACGCCGTTGTACGCCTTTGCCCGGTTCAAGTAGGCTTGCACGACTCCGACACAGGTGGTCTGCCCCTGCTGGATCGCGCGCTGGATATCTGCGATCGTCGCCTCTTCGACATGGAAGGGCGCCTGCGCGGCTGGCCCGGCGACGAAAACGCTCGCCGCGCCAGCGAGAGCGAGGCTGCCGCTCAGGACGCACACACTCGTTGCGATTCTCTTTTTCATTCCGTCCTCCCCCGAAACCCTTCGCGCCGACGCTCCCGACATTCACTGTAGACAGCCGCGGCGAAGCCGAAGCGCACCCACACCGGTTGCATCGGTGACTTTTCGAGCTTCCTTCCTGATCCGAAACGTCCCTGTGAATCTGCTCACGACGGAGCAAGCCGCATGCCTTCGGCGCTACGGCGCGGACATCAGCGCGTTCAGCCAGGGAATTCGCGAGGCTGCCGCGCAACCGTCGGTACGCCGGGCATCCTGATCAATGGAAGGGAACAAGTGTGTGAGGTTTTCGCGCGCTGTTACGACGGCTTCGTCGGAACTCTGTCGATCAAGCCGCAGGAGACACATCATCGACTGTGATTCTCTTTCAATCGTTCGGAATTCGACCGATTGGTTCATGTCTCCCCACTCCGCGAGACATCAGAACGCCCGGTCGCCGGCGACACTCTTGTTGCTCATGTCGAACCGCGTCGTGCGAACCGTGTCGTGCGGCAGATCTCCTGGCGCCGTCGATGGCTTCAACCTTCGGCCCACCGGCTGCATCGCGATAGAAAGAGGATCATTTCCTGGTTCACTGCCGCGCAGCGTCAGCCGCAGCGAGGGCCATCGCGCTCCCGTACGTCCAGAGTCGCACACGGTGTGGAGCTTCTGGCCAGCGGGGCTCTATCAGGCCACCTGGAGGGCGCCGATGACCAGCCGGTTCCTGCTCGATGCCGGCGCGTCACTGACGAGAAACGATTTTCCGGGCTCCCACACGCGATCGCCTGGCGTCTTCGGATTCACCGTGCCGTTGGACAACCCGTCGATCCTGGAGACATCGACCGGCTTTCGCTACAACGCGAGGTTCACTTACAGCCCGATTCACATTCAGTATCGCGTCGTCGAACGGTTCTCGGCCTCTTATGTCACCGGTTCGCATGCGTTCAAGGCGGGGTTTCAATGGCAGCAGGGCTACTACGATGTCGAATCGTGGGTGAATAGCGACAGCCGCAATGCCGCCTGTCTGAGATGTCCTGTCCGGTACCAGTTCTTGAACGGCGTGCCCCTCCAGGTCGAGCAGACGGCGACACCACATCCTCAAGAGAACCGAATCAAGGCGGATCTCGGGATCTTCGTCCAGGATCAGTGGGCGATGCGGCGTCTGACGCTCAATTACGGCTTGCGGCTCGACTACTTCAACTCGTACGTACCTGCCCAACAGATCCCTGCGACGCCGTGGGGATGGATTCCCGAGCGCAACTTCGCGCCCGTCAGCGGGGTGCCGGAATGGACGGACCTGAATCCCCTGGTCGGTGCGTCATACGACCTGTTCGGCAACGGCCGGACCGCCATGAAGATGTCCTTCGGCCGGTACGTCGGTGTCCTGGGGACCGATGTCGCCAGCGCGAACAACCCGATCAACACGTCGGTCAATGCCGTCCTGCGAACGTGGAACGACACCAATCAACGACAGCTCCGTCATCACGCTCAACAACAATTACGGATCGCGGTGGGTCACACCGCTGTCGACGGCCGTGGGCAGCGGGTTTCTGGAGGGCCGCCTGGTCCAGTTTGGCGGCCAACTGACGTTTTAGTCTAGACTCGCCTGAGGGTTCCGGGAGCGGCGATTGACAGACATCGTTTCTCCGGAATCAGCCTCACATGCCGCAACGACTCGGCCACACGAGGAGGTGTCAGGTGCGATATCTAAGTTCGGTATGGCGGTACGTGCCGGCGTCGGTCGTCGCGGGCGGGTTACTCGCGGCGGTCGCGGCGGCAGGCCAGACGGCTGGCGCCGGGGCGACGACACCGCGGCGCACGGCGTGGGGTCACCCCGACCTGCAGGGTATCTACAACTTCAACACGAACACGCCGCTGGAGCGCCCTCGCGAGATGGGAACGCGGCGGCTTCTGACGGCCGAGGAAATGGTCGCGCGTGAAGAGGGGGCACGGCGGTTCCTCACGGACGTTCCACCCCGAGACGGCGATCCGGGCACGTACAACAGGTTCTGGAACGATCAGCCGAAAGTGGACCGGCGAACGTCAATGATCGTGGACCCGCCGGATGGCGCCCTTCCGCCACTCACTCCCGCGGCGCAGAAGTTCCAGACGGCGCTGAAAGAGGCCCGGCAGGATGTGGACGACGATTCCCCGACGCCGGGAGGGTGGGTTACCGAGATAGGGCCACACGGTCTGAGCGTACGCTGCATCGTCGGCTTCAACGCCGGCCCACCGATGACCGGCCGGAGCTACAACGCGAACGTGCAGGTGCTGCAGACCCCCGAGTATGTGATGTTGCTGAACGAGATGATCCACAACGTCCGCATCATCCCGCTCGATGGGCGCCCCCACCTGCCATCGGCGATCCGCCAGTGGACCGGGGATTCGCGCGGCCGCTGGGAGGGTCAGACCCTCGTCGTCGAGACGACCAACTTCGCCGGGACGGTATCGGACTTCACCAACGATCGGCCGGCCGGCCCTAACATGCGGTTGATCGAGCGTTTCACCCGCACCGACTCCAATACCCTCCTCTACCAGTTCACGGTCGAGGACCCGTCGTGGTACACGCGAAGCTGGACGGCCGAGATCGACATGATCAGGACGGAACAGCCACTCTACGAGTATGCGTGTCACGAGGGGAACCAATCGGTTCCGAACATCCTGGCCGGCGCCCGCGCCATCGAGAATGCTGGAGCGAAGACCCCAACCAGGAAGACCGCAGTGAAGTAGCCGCCGCGAACGCCACGCGAGAGTCTTCGACTGCGCAAGTGCCTGCTGGAGACGGTGGTGGACGTGGGCGGCCACCAGGCTACGAGGATGATCGATTCGGAGCAGCCGAGACCGGCGTAACAGATGCGCGAGACCCGTTTGATGATCGGCGTGCACGAAGCGGCGGTACGGTGCCCAGCCATAGCGTCCGAGTACGCCCGCGAACTCTTCGCCGAGGATTGTGGCGGCATCCCCAAACCCGCGGCCGGGTCGAATCGCGTAGACGGTCGTGTCGGCGGTGACGAACGCCCAGAGCCAATGCAGCGAGCCCGCGACCTTCCAGCCCGTCTCGTCGGGACTCACGACCGGACTGCCGCGGACCTGGGCACACCGCGCGTGATACGTCGGGGTGGCGCGCGCCGCCGTGCGGCACAGACATGCACCGGGGCCCCGCGCGTCACGCGGATGCCGAAGCGATCGCGCAGCGGCGTGACGACGTGCGCGAGCGGCAGGTCGAAGCCCTTATGCAGGACGATGATCAGGGCCGCCGCTTCGGGGCCCGCCCGGCGCGCGGCGTCGAGCTGATCCTCGAGCCGCTCGTTGCGCCGCTTCAGTCAGTCGGTCCCGCTCGGAACGCGTCAATGCATCGCGCAACCGCGCAATCTCTTCTTGCTGTTGCTTGATCCGTGCGGCGTGGTCGTCCGGCGGCGGCGTGCGCACATCGGGCACGCGGTAGTTATGCCAGACGGGCGGAATTTGTACAAGTACAAAATATTGGATCCACGCCGCTCACGCGCGGGGACCCGTTAAACGAGGTGGCCTTTTCCTCTCCGGCGTGAGCTATACTCCGCCAAATCAATAGTCCAGGTAGCCTGGGGTCCTCGACGTCGCAGACCGTTTTTCGGAGTCGTCAATGGAGGTTTCCCAATGGTTGGCACATCTCGTCGCCGTCCGCTTCTCTTCAGTTGGAGCTGGATCCCCGCGGTGGCCGTCATGCTTCTGGTCGTACCGCCACTCGCCCACGCGCAAACCAACGGCACCATCGCCGGTGTCGTGAGAGACACGACGGGCGCGGTAATGCCCGGCGTCACCGTCGAGGCCGCAAGCCCGGCGCTGATCGAGAAGGTGCGCACCGTCGTCACTGACGGCGAGGGCTTGTACAGGGTCATCGACCTCCGGCCCGGCGCCTACACCGTGACCTTCAGCCTGCCCGGCTTCAACACCGTCCGGCGAGACGGGATCGAGCTGACGTCCGCGTTCACCGCTACGGTCAACGCCGAGATGCGGGTCGGCGCACTCGAGGAAACCATCACGGTGTCTGGTCAGGCGTCGACCGTGGACATCCAGAACGTCACATCGCAGCGGGTTCTCTCGCGTGCCGTGATCGACGACATCCCTGTCGGCACCAAGACCGTCAACGCGATGGGCGCCCTCATCCCCGGCATGGTCGCCGCGGCACAGGACGTGGGCGGCGCCGGTCGCAGCTCCGGCGCAGCCATCTCCATCCACGGCAACCGCAGCGGCGAGGAGCAGTTGCTGCAGGACGGGATGACCTACAACACCGGCAACGGGCGCGGCGGCGGCTTCTCGGCGGTCCGCGCGAACGAGGCGAGCACACAGGAGGTCTCAATCGAGACCAGCGGCCTCAGCGCCGAGAGCGAGCTGGCCGGCGTGCGCACGAACGTGATCCCGAAAGAAGGGGGCAATACGTTCAAGTCGTACACGAATTTCCGGTATGCCAACAACGACATGCAGAGCGACAATTTCAGCGACGAGTTGAGACAGCGTGGACTGGCCTCCCCCGATGCTCTCGATTTCGTCGTCAACTTCACGCAGGGCTACGGCGGGCCGATCATGAGGGACAAGCTGTGGTTCTATACCGCCTTCCAGCTGTTGCGCTCCGACGTGCGCGTCGGCGGCATCCACTACAACCTCACGCCCGACAAGCCGTATTACACTCCCGACCTCGAGCATCCGGCGCTCGACGGGCAATTCGAAGGTGGCGGTAATCTGCGTTTGACGTGGCAGATCAATCAGAAGAACAAGCTGAACCTGTTCCATCAACTCGACTACAACCTCCGCCACCACTGGTACGGCGCCAACTCCAGCCCGGAAGCGGTCGAGACCGACCGCGTGATCCCGACCTACTTCTCGCAGGTCGCATGGAGCTCGCCGCACACCAGCCGGCTGCTCCTCGAGGCCGGCGCGGCGCTGACCAAGCGCAACTTCGTGCGCGGCATCCCGGGCTCGCTGGGCCACACCAACGGGCTCCAGACGCCGTTCAGCAATTACTCGTACACCGAAATCCGCACCGGCTTCACGTGGGGGCAGATCGGCACGCCGGTCATCGGGTTCAACGACAGCTACCAGTACAACGTGCGGTTCGCGGCGTCGTATGTGACCGGGTCGCACACCTTCAAGGTGGGGACGACGTTCTATCACGCCGGCAACCTCGATACGCGGGACATCAGTGGCAACGGTGTGACCCTTCAGCTGCGGGACGGCGTGCCGCGCCAGATCACCCAGCACGCGACGCCCTACCGGTTCGAAGAGGACATGAAGGCCAACGTCGGCATCTTCGCGCAGGATCAGTGGACCATCAGACGCCTGACGCTGAACTACGGCGCGCGGTTCGACTACCAGAACATGGGCGTGCCGGTCAACGAACTGGACCGTGGACCGGTCGTCCCGACCCGGCAGGTGACGTTCGACCCGGTCCCGAACGTCGCGAACTGGAAGAACGTCAGCCCACGGCTCGGTGGAGCGTACGACCTGTTCGGTAACGGCAGGACGGCGCTGAAGGCGAGCATCGGCAGGTATCTCGAAGGCCCGAACATCAACACCTTCGCGGGGCGCGCCAACCCGGCCCGCGGCACGCGACTCAGCACGACGCGGTTGTGGAACGACATGAACGGCGATTTCCTGCCGCAGTGCAACTTCGTCGCGCTCACCGCCAACGGCGAGTGCGCCGCGGTCCAGAACTCCGACTTCGGCGGCAGCATCGCACAGGCCGCCGTGAGCGAGGAGGTGAGCACCACCCGCGGGTACAACTGGGAGGTCGCGAGCAGCGTCCAGCATGAGCTCCGGTCGAACATCGGGTTGAACGTCGGCTACTACCGCCGGTGGTACGGCAACCAGATCGTCACCGACAACGAGCTGTGGGAGCCTGGCGACTTCAGCCCGTTCTGCATTACCGCCCCACGCAACCCCACGCTGCCGGACGGCGGCGGTTACCAGGTGTGCGGCCTCTACGACATCGCGCCATCGTTGCGCAGCGCGCGCAGCGACGTCATCAAACTCGCCAAGAACTTCGGCACCCAGACCGAGGTCTACAACGGCGTGGACATCTCCGCGAACGTCCGCCTGCCCGGCGGCCTGCTGGTCGCCGGCGGCACGAGCACCGGCCGCATCGCCACCAACAACTGCTTCGTCATGGACTCCCCCCAGCAGGCAAACGCCCACAACACCGCGCAAGAGGGGAACTTCTGCGACGTGACTCCCCCATTCCAGACCCAGGCGAAGGCGATCGTCGTCTACCCGTTCCCGTGGTTCGGGCTGCAGACCAGCGCCGCGCTGCAGAGCATCCCGCCCGTCCAGCTCCTGGCGAACTACTCGGCCTCCAATGCCGAAATTCAGCCCTCTCTCGGGCGGGTCGTCTCGACAACCGGCGACATCACCGTCCCGCTGGTCAGGCCGGGCACACTGTACGGCGACCGGCTGAATCAGGTGGACTTCCGCGTCGCGAAGACCTTCCGATTCGGGGAACGGCGCTTCCAGGTGATGTACGACCTCTACAACATGCTCAACGCGAGCCCAACCTATGTCTACAACCAGAACTTCTCGATCGCTGGTCCACCCCCGACGATCGCGAGTCGCGAGACTTACGACTGGCCGGTTCCGCAGACCATTCTGCAGGGCCGGATCATGAAGTTCGGAATTCAGCTCGACTGGTAGCGCGTCCGCGTGGGATCGCGTTCAGGCGATCCCACGCACCCTGTTTCCGCTTGCACGACCACGCATCTTTCCAGTTCGCCGTCGCCCGTTCGCGTCACGAAAGCACCAGCGCTCGAGATCTCCCGCCTGACCCAGCCAGGGAACGCCGCGGGCGCGGCCTGCAGATCCGGATCTGACTTGTACTGCGCGTATCGGACGCGGTAGTCTCGATCGACGTGATCTGTGGTCCGGCAAATGCCGGCGGTTGACCGGACTGGTGGGCGTCCCCTCTCGTGGTGTAGTCACCCGGGTGAACGGCAAAGTCGAGATGCTCCCTGCGCCACAGGTGTCGATACGGGTAGTGGTCGGTGGCTGACGAAGAGTTCAGGAACTCTTCAGAAGGCGTCGTCTTCGACTGCGTTAGAGTTGGGCGTCAGGGCTGGACTTCATGGATCCACGCACCGCGCCGGTTTGTAGAGGGAGGACGACATGGCGCGGGTGCTAGTCGTCGAAGATGCGCCGACCAATCGAGGCGCGCTGCCCGACGATCTGCGCTGCGCAGGCTACGACGTCGTTCTTGCCCGGACAGAAAGAAGTCGCGCGCTTCTTCGTCAGCGCCGAACAGGTCGATCTCATCCTGTTGGATCTCACGTTGTCCAGCAGAGACAGTCTTGACGTATTGACGGCGGCGCGGCAAAACGGCATCAGAGCCCCGGTGATGATCCTCGCGCAACGCGACAGCGTGGATGCCCTCGTCGCTGGGCTGGATTGCGGCGCCGACGACTCCTGGTGAAACCGTTCGCGGTCGCGGAACTGCTGGCCAGAATCCGCGCACTCCTGAGACGCCGCCGCCCCGCGTCCATGCGATCGTCAGCGAGCGATCTCCACCTGGAGTGATGCGCGGACGTCAGCCGCGTTGGCAGTAGCCAAGCGCACAACCGCACGTAAGTGCTTGGGCTTCAGATGCGTCAAGCCCGGACAGATTCCTGTCCCTGTCAATCCACCGGTCGGAATCGCGAAAGAGAGCGGCACGAGTCCCCTTCTGCTCCGTGCTATCGGGCCGACTGAGAACATCGGGTGGCGGTTCGCGCGGTCTGGCTGATGTCAGCGGTGGCGGCGCCTTTCTGCGAGCCGGGATTGCGCGACACGACACAGGTCTGGCTCGTTGGCCGTATACTGCGTCGGTCATGTCTTCCCTGCGTGTGCATCCGTCAATGGAAAGAGGGAGTGCGATGAGACCAACGCTGCGTGCCGGTGCGTTCCTGTTCCTCACGTTTGCGGCCGGTGTCAACGCGAGCGCCCAGACGCACCCCTACGATCACGTGCACCTCGCCGCCCCCGAACCCGCCACAGCCGTCGCCTGGTATCGGGCACATCTCGGCGCACAACCAGGCGATCTGCCCGACCGTGTCCAGTTCGGCAAGACGATCTTCGCCTTCAGCCAGTCGGCGACCGCGCAACCGAGCGAGGGGTCTGCTGTTGACCACATCGGCCTGTCGTTCGCGAACCTCGAAGCCAAGGTGAAAGAGCTCGAGGCGGCCGGCGCCAAGGTCGTGACGCCGCTGCGCGAGGTCCCGGGGCTGTTCAAGCTCGCCTTTGTTCAAGATCCCTTCGGCGTGAAGCTCGAGCTCGTGGAGGATCCCGAGCTGCTCGGCTTTCACCACATTCATATTCGTGTGCCGAACCCCGAAGCCGCGCTCGCGTGGTACATGCAGATGTTCGGCGGTGAGCGGTCGAAGCTGAAGGGACGCATCGACGCGGTGAAATACACCGACCCCGATGTCTGGCTGCTGGCGCAGAAGGCGGACGGCGCTCCGCGCAGCCAGGGCCGGGCGATCGATCACCTCGGCTGGCGCGCCGCGAATATCGACGGGAAAATCGCGGAGCTCAAACAGAAAGGCGTGAACATCACCGGTGAGCCGCGCGACGTCAGGGACCTGCGCATCGCGTTCGTGGAAGATCCGTCAGGCGTGCGCATCGAGCTCGTGAGAAGACCCGCGGGCAAGTAGTAGGCGCGGTGATCCTTCTGAGCAGTACGAGGGCTCTTCGAATCATCCTCGGCCGCGCCACGGTCTACGACGCGGCGCGCTGGACCTGGCTCCGTTTGCCAGGGCGCCGGTCATGCCGCCGCGTGCCGATGCCGAACCACGTACACAGAACACGGAGCGTGGCTGACGATCGACTGCGCGACGCTGCCGAGCAGGAACCGCTTCAGGCCGGTGTGACCATGCGAGCCCACCACAATCACGTCTGCTGCCCAGTCGGTGGCCTCGTCGATGATCTCCGCTCGCGGTTCTCCCTGTCGGATTGCCGTCTCCACCTTCGCATCAGTTGCCTTCAGCGCGTCGGCCACTCGCACCGTCAGGTGCTCGGCCTCTTTGAGCTGTTCTTCCCAGAGCCGATCCCAGTTTCCCGCGACCGCAAGCTCGGGAGCGCCCGGCACAATCCGCTCGACGACGGTCAACACCTGGACGACGCTCGGTTTTGGCCAGGGCTGTTGCGCGACCTCATCCACTGCGTCTTGCGAATGCCGGGAGCCGTCAATAGCGAGGAGAATCTTCATCACCGCCTCCATCTCCAGAGTTCTTCACTGCCTCCCGTGCAGAGAGCTTGCCGGGTTGTGAGCGGCCGCTGGATGAACCGGTGCAACGGTCGCGGGTCGCGAGGTCAGCCTGGGCGAATGCCTGCTGGCGAAAGTCAGCCATATCCATGGCGGACGATCCTGAAGTAGAGCTGTCATCGCGGTGCGCGTATGGCACCGCCGCGGTCGGTGCGATGGATTTGATTCATCTGGTGCGAGGCTGCACGTTCGACGATTTCCTGCTGGTGCCCCAGCTCGGAGTGGTGCCGAGCCGCGATCCGGCAAGGATCGACCTGACCGCCCGATTCACACGTGGCATCACCCTCCGGCGACCACTCGTCTCCGCCAACATGGACACGATCACGCGCGCCTCGATGGCGATTGTTCTCGCCGAAGAGGGCGGCATCGGTGTGATCGATCGCGGGTTTCGCGCCGGCGACATCGGTCCGCAGGTCGCCGAGATTTCCGCGGTGAAACGCACACAGCACGGCATCGTTGCCGATCCACACACGATCGGGGAGCCGGCGCGCATCTTCGAGGCGCGGCACCTGATGGCGCGCACCGGCGTCGGCACGCTCGTCGTCGTCGATGGCGCGCGGCGAATCAGAGGGTTGCTCACTGAACGCGACGTGCGCTTCGTCCAGGGCGGCGCGACGGTGGCTGACCGCATGACGCCACGCGAGCAGCTCGTCATGCACGAGGGGACGATCTCGCTCGCGGACGCCGAACGGATCATGACGGAGCGGAAGATCAAGAAGCTGCCGCTGGTCGCTGCCGACGGCACCGTGCTCGGCCTGATCACGGCCAAGGATCTTCTGAAGCACCGGGAACATCCATTCGCGACCCGCGACGACCACGGCCGGTTGCGGGTCGCCGCCGCGGTCGGCGCGACCGGCGACTTTCTGGAGCGAGCCGTCGAGGTGCAGCGCGCGGGCGCCGACGCCGTCGTCATCGACATCGCACACGGGCACTCGACGGTGATGGAGCGGGCGATCGAACAGCTCCGCCAGCGGCTCGGCGCAGTCGATTTGATCGCGGGCAACGTCGCCACCGCGGACGGCGCGCGGTTTCTGCTGGATCGCGGCGCCGACGCGATCAAAGTCGGCATCGGGCCCGGCGCCGGATGCACCACTCGATCAGCGACCAACTTCGGCGTGCCTCAGGTCGAGGCGCTGGTGCAGTGTCGGCGCGCCATCGCCGATCGCGTGCCGCTCATCGCCGATGGCGGGCTCAGAAGGGACGGCAGTCTGGTCGAGGCGCTGCTGTTTGGCGGCGACACGGTGATGCTGGGGAGCGCGTTCGCCGGCACCGAAGAGACGCCAGGCGAGATCGTGCTCAAAGCGGTGTTGATGCCCGAGTCCCAGAAGATCGTGCGCGTGCCGTTCAAGGTTTTCCGGGGCATGGCGTCGATCGGTGCGGTCCGGGATCGCCTGGACCTGGAAGACGCCGCCCCTGGTGAGCTCGAAACGCTCGGCGCCGAAGGGCTCGAAGTGAGCGTCCCGGCGCGCGGTTCGGCGCGGACAATCATCCACGACATGCTGAAGCATCTCTGTTCATCGGTCAGCTACGGCGGCGCGGAGAGCCTCGGCGATCTGCGCGAACGGTTCTGGTCAGAGCCCGGGAGATATCTCATTCGGCTCTCCGAGGCGTCGAGACGCGAATCATTCGAGCGTTAGGAGCTCGTGCGACCTCCTACATGAAGTCGTCGTCGTCGCCCTTCCGTGGAAATCGCGTTGCACCGATCAGCTGCTTGTCCCGATCCACCATGGCGGTTGGCGCCCCGCCGGATCTTCGGAGGTGACGGGCGACCGACATCGCCGCCGGAATGGTCGTGATGGCGCCGATCGCAACCAGTACCGCACCGATGGTGCGCCGGCGCGTGTCGGACAGCTTGTCGGACAAGAGGAGGCCGAGGCCGCCCGCGAGAACCGCGCGGGTGACCAGGACGAATGCGAATGTCGGCAGATCGAGGGCCACGTTCTTCATTGGATCTACCCCGCGTTGCAAAGAACGTGCTCGTCCCGCACCTGCCGACCAGACGAGCCCCACGTCGGCTCGAGGTCGGCGTTGATCGTGCATCGAGAAAACATCGGACCGTCACCGATGCCCCAACCGCCAATACCTCAGCCACAGCCCGGACCCTCTCCACAGCCGACGCCACTTCCCGAGCCGTCGCCTGAGCCGCCGCCAACAAGTCCGATTCCTCCGCCAGAACCTCCCGGCGGGACGCGGCGGCACATCCGCAAGTGACTGATGCGTGAGCACCTTCCACCTGAAATCCGGAAACCGACGTCACATCCGAGGAGCAGCACCATGGCCGTCACAGCCAAGAACACCCCCCACACGCAGTCACTTGCGCGACAGCTCTCGACCGAGAACACGAGCAACAGTCCCGTCGTGCAGGACCTCCGGCGTCAGGTTGCGAACGCGACGGTCCTCTATCTGAACTACAAGCACTATCACTGGCAGACCTTCGGTCCGCACTTCCGCGATCTGCACAAGCTCTTCGATGATCTCGGCAAGGAGGTCCTCGAAACCGTCGATCCGTTGGCCGAGCGCGTCCGCATGATTGGGCAGGATCCGCCGGCGCATCCGCTGGAGCTGTTGGACCTGGCCGGCGTGACTGCGGCCGCCCCACATTCCACGATGCGCGAGATGATCGAGGAAGCCGATCGCAATCTCCTCGTGGTGATCAAGGAGATCCGCCAGGCGGTCAAGACCGCCGACCAGCACGACGATCCGGGAACCGTCGACCTCTTGTCACGTCTCGTCCAGATACATGAGAAGCACGAGTGGTGGGCGCGTGACATCCTCCGCACCGGGGACGGCCTGTGCGACACAGATCGGCCGTCAGACCAGTGAGTGGGAGTCAGCCGTCACAGAGTTGGCGACATTTTCCCCGTTTCGACCCTCCGCGTCGCCAGAGACGCTCGACCGGGATACGCGTGCCGTTGGACCTTTGAAGCGAGGAACATCGGCGCGTTTCAACGTCGTCCCGTGGGTTTCCGTGTCAAAGGCCTTCGCAGTGCATGCCGGGGACGATCGCCGATGTGAGGAAGGGATTCCGGATCGAGGGGCGTCATTTCACAATGAAATGCGCGGCGCATTCTGAAATGGCGCGGCGGAGAGATTGTCCCGCGCGTCACGTACTTCGGTGAATGATGAGACGGCCCCGATGTTGCGTCAAGGTTCGCCAGCGACCCGATGCCCGTGAAGCGCCCTGATCGGCGCCGACCGGCCGAGTCGTGGACCGAGCGGGCGGCAGATGCCGCCGCGCGGTCTCTCGCGGGCGTCACCGGTAGCGGCTTGGAGCACGTGCAGAGCGATGACAACGGTCCTGGCGTCGGGACCAGTGTTCGAAAGTCCGAGATATGACTCTTTACAGATCATTGGGCAACGCAATCGGCACGATCGAGGCTCTGGACCTCGCGCACCGCCTTGCCGCCTGGCACGACCGGATGGTGGTGCATCAGCGGCGCGCAGGCGCGTCGCCCGGGGGGAACTGTGGGACGGACTGCCCGCACGGCGAGGCGCAGTCACTCTGGCTCGAGGCGGTGGACACCTACGGCGATCGAGCGCACCACCTGGGCTTCTTGAGAGGCCACGCCGGCGGCCGCCATCGGGGCCATCGAGCCGAATACCGCGGTTCATTTCGCGCTGGGGCGTCACTCGAACCTTCTCCGTGATTGAAGGCGCCATCCACCCGCGATATCGTGGAGCCGTGACCGAACAGCTTCAGCTCGTTGAGCTCCTGGACTTCCGCCCAGATGAGGGCATCATCCGGCTGCACGAGCAGCGGGTGGTCATCCTGAGCGCCGCCGCGATGGGGCTGTTGCGGAAGGAGCTGATCGACACTCTGGGAATCGAGACCGCCCGATGTCTCATGCTCAGGTTTGGCTTCGCCGACGGCTACCACGACGCGGTGAGCCTGCGCGATCGATCGTCATCGGCCGACTCGATCGAAGCGTTCCGAACCGGGACGGTGGTTCACTCGCTCGAGGGCATCGTTCGTGTCGACCTGACCTCGATTGAATTCGATCAGGAGAGCGGCCGGTTCGAGGCGCACGAGAGCTGGCACGACTCATACGTCGCCGAGCAACACGTCCACCATTACGGAACGGTCGATCAACCGGTCTGCTGGTCGCTCGCCGGTTATGCCAGCGGGTTCGCCAGCGCGTGTTTCGAGAGGGAAATCTACTTTCAAGAGACCTCGTGCATCGGCCAGGGCGAACCCGTGTGCACCGTCGTCGGAAAGGACGCCCTGAGCTGGGGCGCCGCCGTTGAAGGGCTGCGTCTGGATTTCCATGGCGCGAACCTGGGACGGGAAGTCGAGCGGTTGCGGGCCGCGGTCCGCAGACAATTGCACGATCTGTCGCGGCGGGAACGGCACCTGGAAACACGTGAGCGAGAGCTGGACGTGCTGCGAGCACGCATCGCTCGCCAGACCGAGGCCAACCACTTCATTGCTCGCAGCACCGCCATGCAGGACGTGCTCGAGCTGGCGGCGCGCGTCGCACCGATCGACACCACCGTGCTCGTGTACGGCGAGAGTGGCACCGGTAAAGAATTCATCGTCCGGATGATTCACGATCAGAGCTCGCGCGCGTCGGCCCCGTTCGTGTCGGTGAATTGCGCCGCCTTGACGGAAACGCTCCTCGAATCGGAGCTGTTCGGGCATGTGCGGGGCGCGTTCACCGGTGCCTCGCGCGACAAGGCTGGACTGTTCGAGGTGGCGGGACACGGGACGTTGTTTCTCGACGAGATCGGTGAAGTCGCGCCGACGGTCCAGGCGAAGCTGCTGCGCGCGCTGCAGGAGCGCGAGATCCGCCGGGTCGGGGCCGAACGGACCCTCAAGGTGCATGCGCGGGTCGTCGCCGCCACCAATCGCGACTTGAAGAACGCGGTCGCGCGGGGGACGTTCCGTGAAGACCTCTACTTCCGTCTCGGCGCCTTCGTGATCACGGTTCCGCCTCTGCGCGATCGCCGTGAGGACATCCCAGCCCTCGTTCACGAATTCGTGCGCCGGGCCGGAATCCGCGTGAAGAAGGACGTGAAGACGGTGTCGGCGGAAGCGATGACCGCGCTGATCAACTATGAATGGCCGGGCAACGTCCGGGAGCTCGAACACGCGATCGAGCGCGCCGTCATCCTGGCGCACGGATCGAGCGTCACGGTACGCGAGCTGCCTCCCGAGATCTCACAACGCAAACGAAGCGCCGGGGTCGGCGGCCCGCTGAACCTCCGATCGCAGGAACGTGACCTGATCCAACGCGCCCTCGAGCGCTACAAAGGCAACCGGAAGAGAGCTGCCGAGGCCCTCCACATCAGCACCGTCACGCTCTGGCGCAAGATGAAGGAGTACGAGCTGACGGCATGAGGTCGAGGGCTCGGTGCCGCGAGAACCATTGATTGCGCTCCTTCTGTTGGCTGAGCGTGGCCGGCTGTTGGCTGAGCGTGGCCGGGCGCTACGACGTCAACGGTACTCTTCCCGCTGAAGCGGTTCCTCACAGCGGATATGAAAGCGTCCACCCCAGCAGCGTCACCAGCACGATCACGACCGGCGTCAGGGCGAGGAACACGACGAACGTGTAGCCGAGGATGTCGCGCGCCCGCAATTGAAAGACGCCCAGAACCGGCAACATCCAGAACGGCTGAATCAGGTTCGCCAGTGCTTCGCCCAGATCGTAGGACGCCACGATCCAGCCGAGGTGCACCTCGAGCTGGTGGGCGGCCTCGATGACATATGGCCCTCGATGACCCACTTCGATCCGCCGGAGGGAACGAAGACGCCCAGCACCGCCGAGTAGATGGCGACGACAGCCGGGTAGGTGAACGGCGTCGAGATGCCGACGAAGGCCCCGGCCAGCTGCTCGTTCAGGTGCGTCCCGGTGATGATGCCGGCGATGCCGGCGTAGAACGGGTACTGCAGAATCACCCCCCACACCGCCGGCGTCGCCTTCCGCACTGCATGCAGCAGCCGCACCGGAGTGCCGTGCAGCAGCAAGCCGGCGAGCAGGAAGACGAAGTTGATGATGTTGATGTTCAGCGCGTTCAACGGTTCGGGCGCCGCCATCAGGTAGCGCCAGACGTAGGTGACGCCGAGCGCCACGATCACCCAGCTGAGAATCGGCGAGTACTCGAGCCACGTCCCCGGCGTCGGCGCTCGCCGCGGTATCGCGGCGTCATCGGCTTCAGTGAGGTCGATTCCCAAGTCGGCTGCCGTGCGCGCGCGATGCGCCGGCGGCGCCGCCATCCACATCACCGCCGCGACGACCACGATCTCGACAGCCACGGAGACGAAGCTTTGCCACAGGAAGATCGTGTCGGTGAACCCGATGATGCCGCCAGGGACCAGCCCGTCCCGCGCCACGATGGTCCGGATGCTCTCTTGCAGCGCCCCCGGCGTCGCCATTTGTAGCGCCGCCGACCCGCTCAGCCCTTGCGCCCAGACACTGCCAAGACCAAGCACGCTGGCCGCAGCCACTGCGCGGTAGTCCACACCCGGCAGCGAGCGCGCCACCTGCTTGGCGAGCACCGATGTGAACGCGAGGCTGAATCCCCAGTTGAACCAGGAGCTGACCATCGCGAAAATCGCCACCACCATCACGCCGCCGCGGGGCGTTCGCGGCACGTGCGCCAGTACGTTGATCAGGCGGGTCACCGGCGGCGCGCTGGCGAGCACATAACCCGTGATGATGACCAGCGACATCTGCATCGTGAACGGCACGAGCTCCCAGAACGTGTTGCCCCAGACATCGACAATCTCCAGCGGCGCGGTCGGCGTGGTGAGCCACGCGGCCGCGATGACGATCACCGTCGCCAGCAAGGCGAAGATGAAGGCATCGGGCACCCAGCGTTCGGTCCAGTCGGTCAAGGCAAGGGCCAGCCTCGCAACTGGTCCGGCGCGTTCAGGGTCGGCGGGTGGGACGGGTGGTATGGCGTCGGTTTGCATGGCGTGTGGGGTCAGATCCGCTGTGCGCCAGGGACGCGGCGCGCGAGCGGTGAACACGGTGACCAATGGTCACGCCGATGGTAATGCCTCCGTGGATCCGCGGCATCGGCAAAATTGCTGACACTGCGGAGCCGCCCCGTCACTGCCGCCCGCAGGTTCGACGTCGGCAACGTCGGTCGCCGGAGCTGACGTGCGCCGCCTTCCGCACCCGCAACAGCAACCAGTCACCCGCAGCTCGAATTCTCGGCAGGCATACCCGCCTCGATCGCAGATGCCGGGATGTCTCGAGCGCCCTCGTCAGCCGCCAGGTCCCGTGCCTCGAGCGGCGGCCCCGCTCCAGGCATCGTCACCCTGACGCCGACTGAAGTCACCCTCGAACGCGCCTTTTACCAGCGGGCTTCGTCTGGCCAACACGATTGCGGCGGCAAATGCCGGAAACCCGGCCGATCAAATCTGGATAGGATCTTGCGGTTCGACGTCCAGTCCGCCTGACCGGAAGACCGGCGGCATGGGAGCCGGCAGGTCCCGTTTCGGTGGCTGGGGCCAGCACCGGGGGCGGTCGCCGCGACGATGGTATTCGCTCTCGAAGGCCGCAGAGCGCTTGTTCGCTCTGGGCCCGCATCGACGGTCGTTCCTGCGAATGCGGAGTGGCGCTCCGGGGGGCATCAACCGTCGTGACCAGAGGCTTCCACGGACCGTGCAGGAACGAGCCGGATGTCGCAGGTAACAGGCAGCCAACAATTTCTCGAGTGAGGAAGCGATGAAGAGAGCAACCGGTGCTGGTTTCGCAACAGTGATGACCCTGGTGGCCGTGCTGTCCATGCCAGGCGGGCAGGGCTTGCACGCGCAGGCACAGGGAAGCGACGTCGTCACGCTGCGATCAAGTCAGGTCAACGCCCAGTCAACCGCCTCGTACTGGACGGCCGACCGCCTCGCCGCTGCGCAACCACTGCTCCCCATTCCAGCGTTTGCGCCCCGGACGGAGCTGGAGCGCCAGGCAGAGGGCGCCTCACAGGGCGCCTCGGGCCGCGCACCGAGCGTGGCGGTGCAGCCGTCAAAGAACCGGCTCTATGACCCGGCCTCGGTCAAGATCGAGGCGGAGAGAACGTCGGAAGCGATCGTCCGGCCGAACGATGAAGGCACCTTCGCCGCTCCGTATACGAGCTCTCGCGTGATTCCCCTTTCCGCCGATTTGGAGTACCCCTACCGCGCGGCCGGCAAGCTGTTTTTCACCATCCCCGGTCAAGGCGACTTCGTGTGCTCTGCGTCGGTGATTCAGCTTCGTGTCGTCGCGACGGCCGGCCACTGCGTGCACAGCGGCAGCGACGGCGCGGCCGGATTCTACGCCAACTTTCTTTTCGTTCCGGCCTTCAGAGACGGCATCGTGCCGCTGAAGCAGTGGAAATGGGCGTTCGTGGCTGTGCCGGGCACCTGGTCCACGGGCGGCGGCGTGGTGCCGAACGCGGCTGACTACGCCATGCTGGAGGTGGCGGACAAGACGTTCGACGGCGTGTATCGTCGAGTCGGCGAAATTACCGGCTGGCTCGGCTGGCAGACGCTGAGCCTGGAGCGCAACCACACGACGAAACTGGGTTACCCGTGCAACATCGACGCCTGCCAGAAGATGCACCAGGAGATCTCCGGCAGCTTCCGTACTGCCGCTCCCAACAACGTCGAGTACGGCTCGCACTCGCGAGGTGGCTCGAGCGGCGGACCGTGGATTCAGAACTTCGGGGTGCCTGGAGACGGGCAAACCGGCGGAGTGAACCCGGGAACCAATCGCGTCGTCGGTATCACCTCCTACGGCTACGTCGCGACGGATCCCAAGGTGCAGGGTGCGTCGATTCTGGACAACCGGTGGGTGAAGCTTCTCAATCGGGTGTGCGCCAACCGCGCCGGAAACTGCTCGTAGTCGGCACGGCGTCATGCGCCGGAGGTGCGGGTGTAGAGCGCATCCGCACGTTCATTCCGCCGGCGGCAACACGTTCGCCCGACCGATCGCCCGGGTTCGAAGGTTCTCGCGGATCGGTGCTAGGCTGTCACGACGCGCAACGGGACACCACACCTTCCCCCTGACATGACCCCGCCGGCGAGCTCACTCGGCGACGACGGCACCGGCCCGGCCTTCGAGGACGCCGGCGAGAATCTCGATCGGCTGGTCCGCCCCCGCGGCTGGCGGAACCCGCAACCCCGGGGCATCTACGACCTCGTCGTCATCGGCGGCGGCACCGCCGGCCTGGTCAGCGCCGTGGGCGCGGCCGGCCTCGGTGCGCGGGTCGCCCTGGTCGAACGTGACCGCCTTGGCGGCGACTGCTTGAACACGGGCTGCGTTCCCTCGAAGGCGATCCTCAGAACAGCCCGTGCAGTCGGCGAAATTCGCCGCGCCCCTGACCTTGGAGTGCACGCCGGGGACGTCGGCGTCGACTTCGGCGCCGTCATGCACCGCATGAGCCAGCGCCGTGTCCGACTCGCCCCCAACGACTCGGCGGAGCGGATGGCACGGCTCGGAATCGACCTGTATTTCGGGGCAGGGTCATTCAGGAGCCGGCGCGAGCTTTCGCTCGGCTCCACGCCGCTCCCGTTTCGGCGCGCCATCATTGCCACAGGCAGCCGTCCAGCGGTTCCACCCATCGAGGGTCTCGCCGCCACGCCTTACCTCACGAACGAAACCGTGTTCGATTTGACCGAGCGTCCCAAACGCCTGCTCGTCATCGGCGCCGGACCTGTCGGCTGCGAGCTGTCTCAGGCCTTTGCCCGCCTGGGCGCCGATGTCGTGCTCTTCGACTCGAGCCCCCGCATCCTGCCCAACGACGACCCGGACGGATCCATCGTCGTTCAGCGCGCATTGACTGGCGACGGCGTTCAGCTGAAGCTTGGCACGAACATCACGCGCGTCTCGCGGCGTGGCGAAGCGCTCGTGGTGGGTTTCAGGCAGTCGCCGAATCATCCTGACGAAGAGAGCGAGGGCGACCGGCTCCTGATCGCGACCGGTCGAACGCCTGAGGTGTCGGGGCTGGACCTCGAGCGGGCCGGCGTTGAGGTCGGACCGAAAGGCGTCGTCGTTGACGATCGCCTGAGAACCACCAACCGCCACGTGTACGCCGCCGGTGACGTCTGCTCGCGGTTCCAGTTCACGCACGCCGCCGACGCCATGGCGCGGATCGCCATCCAGAACGCGCTGTTTTTCGGCCGCCGGAAGGCCAGCGCGCTCACGATTCCGTGGTGCACGTATACGGACCCGCAAGTGGCGCACGTCGGCCTGTTTTCCGACAGCGCTGGCGCGCGACACCTCCACGTTCAGACGATTACGGTGCCCCTGGCCGAGGTCGATCGCGGCGTGCTCGACGATGAGACCGAAGGGTTCCTGCGAGTGCATCACCTGCGCGGCCGCCTCGTGGGTTGCACCATCGTGTCTTCGCAGGCGGGCGATCTGATCGGCCTTGCCAGCAACCTGATCGGCCGCCGCGCGAAGCTGGCGGAGCTCTCCTCCACCATCTTTCCGTATCCAACGCAGATGGAAGCGTACCGGAAGGCCGGCGACGCCTACAGGCGCACGCGGCTCACGCGCCCGGTTCGTCGCGCGTTCGAGCGCTACTTCGAGCTCGCGCGATGGTAGCCGGCCGGAGGGAAATCCCGGCGGTGCTCTATACTCCGCTCGACGGCGACGCCGTGGTCCTCCTTCCGATCCCTGGCGGGTGCGACAGCGAACGGCGGGAGACGATCGAGCAGCGATGAGCACGCGCGCCCGGCTGGAGGCGGCCCCTGCAGCGTCGGCGCATCGTTGGACAACGAGAACAGGTGAGAAACACGATGACGACCACTTCGTCAAAGCCTTCGATCCCGTGGTTGGTCCTGCTCGGCGCCGCGCTTGTCGTGGTGTCAGCCATTCTCCTGTTGGCCGCGCCGTTGGGCTACGTGACGGGCACGCTCCCCCTCCGTACGGCGTTGCTCACGGTGTTCGTCTGGGGCGCCTATGCCGCTGCAGCGGCGGCGGTCGTGTCTCTCGCCGGCCTGGTCCTGACACTGCGACGCCCGAAGGGCGCACGACGGGGTCTCGCCCTGGCCGCGCTCAGCTTCCTGCTGGCCACGTCGTTCATCGCCATTCCCGGTCGATTTCGACTGGGAGACCCCAAGCCGCCGATCCATGACATCTCGACCGATACACAGGATCCGCCGCAGTTTGTCGCCGTCCTGCCGCTGCGAGCGAATGCGCCGAACACAACCGTCTATGGCGGGGAGAAGATCGCGACCCAGCAGCGCGCGGCGTATCCCGACCTTCAGCCGTACGTGATGAACATGCCGCCCGCCCAGGCGTTCGAGCGCGCGCTTGCTGCCGTCCGCACGATTGGGTGGGATCTGGTCGCCGCCGAGGCGTCCGATGGGAGGATTGAAGCCACGGACACCACCTTCTGGTTCCGGTTCAAGGACGACGTGATTATTCGCATCAGGCCGTCCGGCGCCGGAAGCCGCGTGGACGTCCGTTCGCTTTCGCGGGTTGGCGGAGGCGACGTCGGCACCAACGCGGCGCGCATTCGCGCTTATTTCGACGTGCTCAAGGCGAGCTGACGATGCCGCGGAGCACCCGTCTCGCCGTGCGCGTGACAATCGTGGTCACCGCCACGGTCGCCACGAGCCCGACCGCGAACATCGCCTGCTGGCCAGGCGTTCGGCGGAGCTCACCGGCGAGCAGCGCGGCGACGCTCTGGGCGGCAGAACCCAGGTAGATGTACATGAGCGTGCCGGGGAACATTCCGATCCATGACGCGAGCACGTAGGTCTTGAACGGGACCGACGAAAGCCCGAACGCGTAGTTCAGCAGGTTGAAGGGAAAGAGCGGCGATAAGCGCGTGAGCAGCACGACCTTGAATGCTTCGCTCTCGACCGCGCGGCCGATGGCGTTGAGCGCCGGGTGGCCGGCCATTCGGCCGGCGATCCACTCGTGCCCGACCGTCCTCGCGACGACGAAAGCGGCCGCCGCGCCGGCGGTGCTTCCGAGCGAGACGATTACCGTGCCCTGGGCGACGCCGAACACGAAAC
>WHSN01000008.1 GCA_009380045.1 Luteitalea sp.
GAGCCGCCCGACGTCACCACCGGCTCGACCAGCAGTTCATGCGAGCCGCGCCGATCGATCACGCTCACACGGGTCGCCCACGTCGGATTCAACCGGTGGTCGTAGGCGATGTCCCAGGTGAGGCTTCTTGACGTCCGCAGCTCCGGATCGGTGACACGCTGGAACAGCGCCGAACCGACCGGAGTGGAGCCGTCGGCCGCGAAGCGGGTATCGAGCGGCGCCTCGTACTCGTCGAACACGCCGGCGACCGACGGCGTTCGTTCGAAGAAGAGCCCGTAGCCGCTTCGCAACACTGCGGTCCCGGCTTCGTTGAGCAGCACCGCCGCTCCGACGCGCGGCGTGACGTTCCACCGCCCGACCACCCCGTCGCGATCGACGCGGGCGCCGAGCTCGAGATAATAGCGGTTGTTCGGCTGAAACCGATCCTGAGCGAACAGCGCGACATCAGTGCTGTTAATCGCCTGCCGGGTGGTTGACGTGCTGAAGTCGAGCCGCCGCACGAGTGTCCCGTCGGCGCGCCGAATCAACACCGGCCTGCTCGCGCTCGTTCCCGTGTAGCGGCTGTGCAAGAGATCGATGCCCCCCTTGAACAGGTGGAGCCCGCTTCCCTCCTGCCTCGTGCCGGATACCGTCTCGATGAACTGATAGGTCGTCGTCATCCGGCGCTGCCGGTTGAAGAAGTTCCCAAGCGTGGTGTCCGGCAGCAGCTCCATCGCCGCCGGTCCCTGCGGCAGGACACGGGTGTCGTAGCTGTGAATCTCACCGGTCGTCTCCGAGAACAGCGTGTCGCTCCAGAGCGATCGCTCGGTCACCGACGCCGTGTTCACGCCGCCGCGGGTGTCGACGGCCGCGTCCGGGGGGATGAACGTGCCGAGGTTGGTGAACGACGAACGCGCGGGAAACAGGCCGACCGCCCCCACGAGCGAGTGGCGTGGCGACACGTTGGCATCGACGCGCGTGAACGAGCTCAGGCGATGGGATGTGCGAACCTCCGATTGGGGCCGGCTCGCGACATCGCTCGAGCGATACCGGTACTGCAGCGCCTGCTGCACCAGCAGGCGATCCTTCACGAGTGGACCGCCCGATTCGAACCGGGGCGAGAAGGCCGATAGCCCGATCACGCTGAACGGTTGTCCACGCTTGGTTCGAAACGCCGGTTCGAGATTGTTGAGGCGGGTCTTCCACTCGTCTTCAGCGCGCCGGGTCCGGATCAGCACAAGTCCCGAAGAGAACCGCCCGAATTCAACGGCGTAAGGATTGGGCAGCACCGTCACCGAGTCAATCGCATCGTCGGGCAGCGACACCTGCGAAAGGCCGGTCGCCGGATCGACAAAAGCGCCCGGGCCAAGCTGCACTGCCGCCTGACTGGGACGCCCGCCTTTGATGCTGACGCCACCAGGCACTTCGATGACGCTGACGAGCATCCTGAGCGCGGCCTGAAGGCCGCCGCCGCCGGAAATCTGTTCGAGCTCGCGGGCGGTCAGTCCTTCAGATGACGTCAAGGTACCGGTGCTCGGCACGACCGTCGTCGGCGCCACGACATCGACCCGCTCCGAGACCGACGCGATGGTCGCGTTGAGCGCCGCCGGGGTCGCCTCGCCCGACCGCACGTCGACCGCCAGCTTCAGGGCATCGAACCCCTCGATCGCCGCCACGAGGAAGTAGCTTCCGGCTGCAACCGAAGCGAAGGTGAATGAGCCGTCGGCCTCGGATGTCGCACTCGAGACCTCGCCGCTGTCGTTCAGCAGCGTGACCGTCACGCCGCCGAGTGGAATGGTCCCATTCTGGGTCGCGACGATCCCGCGGATGGAACCGGGAGCGACGGAGTCCTGGAAGGCGGCAACGGGACCTGCGCAGACGAGAAGCAGAGCACCGATGAGCAGGCGGGCACGGAACCGGCCCGGACGTGCGGACTGCATGAACTCTTTCTATTGTGGCGCGCTTCGAAGCGATTTGCACAACCTGTTGGAGTGTTCGTCCAGGTCATCAGTCAGCGCTGCGGCAGCAAGGCCGAGCTTTCGTTGCGCCGCAGCACGTGAGTGAAGACGGCGCGATCGGTCGCGTCGAGCCCAATCAACCGCCAGGCGGCCAGATAGGCGAGCAGGTACACGATGCCTGCCGCCACCTGTCCGGCCATGCTGCTCGTCGCACCCAGTCGGACGGCGAGCGCCGGGACAATCGCCAGGCTCGCGGCAATCCAGGGTTTGGTCAGGGCGCGGATCGGCCAGCGCCACTCGAAGAGCCACGTGATCTCGACGGCCCGGAGGGCCCCTTGCAAGGCGTATGGCGCCAGCATCCCGATGGCCGCGCCGAGCGGTCCGAGCAGAGGGATCAGCAGCATGTTCAGGGCGATCGTTGCGGCAATGGCGATCGACGAGTTGAGGAGGTTCAGTGCGGGGCGCTTCACCATCAAGATCAATTCGCCAAGACCGACGAACGCGTTGAGGGCGCAGGCGGCGCCGAGCACGGCCACCCATGCACCTCCCGCCGCAAAGCCCGGACCGAAAATGGACATGATCGCCTCGCCAGACAATCCGAGCACGGCGACCGCGGGCAGGAGAATGGCCAGCATCCAGCGCGCGAGGTAGCCATAGGTGACCTCTGCCTCGCGGATCTGGCCGCGCCCCATCTGCTCTGCCACGACGGGGGTGAAGATCGGCGTGAACGCCTGGTTCACCTTCCGCAGGCCGCCAGCGATTCCGACCGCACCCGCGTAGACGCCGAGCGTCTCCAACGTCACCCCGGGCGCGCGGCCGACATACAGACCGAGCATGACGAGGTCGATCTGCATGATCGCGATATTCAGCAGGCTGTAAAGCGCCACAGGCGCCGAATGCCGGATCAGCGCTGCGACTGTCGGGTCGCTCTGGTCGGCAGGCGCCCGCGTTGAGAACAGCCGTCGCGCCAGGGCGAACGCCACCAGGCCGCCGGCACCCGTCCCCACGATCGCCGCAATCTCCGGCGCCAGCCGACTGGCGCCGGCCGCAATCGCCACCAGCAGCGCCGCCGTGGTTCCGAGGCTTTCGGTGAATCCGCGGGAGTAGATATCGTGATGCATCATCCCCCTGCCGCGTGACAACGCCGTGCTCACCCGGTACAACGTGATGCCGGGGAGCGCGAGCATCAGAACACCCGTCGCACGCGCGAGCTCGGGCCGCAGCCCCGCGGCCGGACCGAGGAACATCGCGACCGGAAGCGCCGCCAGCGCCAGCAGCAGGCTCACGCCCAGCGAGATGAGAAGCATGACCTGCATCAGGCGACGGCCGCCTGCGAGGTCTGTTTGCGCCACCAGCGCGGTCGCCGTCGTGTCGAACCCAGCGGTTGCGATCTTGCTCACGACGTCGGTGGCAGCCCAGGCAAGCCCGAACGTGCCGAGCGCGGCGCCGCCAAGCAGCCGGGCCACGAGCAACGTGAAGATACCGCGAAGGTTGGAGGCGAGGAACGCGAGGGTGTTGAAGAAAGCGCCGCGAGCGAGCGCGGCGCCGTGCTCGGCTGTGGCGTCGGCGGACCGCTGGCTCACGGCCCCGGAGCAGTCGCTTCAGCCGGGGCGGTGCGCCCCCACGCGGCCAGGCGCAGCTCGGCGTCGTCACGATCGGCCGGTGTGTCCACGTCCACCCACGACACGCCGCCGGCATCTACCGCGCGGAACGAACCGTCGCGTGCGAGCCTTCTCATCGCGGAGGACACCGTGAGAGGTTCGGACGGCGGCACCTGCCGGAGGGCGTCGAACACCGCAGCCGACAGGAGGAAGACCCCGGTATCAATTGCATCCCAGGGCTCGATGCCCTTGCCAATGGCGACGATGCGCTCGCCTTCGAGCCGGACCTTCGTGGCATCGCTCAGGTCGAGCCCCACTGGAGCCCGGTCGACGAGCAACCGCGCCGCCTCGCCGCGCCTCATCGCGGTCTTGGCGAGCCTTCCGAGCACCGGCGCTGCAAACACATGATCGACCATCTGCAGGAAAAACCGGGGGGCCGCCACCGCCTCGGCGGCGAGCAACGAGTGCCCGTTCGGTTCAGTCGGATCGGGATTCTCGACGAAACGGATGGTCATCGGCGAGCCGATCGCTTCGACCGCCCTGCGCACCCGCCCGCCTTCGTACCCGGTGACGACCACCGCTTCGGTGCAGCCGACTGCTTCGGCCTGCGCCAGCGCGTGGCCGACGAGCGGTGATCCGCCGATCGACATCAGCGGTTTCGGCACGCCGGCCTCGGCGCTGGCGAGCCTGGTGCCCATGCCCGCAGCCAGTATCACGGTTTGCGTCACAACGTCGGCGTACATCCAACGCATCTTACCTGAAGCTCGAATGCCCGCCGCGTACGGCCGCGTCGCGGTAGACTGACAGCGTGTCGCGCGCGCAGTCGTCCCACGAGAACGACCCGGATCGCTCGAGCCCACGGGCAGACAACTCGCGCCGCAGGCCGGCAGACGACGAGACCGACGAGATCGAACGGGCGAGCGCGTCCACATCGCCCGGCGGGAAGCGGATCGCGGCCTCGGCCACGACCTCGCGGAGCGTCGGCAGGTCGCTCACAATGGCCGGACAGCCGCACGCCATCGCCTCGACAACCGGCAGGCCAAACCCCTCGTATGACGACGGCTGCACGAGCGCGCCCGCGCCCTGGAGCAGCGTCACCAGGTCTGGTTGGTTCACGGCTGGGAGCCAGATGACGCGCTCGGCGACATCGAGCGCCCGGCTGAGCGGCGCTAGCGGATTGCCGGCGGCGTCGCGCTGCAGGAGCACGAGCCGCCACGGCTTTGGCGCTCCGGCGGCAAAGGCCCGAAGCGCGTCAGCGTGGCGTTTCGTCGGGCTGTTCTGCCCGACCACCAGGAAGTATGGATCCGCCGTGCCAAGCAGTCGTTGCACCCGCCGACCGACCTCGGCAGAATCGACCGGCGTGCAAAACGCGGGGCCGGCGGCGAGCGGAATCACCACCGTCCGGGATTTTGCGGCCGGCCACAGGCGGACCACCCGGTCCGCCATCGCCGACGTCGTCGTGACGAGCCTGGTCGCCTGCGTCAGCGCACGCCAGACGGCAGCCGGGTAATACCACCGCTTTGCCCACCCCTCCCACCCGCTGCGGTGCAGGCGAGGCATCTCGAGTGAGAGGAGATCGTGAATCGTCACAACCGTCGGCATCGTCAATCGCCGTGGCAGGATCGTATGGGGGGCATGAAACAGGTCTACACCGTCGAGCGGACCGAACCGATCCGGCCAGAGAAGCGTCCAGAGGGAGCTCGGCTCCGGGCGGACCACGACCTCTTCGACGTTTGTGGCCCTCGAGAGTGATCGTCCCGCCCTTCGGTGGGTCCACAACAGAAAGCGGATATCCGGCCCAAGCGCCGGAAGACGATGGGTCAGCGCCTCGACGTATCCGCCGATTCCGCTCGGCCGTTCACGTACGTATCGACAGTCAATCGCAAGGCGCATTCTGGCTCCGGGCCCGTGTTCATGTTACATTTCTGCACCTGACCGAAACTTTCCAACCCGAGCGCAGAGGAGCACCGCAGGACACGGGCCGGTCGCCAACAGCCGCGACCATCGAGCGGGACATCATCGACATTCTGAAGCGCGTCAGCCGGCGGCCGATCCAACCCACCGGAGCGAGTGAGTTGCTCGCGGATCTTGGCTTCGACTCGCTGCAGGTCCTGGAGCTCGTAGGAGAGCTCGAAGACCACTTCAATATCGCTGTGCCGTTGAACACCTTGACCCACATCCGGACCGTTGGCGACATCGCGGGCGAAGTGCATCGGCTGACATCTGCCGCAGGGTCGTCGACGTGATCGAGCCGCGGACAGTGACCGAGGCCCTCGCCGGCGCGGCGGAGACGACGCGCGGCGTCATTGCCATCGAGCACGATGGCCGATCGGTGCCTCTGCCGTACCGTCAGCTGCTGGCTGACGCGCTGACGCTCGCGGGAGCTCTGCACGCGCGCGGCCTGGTCCCGGGAGACCGGGTCGCGATCGTGCTCCCCGAAGTCAGCGATTTCATCCAGGCATTTTTTGGAATCTCCGCGGCCGGCCTCGTGCCGGTGCCGCTGTGCCCGCCGGCGCAGGCAGCGGATTTGCCCACCTTCGCGCGGCAGTCACAACACATTCTCATGGCCGCGCGCACGGCCGCCGTCGTGACGTCGGTCGACGTGGCGCCGCTCCTGAACGTGACCGGCATGCTCGAGCCGCCATCGGTTGTCACAATCGATCAGCTGCGACACGGACCGGCGCTCGAGACCCCGGTCCGCGTGTCGCTGGCGTCAACCGCCCTGCTGCAGTTCACCTCTGGTTCGACGGCTGGCCCGAAAGGGGTGGTGCTGTCGCACGCGAGCCTCGACGCCAACGTGAACGCCATCACCGGCCCCGACGGGCTGGCGATCACACCCGCCGACGTCGGCGTGAGCTGGCTGCCGCTCTATCACGACATGGGCCTGATCGGCATGCTGCTGACGGCCGTGTACATGGCGGCCGACGTCGTGGTGCTGTCGCCGGTGCTCTTTCTGAAGCGCCCCAGCGCCTGGCTCGAGGCGATCTCCCACTACGGCGGGACGGTGTCGTTCGCACCCAACTTCGCCTACGACTTGTGCCGCCGACGGGTGAAGCCGTCGCAGATCGACACCCTCAACCTTTCGAGCTGGCGCGTCGCTGGTTGCGGAGCGGAACCGATACGCGCCGACTCGCTCGCCGCCTTCGCCGCGCACTTCGCGAGAGCCGGCTTCCGTGAGTCCAGCTTCGTTCCGAGCTACGGGTTGGCCGAGCACGCGCTCGCCGTCGCGTTGTCGGTCGATGGCCTGAAGGTGGACGTCGTCGATGCCGAGCGCCTCGTGCGCGAGTCGATTGCCATGCCTGCCGTGAACGGATCGCCGGCCGTCCGCATCGTCGGCTGCGGCCGTGCCTTTCCCGGTCATGCGCTCACCATCGTGGACGACCGTCTGACCGGGCTGCCCGACCGGCATGTCGGTTCGATCGTGGTGCGCGGGCCGTCGATGATGGACGGCTACTTCGAGCATCCTGCGGCCACGACCGAAGCCCTCAGCGCCGGGTGGCTGCACACCGGCGACATCGGCTACCTCGCGGACGGGGAGCTGTACGTCTGCGGGCGGACCAAGGACCTGATCATCCGGCAGGGCCGCAAGTATCACCCGCCCGATCTCGAGTCGGCGATAGCCGACGTCCGGGGCATCCCGCTCGCCGGCGTGGTGGTGTTCGGCATCAACCACATCGAGGAAGCCGATGAAGTGGTCGCCGTCGTCGAAGCGCGGGCCAGCGCCAAGCCGGACGCGGTGATCGATCACGTCCGGCGCCGGGTCCGCGAAACCGCCGGACTCGAGCTCGACCGCGTCGTGGTCGCCCCACCGGGAACCATTCCGCGCACCACCAGCGGCAAAGTCCGTCGAGCCGAAACGCGCGTCCGCTTCCAGGCCGGCACGCTGCTTCAGTCCGGCCGAGGCATCTGACGAGTGGCGCTGCCCGACAAGCTGCAAGCCATTGCAGAACGCATCGCCGTGCTCGGCGACGGGGCGGTGCCATTCGACACCGTCATTGAAGAGACGGGCAGTCCGACCGAGGTCCTCATCGAGGGACGCCGGACGTTGATGTGCGGATCCAACAACTATTTCGGCCTGAGCTTCCATCCCGACGTGATTGCGGCCTCACGGTCAGCGCTCGAGCGCGAAGGCGCGGGGACCACCGGCTCGCGGGCGGCAAACGGCACGTTCGGCGCGCACCGGCGTCTGGAGCAGGCGTTCGCGGCGCTCTACCACATGCGCCACGCGATGGTGTTCACGACCGGTTACCAGGCGAATCTGGGGGTGATCTCCGGTCTGTGCGGCCCGGAGGACACCATCATCGTCGATGTGGAGAGCCACGCCAGCATCTATGACGGGGCTCGACTGAGCGGCGCGCGGACGTTCATGTTCCGTCATAACTCCGCCGCCGATCTGGCGCGCAAGCTGGAAAAGGCGGGCGACCCCCGCTCCTGTCTCGTGATCGTCGAAGGTCTGTATTCCATCAGCGGCGACGTCGCGCCGCTCGGCGAGATTGCCGCGGCCTGCCGGGAGGTTGGCGCCTGGCTGATGGTCGACGAAGCACACTCCTTTGGCGCCTACGGCGAGTCCGGCCTGGGTTGCGCCGAGGCGCAGGGGGTGCTCGGCGACGTCGATTTCGTCGTTGGCACGTTTTCGAAGGCATTGGCGGGAATCGGCGGATACGCGGTGTCGAACCATCCCGCGCTGAAACTGCTGCACTTTGCGTCCCGCCCCTATGTGTTCACTGCTTCCGGTTCGCCGGCGACCATCGCCGGCGTGGCTGCGGCGCTGGAGATTCTGCGGAACGGCGCCCACCTGCGGAAGCGGTTGTGGAGGAACGTGCGTCACGTCCGCGCCGGTCTGACGCGTCTCGGCTTCACGATCGGGCCGACCGAGTCGCCGATCGTGCCAATCGTGGTTGGCGAGCCCGAGCAGGCCGTGATGTTGTGGCGGGCCCTTCTCGAAGCCGGACTGTACGCGAACATCGTCCTGCCGCCGGCTTGCCGGCCCGATGCCTGCCTGCTGCGCACGAGCTATTCGGCGGCCCACACGCTCGAGCAGCTCGATCGCGCCCTCGCGACCTTCGAGCAGGTCGGCCGGGCGCTGTGTATCATCGACGCGCCCGCCTCGAGCTCGGTCTCGTCGTGACGATCGGGCGGAGGGGCCCAAGAAGCTCTACTCCGTCACGACCAGCGATGGTCGCGATACCAGCGCATCGTCTGATCGATGCCGTCGCGAAGAGGGGTCGGGGCGATGAAACCGAGCAGGTCGCGGATGCGATCGACCGAACAGACGAACCCTGATGCGCGAAGCTCCGCGAGACGGCCGCTGTCAATGATCGGCTGCCCCCCGACCCTCCAGAACATGTCGCCGGCCGAGGCCAGCGCCGTCACGAGCACCGGCGGGATGTGGAGTGGGCGGTACCTGCGGCCCGCAGCTTCAGCCACCGCCCGCAAGAGCGCGTCGGTCGGCTGCGGCACCGGATGCCCGATAAAGAGCGTCTCACCTACCGCACGGGCGTCGGTTGCAGCGAGCACGACTGCCTGCACCAGGTCTTTGACAAAGACGAACGTGAACGCCGTGCCGGGCGGTACGGCGAGGAGCGTCAGGCCGAGGCGGGCCAGGCGGAACAGAGGGAGAAAGCCGCGATCCCGTGGACCGTAGACCGCGCACGGCCGGAGGATCGTCCACGGCGTTTCCCCGATTTCGCGCACGATCGTCTCGGATGCCAGCTTGCTGCGTCCATAGGCGTTGACCGGATGCGGCAGGTCGCCCTCACGGCGGGGACGGTCCGGAGTGCCCGAACCAGCCGCGGCCTGACTGGAAATGTGAACCAGACGGGCGCCCACCGCGTTCGCTGCGGTCACGACGGCATGCGTTCCTTCGACGTTCACGGCGTGAAAGGCCGCTGCCGTCGGGGCCCTGATCACCGCAGCGCTGTGGATGACCAGATCGGTGGATGCCAAGGCTGATGCGAGCCGCGCGCTCGCCAGTGGCGCCTCGACCGGGCGGACACCGTTCGGCAGCTCTTTCCTGTTCCCGGGACGCACGATGGCGCGGACGTCCCATCCCGCGTGGCCGAACGCCTCACAGAGGTGCCAGCCGAGAAACCCGGTTGCGCCCGTGATGCTAACCGACCGGCTTTTCATACAGACGGTAGGTCTTCGATCGCCGGCCACCGAGGGCCTCGATGCCGGCATTCACTGCAGCGTTGTCTTCGAGCGTCCAGGACGATTCGCCGCGACGATAGCCGCGTTCGATGGCCCGCCGGTGACTTTCCGCCATCAGGAGCGGGTACAGCCCCAGCCGGCGTACGTCGGGCAGCACTCCGAGCATCAGGAGCCTGGTCTGGTCGATGATGCGACGGCGACGCAGAAAGTGCACGATGGCAAACGGCAGCAGGCGGCCGTTCATCAGCTTGAGCACCTGGTTCATGTCCGGCAGGGCCACCGAGCACGCGACCGGGCGGCCGGCCAGCTCGACGAACAGCACGAGCTCGGGATCGAGGATCGGCCTCAAGTCGGCGGCCAGCCGCTGTATCTCGGCATCGGTCGGCGGCACGAATCCCCAGTTGTCGTCCCAGGCTGCGCGATAGATCTGATGCAGGATCGCCAGGTCGCGGTCGAACGCGCCGAGATCCACCGTCCGCACCTTCAGGCCGTTGCGCCGGACAACCCGCGAGGCGAGGCGTGTGACGCGCTCGGGCGCCGGTTTCGACAGGTCCATCGCCCAAGCCAGAAGATCCTTCACCTTCCTGTAGCCGGCCTCCTCGACGAAAGACGGGTAGGTCGGTGGGTTGTACGGCATCAGGATGTAGGGATCGGTATCGAACCCATCGACGAGCAGTCCGGCGCTGTCGTGCAGCGACGGATTGACCGGCCCGCGCACAACCCGACTGTTCCACTCGCGAGCCCGCTGCTCCACCGCCGTCAGCAGCGCCGCCGCGGTTGCCCGGTCTTCGGCCTCGAAGAACCCGAACCAGGTGATCGACTCCCCCTGCCGCTCGTTGTACAGGCGGTCCTCAATCGCCGCGATGCGTCCGGTGACGCGACCTCCGGCGCGCGCGAGCCAGAGGTCGGCCCGCGCGTGATTCCAGAACGGATTGTGGGCCGGTGAGAGCCGCCGGCGCTCGTC
Organism: Luteitalea sp.; assembly: GCA_009380045.1. Taxonomy (GTDB): domain Bacteria; phylum Acidobacteriota; class Vicinamibacteria; order Vicinamibacterales; family CAVVIG01; genus WHSN01. The sequence goes on from WHSN01000008.1 coordinate 10,653, forward strand.
GCGGCGAAGCGGCGGAATCCAATGCGCCTCCTCGCGGTGCAACCTGTACGGCAGATCGACGAACGCGCGCATCCGGGCGCGCGTCGTGACCGGAAGAAGCGCGATCCCCGGTTGCACCCGATCGAGCGGTTGTGTGAGACTGCCAGCCATGCGTGTTGAGAGGACCGCGAACCTGATCGTACCTGTATTCGCTGTGCGCCGGCGTGTCGCGGCCGACGAGCGGGTGCGCGGCACGCCGTTGGTGCGTGGCCGCCTAGTGCGAATCGACAGCCGCTCGCACGGATGAGTGCCAGCGCGCCCCCGGGCACCAGCTTTCAGATTGTCTGCACAGATCCGGGACCCCGATTCCTGGGCCTGCGTGCCTCGGAACGCAACAGGCGGATCGCGCGCCGGCGTGGCGGCGTGGATACCGTCAACGGCGCCCCGCTTCCGACGCTGGTGGTCCCGGCCGGCGTTGTCATCACCCCGGCCCTTCTCGATCTGTTACCGCCGCCGGTCGGCGTCTGGCACCTGCTGTGGGATCGATCCGGCGTCCCGATCGTCTGGCAGGCGGCTGGGTCAGCCGGCCGGTCGTCGGCCCAGACAACCGAGCTCCCGCCGGGCGCGGCGTTCGACGTATCGACGGTCCAGGCCCGCCGCCAGGCCTCATGGTCCCTGCTGAAAGCGTCCGGCAAGCCGGCCGACGGCTGGCTCTCGCGCCATCTGCACCGCCGGATCAGCCGGATCTTCAGTTACCTGTTTCTCGTTGCCGGGCTGTCTCCCAACGCCGCCACGATCGCCACGTTCGGCATCGGCGTCGCGTCCGCCTGGCTGATGGCGCAGACCTCCCACTCGACGATGATCGCCGCGGCGTTTCTGTTCTGGTGCGCGTCGATCGCCGACGGCATCGATGGCGAAATGGCGCGGCTCACGTTCAGCGAGTCGAGGTTCGGCGAACAGCTCGACACCGGTGTGGACCAGTTGACGTATGCCTTCGGGCTGGCCGGTGTGTTCCTCGGCTGGAGCCGCCAGGGAATTGGACCGCCGGGCCTGGCGCTGGCCGCGGTCGTCGCAATCAGCATCCCGACCCTGCTGTGGTGGGCGATGCGGATGGTGAGACGGGCGAGAAACACCACGCAGTTCTTCGTGCCGACGAAACCGATCGAAGGGGCTGTTTTCGCGGCCGCGCGGCGGTTGCGGACGCCGGCGTTGCGCGCCGCCGCCGCGGTGTTCGTGCTGTTCCGTCGCGAGGCGTTCTCGCTGGCGTTCTTTCTCGTATCGCTTTTGACCGGCTCGCGGATGGTCTACCCGCTGCTGCTCGCGGCCGGGCTTGGAATCGTCACTCTTACATTCCTTCTGCACCGCGAGGAGCTGACTGAGGCGCTGGCGCAGGAATTCGCTTGAGCCGCAGCCGCACCTCGCGTCCAATCATCCTCACCGGGTTCTGGTAGAGCATCGACGTGTTGACGCAGCAATACACGCCGCAGCCGTCCTGACAGGATTTCGGCCCGTCGTTGGCCAGCAGGTGCGCGGGCGTGACGTCCATGATGTCCTGGTCGGTGTGTCGCATGCTGCACAGCCAGAACTTACCCTGAGCCGACACGAAGAAAATCTTGAAGCCGGCGGCGCATACCCAGTCGACCTGTTCGCCGCGCACCAGACTGAGCTGGTAGTTCAGAATGGCGTCGTTGGTGTGAATCTTCACCCCGGCTTCCTTGGCCTGGCGCATCCACAACAAGAAGGTCTCGAGCCTGTCGCGCTCGCCAGGCTCGACCCGGAACTGCCGATTCGGATCGGCATGGACGAGACGGACCTCCGTTGGGACGCCGCGATCGAGGCCGGTCTTCAGCACCGCCCGGCTCTCGCTCATCGTGTCGTCGCACAGCACGCCGGTGATGTGCACGTTGATGGACGAATCGGCCAGGACATCGAGCTTCGGCAGCACGGTCTTGAAGGACTTGCGCGTCACCTGGCTCGGCGTCATCCGATCGACGCTGATCTGCATCACCTCGAGGCCCGCCTCCTCGAGGCCCTCGACCAGAGACCTGGTCAGCAGGAACCCATTCGTGGTGAGGCTCGTCGACAACCCCAGCTGCTTCGCGCGGCGGACGATTTCGACGATGTCGGGGTGCATCAGCGGCTCGCCGCCGACCAGCGCGACGCGCACGGTGCCCAGATCCCGGATACGGGTGAGCCAGCGGGTGAGGTCCACGAGCGACGGGTGCGGCCTGCTGTTGTCGTACTCCGTGCAGTAGGCGCAGTCCAGGTTGCACTGATCGGTCACATAGAGGCTGCACTGCAGCGGTTTGCGGTCGAACAGCCGCTTTGCGGCGCGAAGGGTCGGGTAGCCACGGATGTCGCGGAGCGCGCTCTGCAGGCGGTTCATCTATTTGCTCAGACTAACACAGGCCTGCCGGCCGCTCCGGATCACCATCGCGGCGCGAGCGGCGTGCACGACAGAGGTGACCACCGACCACCAGACGATGGCGCGGAATGCCGCGCCCGGAGCGTTCGCGAGCACGCCGGCGAGCAGGATGCAGGCGTAGACGTTGCGGCGGCCCGCGACGAGACGAATCAACGCATCGAGCCGCGAGGCTTCATCGAGCGTCGAGCCGGTTCGCCATTTCACCAGGTCGTAGGCGGCGGTGTCGAGCGCGTATGCGGCGACCCACACGAACAGCGCCGTCCCGTACGACCTGTTCGCGAAGCCGCCGGACAGCGCGTAGGCAAGCGCCACCATCCACAGCACTTCGTAGACCTTGTCGAGGAGGTGCTCGATCCGGCCGAGCGGCGTCGTGCGCACTTGAATGCGCGCCTGCCGGCCGTCCAGCCCGTCGATGACGCCCACGACGAGCGCGCCGACCGCACCGGACAACAGGTGGCCGGTGGCGAGCAGCGCGGCGACGCCGTAGGCAACCAGGTTGCAGAATGCCGTGAGCTGGTTCGGCGTGACGCGCGTGTTCGCCAGCACGCGCATCGCCGCCTTCTCGAGCGGCGCGTTGATCAGCATCGCCGGCAGATCCTGGTGCCCCTTGCCGCTCGCCGCCACGAGCATGCGCGTCACCTCCGGTCGGTCGTCCACGCTGGCGACACGCATCCAGTATGGCCGCAGGCTCCGCCTCAGCTCTCGACTGTACGGATCGAGCGACTTCAGGTCGAGCGACGGGATGGGTGCCACACCGCTGCCGATCGAGCCCGCGTCCTGTACCGCCGCATCCCGTACCGTCGCAATCGGTACCGCGCACCCCGCTCCACGCAGCATTTCCAGTCCCACGTCGATGCCACCATCAGTGACGCGAACCGCTCCGTCGTGGCCAAGCGCCGCGGCGTAGAGCCGCGGATCGAACAGGCGCTCGGCTGTGACAACGAGCGTGCGCTGTTGCCGGTCGCGGCTCGCCGGTTGATCGTCGAGGTCGGTCGCGGCGATGACGCGGATGTCGTCAACGCCGGCCCGGCGAAGGAGCTCCTGGTGGCGCTCGACCAGCGTCCGTCCACAGAATCGGTCGCGCGCGACCGGGTGGGAGATCACGATTACGGCATGGGTCATCGGGTCGTCACCCGAGCCTCGAGAAAGGCGCGATCCGCGTGGCGCTGCCAGAGCCACATCACCGCCAGGACGCCGTTCAGCGGCAACAGGATCAACGGAAACATCCACTCGAGATGATGCAGGCACGCCAGCACGCCGAAGCCGTACCGCCGGACGTTGTCGCCCAGCAGGTTCCAGCCGCGCACCGGGCGATAGAACCACGAGCGGTAACGCGAGCGGTCATCCGCGCGCACGCGGCCGTTATCCGATCGAGCGGCAATCTCGGCCTCGACCGCCGGGTGCCAGCCGGCCAGTCTCCTTTGCACCGCTTCATAGGCGGCGACGATCGCTGGCGGCCGCCGCGGGCCTCCGTGCGCCGGCCTCTCTGACACCACGCCGTTGACGACGATCGCGGCGTAGGTCGATCGATGGTAGTCGTACATCTGGGCCTGAATCGCCGTGCACCCGCCGGCGATGACCGCCCAGCCGAGGATGTCCCAGCCGCCGCCGCGGCTCACCACACCCGCCGCGATCCCGAGGTAGGCCGCCGCGTGGGTGACGTACCCGGCGACGCCGTCGAGCAGCCGACCGAGCTCGGAGGTCTGCCGGGTCATCCGGGCGAGCTGACCATCCGCCGAGTCGAAGATCCCGTGCAGAAACAGGCAGCCGACTCCGACCAGGGCGAGCCGATCGCTCGCCAGAAGCGCGCCGCCAACACCCCCAATCACGCCCGCCAGGACAGACACCGCGTTCGGCGACAGACCACCCGCCCGCGCGGCGTGGGCCACCACGATGCCGCAGCGCCGGAAGAAGTAGATGTCGATGAGCTCTTCGATCTCGTAGGCTTTGAAGGCGAGGCGGGAAGGCTCTGGCGGCGGAACGCTCACGTCGGTGTCATAATTCTAAGCCACCGAACGCGCGACCCGAGTGACGCGCCAGGAGAGCTCGAAATGATGCGGACCCACCGTGCTCTGCGGCACCTCTTCGCGATCCTGCTCCTCTCGGCCGGCACCGCACGTGCCAGTGAGCTGAGCGACGACCTGAGCGCCCGACGGACCCGCATGATGGATCGGCTCGGCCCCGATGCGATGCTCATCGTGGCCAGCGCGCCGACGCGGCTCTACTCGCTCGACATCGACTACGAGTATCGACAGGACAGCAACCTGTACTACCTCACCGGCATCGCGCAGGAAGAGACCACGCTCGTCCTCATGCCCGGCAACGGGTCGCGCAAGGAGATTCTCTTCATCAAGGATCGGAATCCCGAACGCGAGCATTGGACCGGCCGCATTCTCAGCCGCGACGAGGCGATCGCGCGAAGCGGCATCCAGACCGTGTTGTCCACGTCACAGTTCGAGGGGTTTCTCGCCGCGATGCTGACGAGGACGCCGTTCGGTCAGGATGTGGACGAAGAAGAAGCGGGCCGCTTTTTCGACGCCCTCGCGGCCGGACGCGGGCGGGTGGCGATTCCGCTCGACGCCGGCAGCCTGAGCCGGCCGTTGAGCGCCTCGCAGGAGCTGCTGAACCGGCTGAGGACCCGATATGTCGGGTTCGAAGCGATCGACGCGACCCCGCTCTTCACCGACCTGCGCCTCGTCAAGACTCCGTACGAGCAGAAAGTGCTCGCGAAGGCGACCGAGATCTCGGGCGATGCGCAGATGGCCGGCATGCGCGCGGCGCGTCCCGGCGCCTACGAGTACGAGGTGAAGGCGGCCATCGAAGCGGTCCATCGCGGACGCGGCGCGGTCTCGTGGGCATATCCGTCGATTGTCGGGAGCGGCCCGAACGCCACCATCCTGCACTACCCCGAGTCCGAGCGGCAGATGCAGGCCGGCGACCTGCTGCTCGTCGATGCGGCGTGCAACTACCAGTACATGTCGCCCGACATCACCCGCACGTACCCGGTGAGCGGTACGTTCACCTCCGCCCAGAAGGACATCTACGCCATCGTCCTCGAGGCGCAGGAGGAAGGGATGAAGGTGGCGCGTCCGGGCGGGTCACTGCTCGGCATTCACAATCGGACGGTCGAGGTCATCAAGGCCGGCCTGCTGAAGCTGGGTCTGATCACCGACACCGCCGGTGACCAATACAGGATGTGGTACACGCACGGGGCGTCGCACTACATCGGCCTGGACGTACACGATGTCGGGAGCCGGACACGCCCGCTTCAGCCAGGAATGACCTTCGTGATCGAACCTGGAATCTACATCCGGCCGACGGCGCTCGACGCCCTGCCGCGGACGGCCGAGAACCTGGCGCTGATCGAGAAGGTGGGACCAGCGGTGAAGAAATATGCGGACATCGGTGTCCGCGTCGAAGACTCGTTTCTCCTCGAGGAGGCCGGATTGAAGCGGCTGTCCGCGTCGGTCCCGCGCACCATCGAAGAAGTCGAAGGCTTCATGCGTCAGCGGCCCACGCGCTCGAGCGGTGGTGGCCGTTGACGTCAGGTCCTGCCTGGCTTTCATCACCTCCGGGGCGGCGCCTTCGGGCTCGCCAGAGCGGCCGCGCTCTCGCAGTGGTGGGGCCAAACCGCCCCGCCCTGTGGACCGGTCGCTCCGCCGGGGCCAGGCCCATCCCCACGGCCCGCCCGATCTGCCTGGTTCTCCTGCTGATCATCGCCCTCGGCGGGATGACCAAGGCCGCGACCAAGAGCTTCGTCTGGAAAGCGACGTCGAAACAGGGCAAGACAATTTATCTTGCGGGCTCCGTCCACCTGCTCTCTGCGCAGTACTATCCGCTCAGCCCGGCGTTCGACACGGCGTTCAATGAGTCCGACCTCCTGGTGGAGGAGGTGGACATGGGCGAGATGCTGGCGCCGGAGTCGCAGCTGATGATGCTCACGCGGGGCATGCTGCCGGCGGGCCAATCGCTCGACAAGGTGATCTCGCCGGCCACCTATGCGGCGGTCAATGAGAAAGTGACGGCGCTCGGCATGCCGATGGCGCCGCTGAACCTGTTCAAGCCGTGGGCATTGGCGCTGACGCTGCAGGCGCTCGAGTGGCAGAAGGCCGGCTTCAACGCCGACTTGGGCCTCGACAAGCACTTCTACGACATGGCCAGGACGGCCAACAAGCGGTCGCAGGGGCTGGAAACACTCGAGTTCCAGGTCTCGCGGTTCAACGACATGCCGATGGACCTCCAGGAGCGACTGCTCGCCGAGACACTGAAAGAGCTCGATACGACCCAGGCGAACTTCACCAGGCTGGCGGACGCCTGGAAGGCGGGCGACGCCAGTGGCGTGGAGGCGATCGTGCTGCAGGATCTGAAAGCGGAGCCGGAAATGTACAAGCGGCTCCTGGTCGAGCGGAACCGTGCCTGGCTGCCGCAGGTGGAAGCGCTCTTTGCCCGCCCGAAGCCGGCGTTCGTCGTTGTCGGCGCCGCGCACCTGATCGGCGCTGACGGCCTGTTGCAGATGTTGCGAGCCCGCGGCTACACGATCGACCAGCTATAGCGCCATCTCACACCTGACTTCGACGCCAAGCGCGCTCCACTTCCCCGCGTGAATCTGATACTTCTCCCGCTGCATCGCCGTGTGGTCGTGCACCTGGACGGTCGCCGACCAGGTGCACGAGAGCTGGAGCAGCACCGCGGTCCCCGCCGCTGCGCCGGCCGAACCCGTCCAGTTGGACGCATGCGAAACGTAACATAATCGGAGGATGACGCTCGGCAGAAGTCTGGCCGCCGTGGGCGTGCTGACCGGGTTCTTCGTCTGTCCCCGCGCCGCCGCCCAGGACGCCGTGGCCGCCGCGCCGCTCGACCAGCTGCTCGAGCGTGCCGGCGACTACGTCAGCGCGTTCCAGGCCGCCTTCACGCACGTGGTGGGGGTCGAACGGTACCGGCAGGAGGTGCATGCACCAGGCGGGGGCGACATGGCCGACCTCGAGTCTGAAGTGTTCTTCGTCGGGCTCGATGACCGGCGCACGTGGCTCACCATCCGGCACGTGTTGTCGGTGAACGGGCGCAGCGTCGCGGACTCGGGCGGCTCGGTCATCGACCTGCTGGCGGAGCGCGGTGGACGGGCGCGTCTCCGCGAGCTGGCCGACGCGGGCGCGCAGTACAACATCGGCAGCCTGCAGCGGAACTTCAACGATCCGATGCTGGCCCTGCAGTTTCTCGGCCGCGAATCCCAGAAGCGGTTCCGCTTCCGGCACGACGGCGGCGAGACGGTCAACGGCATCCCGGCGCACCGGGTCGCATTCGACGAGCGTGAGCGGCCGACGATTATCCGCGACGCTCGAAGCCGTCGCGATGTCCCCGCCTCAGGCGTACTGATCATCGACGATGACGGAACGGTGCTGCGGTCGGAGCTCGGTCTGCAGGCGCCGAGACGCACGCAGTCGAAGATCCGCGTCACCTTCGAGCACGAGCCCAGGGTCGAGATGATGGTGCCGCGGCTGATGGAAGAGGAGTATCGGACCGCCGGTTCGTCCCGCTCGCGGGAAGTGATCACCTGCCGCGCGACCTACTCGAACTATCGCCGCTTCGAAACCGGCGGCCGAATCATCATCCCGGAGGCTGCCCAACCCAACTCCCGTTGGCCGTGATCACCAGTGCAAAAGTACGAAGGCGGGCAGACTTGCCGGCCTCGACCGGCCGATCGGGGTTGAGATTTCACCGGCGTGCACGTCGCGCGACGGCGGGCGGAGCGCACGTGGCGAAAGTTTATCCGCGAACGAGCCGCTTTCAAAATAGAGTTGTGCAGTGCCTCTCGATACCAGCTTGAGTGGAGTGTCCGTCCTTGTCGCCGGGGCCGGCCTCGCCGGCCTCGCCGCGGCCCGGGACCTGGCCGACCGCGGCGCCGACGTCACGATCATCGAAGCGCGGGACCGCGTCGGCGGCCGGGTGTTCACCATACGGAACGGGTTCGCCGAGTCGCAGCACGGCGAAGCCGGTGGGGACATGATCGACCAGGGCCACGAAGAGGTCCGGCGATTGACACAGGAACTGGGGCTGAAGCTGGTGCCGATCCTGCACCGCGGGTTCGGATACGCCCGGGCCGATTCGACCGGGCGTGTGCGGATCGTCCAGCGCAACGTGGCTCGCAGCTGGACGCGCCTTGCCGCGCAGCTCGAGCCGTTCTCGCGGCTGTACCGTCTTGGCGAACGCCGGTGGGACACGCCGATCACCAGTGAGATTGCGCGAATGTCGGTTGCGCAGTGGCTCGACGACGTTCGCGCTGACGATGAGCTGCGCGCGACGGCGACTGGCCTTCGCGGATTCTTCCTGGCGGACTCAGAGGAGCTGTCGCTGCTCGCACTCATCGATCAGTTCTCCGACAACGGGTCTCCGGTGCCTTCCCGGATGTCTCGTGTCGAGGGGGGCAACGATCGGCTCGCGACGAGCATCGCGGCGGCGCTGGGAGCGCGGGTCCGCCTCGGCACCGAGCTCGCGGCGGTCTCGCATCGCGGCCGTGGTGTCCGCGCGAGCGTGAAGAGCGGGCGTCAAACGTCGCAGATTCAGGTGGACTACCTGCTGTTTGCTCTTCCCGCCACACTGCTGCGCCGGATTCCCATCACCCCGGCGCTGCCGGCGCAGCAGCACGAGGCGATTGCGCGGCTGCAGTACGGCCGCGCGACCAAGACGCTGCTCCAGTTCGCGCGGCGGTTCTGGCGTGCACCGGCGCGTCCCCGTGCGTTCGGCTCGCCGCTCCCGTTCGGCGCCGTCTGGGAGGCGAACGAAGAGCAGCGAGGCAAGCCTGGCATCCTGGCCCTGCTCGCCGGCGGAGCGGCCAGCAACGCCACCGCCGATGTCGTGTCACGCGAAGGCGTCGCCGGCCTCGCGCGCTCGCTCGACTGGCTCGGCTCGCGCGACCAGGAAGTGCTCGGCTGGCGGCAGGTGGTCTGGGAGTCCGACCCATGGTCGCGCGGCGGCTATGCCGTGTTCGATCCGCTCTTCGATCCCAGGCTGCGCGGCTGGCTGTCACAGCCGTGCGAACGGCTCTTTTTCGCCGGCGAGCACACCAGCATACGGTGGCAGGGGTACATGAACGGGGCGGTCGAGAGCGGACGGCGGGCGGCGGCGGAGATCGCCTCGACGCACCGCATTACAATCTGAGGATGCCCCACACCAATCCGGCGGACGCCGAGCTGAAAGAGCTGTTGACGACCGCAACGACCATCGCGGTCGTGGGCGCCTCGAGCAACCCTGACAAGACCTCGTACGGCATCATCCAGAAGCTGCAGAGCGTCGGCTACCGGGTGATCCCGGTGAATCCGAGGGAAACCGACGTTCTCGGGGAACGCGCCTACCCCTCCCTCCTCGACATCGATCAGCCGGTCGACATCGTCGATGTGTTCCGAAGGTCCGAGGACACGCCGTCGATTGCCGACGAGGCGGTGCAGATTGGCGCCAAGGCGCTGTGGCTGCAGAGCGGGGTGTCGAACGAGGACGCCGCCGTTCGCGCCCGCGCCGCCGGGCTGATCGTGGTGATGGACACCTGCATCGGTGCCACCCACGCGGGGCTCGGGGTGGCCAGGACGAGCAAATCCTAGTTCTGTTCTCGGTCAGCCACCGCTCGCTCGAGCTCCGTGACCAGCGTGTCCAGGTGCTCGACGACGGCGTATACCGCTTCAGGCTTGCTCAAATCGACACCGGCCCGTTTCAGCAGGGTCATCGGATGGTCGCTCCCGCCGGACTTCAGGAGCGTCAGATACCGGTCGATCGCCTCGCGCCGCTCGGCTTCTGCACCGCTCGTCAGCTGCTTCATCAGCTGCGCGCTCGACGCAAAACAGGTGGCGTACTGATACACATAGTACGGCGCGCTGTAGAAGTGTGGGATGCGAGCCCAGGTCAGTCGCGACTCCTCGTCGTAGTCCATCGCATCGCCGTGATAGGCCGCCAGCAGCGCGAAATAGATCTCTGCCAGCACGTCCGCCGTCACCGGCTTCCCTTCCTCGACCAGACGATGCGCCTGGAGCTCGTAGTCGGCGAACATCACCTGGGTGTAGAAGGTGCCGACGATGCCGTCGATGGCATGCTGCAGCAGCACAATCCGCTCGCCTTCGTCCTGCGTGCGATCCAGCATGAAGTTGAGGAACAGCCCCTCGCCGAGCGTTGACGGCACTTCGGCGACGAAGATCGTGTAGCCGGCATACACGAACGGCTGATGCGCGTGCGACAGCACGGTGTGCATCGAGTGCCCCATCTCGTGCGCCAGCGTGAACACGGCGTCGAGCGTATCGTTGTAGTTCAGGAGCATGTAGGGCTGGCAGCCGTAGACCGGCGCCGAATACGCCCCGCTCTTCTTCCCCGGGTTCTCGTAGACGTCGATGCACTGGCCATCCAGGATGCCGCGCATGTGACGCTGGTAATCGGCGCCCAGGGGCGCCACCGACTCCGGCAGCCACCCGAGGACGTCCTGGTACGGATACTGGCGATCGACGTCCACCAGCGGGACGGTCGCGTCGTAGATGTGATAGGTCGCCAGGCCGAGCGCCTTCTTCCGGAGCCGATGATACCGCCGCAGAGGCTCGGTGCCGGCCCTGGTCTGCGCAATCAGGTTCTCGACGACCGCCGGCGGAATGTTGTTACCGTGCAGCGCCGCGTCGAGTGTCGTCTTGTAGCCCCGCGCCTGGGAGTGAAACCAGTCGCGCTGCAGCACGGCGTTGTACAGCGAGGCATACGTGTTGACATTCGCCCCGAAGATCTTGTGAAACTCGCGAAACGCGGCCGCGCGGTCGCCCTGATCGCGATTGGTGGCGAGAATGGCCCGGTACTGGCCGTAGGTGAGCGTCACATCCGTCCCGCTCGGCAGCTTCACCTCCGGGTGCTTGACGTCGGCAGTCGACAGCGCGGCATAGGCGTCGTTCGGCGCACCCGAGAACCGGCTCGACAGCGACAACAGGTGCTCGCCCTTTTCGTCGAGCACGTGCTCCTGCTGGCGGTACAGATCCTCGAGGGCGAATCGATACACCGCAAGCGCCGGCCTCCCGGCCATCCACTGCTCCACGGTCGTCAGCGGCACCTGCAACAACTCGGGATCGAACCAGGCGGCGGCCTGCGCGGCCTTGGCGAAGAGGATCTGGACCTGCTGGCGCCGGGCGTTGATCTCGTTGTCGCGTTGATCCTGGTCGTACCAGAGCGACGCGAAGTACCACACCTTGTATTCGAGCTGCCCCATCTCGTCACGCAGCTGCAGCGCGCGGAGGAGCGGATCGGGGCCAGACAAGGTGCCCTGGAGCGAGGCGAAATCGTCAATCCTGCGGTCGAGCTCGTCGTACGCGTGCTGCCACGCCTGCCAATCCTTGTAGATGCTGCTGAGGTTCCATTTGAAGCGTTCGGGGATGTCGGCGCGGGCACGAAGCGCCGGAGCCGCGAGAGCTTCTGAGGGCGAGCTCGACGGAACCGATAATCGCATCCAGCGATCATACCCTCGGAAATCGCGGGCAGGCAGCGGGGCGTCTCCTTTGCCGGCGGCCGTGCGAAGCCGAAGCCCGGGGCGCGAAGGCGGCCGCAGGCGCGCCGACGCGCCCGGAGTCCCAGGGCGCGCGAAGCGGCGCCGAAGTCCGGCGCGGAGGCGGCCGGCTTCTTGCTCGCTCATGAGGGCGCGCATGTCTGCGCGATTGGAGGCCTTGTGGATCATCCTCTTCCGTGGTTGAGATACGTCAGCGCCGGCGACCTGGACGACCAAACGATAGAATTCGACGGACTGAAAGTACGTAACGCCCAGATGGAAACCCTCGGCCACGTGGACGGCTTCATCGTCGACTCCCAGAGGTCGCGTCCGTATTACGTGGTCGTCGATTCGGGCGGCTGGTTCAAGTCGAAGCACTATCTCCTGCCGGTCGGCCATGCGCGCATGGACGGCGACAACGACGCGCTGGTCGTCGACCTGCCCAAGGATCGCATCAACCGTTTCCCGGGATTCGACAGGAGCGCGTTCGAGAAGATGAGTGAGAAGGAGCTCAGACGTTTCAATGACGACACGTGCCAGGCGTGCAGCACGACCGTTATAAGCACGTCAGCCGAATCGTACTCTGTGACGGATCCCTTCGAGGGGCAGTGGAATCGGCCGCACTACGCCGAGCCGACCTGGTGGAACGCCGCGGCGTACATGCCCGGACGAATGGGCGGCGCGGCCTTCGCGGCTGGCGTCGAGTATCCGCCCTCGAAGGTGGCGCCGGCTGTCGGCAAGTCGACCGAGGGTCGAGGCTATCAAGCGGAGCAGGTGAGGGCCACCGGCGATCGCGACCGTGACCAGACCGCCCGGACCGAGAACGACCCGAGCCCGTTTTTCGACGGGCGCGCCCAGCCGGGCGACGTGATCGGTCTCGACACAGGCGGCGAGCGAACGCACGTGGGAGAGACCGCCGAGGACGAGAACAAACGGCGACGCGACGCCGAGGAAGCCGCGAAGAAGACGCGACGCTGACCCTTCTGCGTGCCGGACTTCAGACCGGGGCCACGGAACGGACAATGCCCGGCTGATTTCTTTCCGTCCCACGTCCCGCCATTGACCGGGTTCGAGCGCGTCCCGCTCGAGCCCGGCGGGCATCGGGCTTCGCGCGGTATCGCCTTCCGGCCACCTCGACGAGGGTGTGATAAATCATCCGGGTGCCCAGCCGGAGCGACTCGATGCTCACCTTGCCGTCGTTCCCGTGCATGCGGATCAGCTCATCGCGCGATCACGCTGAGCTCGTAGAGAAAATGTCCGAACGGCCCTGGCTATCGTGTGTGCTGCGGTCCGTCGTGTCCGGTCCTGCTGATTGATCGAGGACGCGCCGCTACCCGAGCGCGATGATCTCGACCTGAACGTCCCGGTCGGCGACGATGAGCCGGGCGACGCTTGGCTGAAGATTGAAGCGCCGTGGTCCTGCGGCGCCTGGGTTGACGACCAGCCGGCCGCGCCGATCGCGGAGCACAATCTGGCGGTGCGTGTGTCCGAACACGATGATGTCCTCGTCGTACCGGGCGAGGAGCAGCTCGGGCGTCGGACGTCCGAGCTCGTCTCCGTGGCTCACGTGCAGCGTCAACCGGCTCACGGGAATCGACCGGGCACGCGCCAGCATCGGATCGTGCCGATCGTCCACGTTGCCGCTCACCGCTTCGACTGGCGCAATCTCGGCGAGGGCGGTGAGAACCCGCTGCCCGCCGACGTCGCCGGCATGGACGATGAGGTCGACCCCGCTGAATGCCTCGGCAACCTGCGGCCGCAGCAATCCGTGAGTGTCGGAGATCACGCCGACGACAAACGGCCGGTGCGTCGTCTCACGCGGCCCATGGGAGATGGATGCGGCTTCAGCCAAGGTTTTGCCGTAACGGCTCCACGATCGGGTGCTCTCGGTAGCGGCGAAGTCCAGGGGTCGCGGCGGCAACCCAGGCGGTTGCGAGCAGGCACCCGATGCCGCCGGTCATCACGGCGAATGCGGCGCCGAACCAGGTGGCGACGACTCCGGCCTCGAGCTCGCCGAGCTGCGGCCCGCCCATGAAGAAGACCATGTTGATGCCGGTCATCCTGCCGCGGAGGCGATCGGGGGTTTCGAGGTTCCTGATCACGTTGCGCAGAACGGTGCTCACGGTATCGGTCGCCCCGACCAGCGCCAGGCAGCTGAAGGTGAGCCAGAACGACCGCGACAACCCGAACACCACCGTGGCCGCGCCATGACCGGCCACCGACCAGATGATGCTGACGCCACGACGACTGATGTGGGCGACGAGCGGCACGAGCGCGACGCTGGTGACGAACGATCCGATGGCCGGCGCGGCAAAGAGCCAGCCGTATCCGCGCGGGCCGACGTGCAGGATGTCCTGCGCGAAGATCGGCAGCAACGCCGTCGCCGACGCGAAAAATGTCGCGAAGAAGTCGAGCAGCATCGTCGATCGGATGAGCGGCGAGCGGAACACGAACCGCAGTCCTTCCATCGCCGCACCGAGCGAAAGAGCGTCTCGCCCGCCTTTGGATGGCGCGCGCGCCGGAACCTCTCGCATCATCAGCAGCGCCACAATCACGAACCCGAACGAGATGGCGTTGACCGCGTAGGTCCAGCCGAGACTGGTCGCGGCAATCAGCAGACCGCCAAGCGCGGGCCCGAACACCGACGCCGTCTGGAACATGATGGTGTTCAGGCTGATGGCGTTGGACAGGTGCTGGCGCGGGACCAGCGTCGGCAGCAACGCCTGCCGGGACGGCAGGTCGAACGCGCTCACGGCGGCCCCGACCGCCGCCAGCGCATAGATGTGCCACACCATCATCGAGCCGGCGAAGGTGAGAACCGCCAGCGTCAGCGCGACCATCGCCGAGAGCAGTTGCGTGACCAGCAGCACCCGGCGCCGATCCATTGCGTCTGCGACCACGCCGCTGACCATCGAGAAGAACACCACCGGTGCGACGCGCGCGAGCCCGACGAAGCCCAACGCGAGCCCCTTCTTGTCGGGATCGGCGAGCAGCGAGACGTGCCACAGCAGCGCGGCGTTCTGCATCGTCGAGCCGCTGAAGGAGATCAGGAGGCCGATCCAGATCAGTCGGAAGTTCCGGTGCCGGAGGGCGACGACCGCTTGCCCGAAGTCAGTGGCCAAGCACGACGTGCGGTTGGTACGGCTCTTCGACGAACGAGACGTCCTCCGGGGACAGGATCAAGGATGCGGCTTCCACCGCCTCGTCCAGATGCGAGAGCTTCGACGCGCCGACAATCGGCGCGGTGACCCCGGGCCTGGACAGCAGCCAGGCGAGCGCGATCTGTGTCGGCTTCACGCCGCGGCGGCCTGCGAGCTCCACGACACGGTTTGCCACCGCGAAGTCCGCGTCGGTGTAGTACAGCTGTTGTCCGAACTCATCGGTCTTCGCGCGTGCGGTGTCGCCGAAGTCCCCCTTGCGGCGATTGCCGGCGAGAAAGCCGCGAGCCAGCGGGCTCCACGGAATGACGCCGATGCCCTCCTCTCGACAGAGCGGCAGCATCTCGCGCTCTTCCTCGCGGTAGACGAGGTTGTAGTGATTCTGCATCGACGCGAACCGCGTCCAGCCGTGACGATCGGCCACGTACAGCATCTTGGCGAACTGCCAGGAATACATGCTCGACGCACCGATGTAGCGCACCTTGCCGGACTTCACGATGTCGTGGAGCGCTTCGAGGGTCTCTTTAATGGGCGTTTCCGGGTCGAACCGGTGGATCTGGTAGAGGTCCACGTAGTCGGTGCCAAGCCTGCGAAGCGACCGGTCGATGGCGTCCATCAGGTGCTTGCGCGACAGCCCGCGTTCGTTGGCGCCCTCCTGAGTGGGAAAGTAGGCCTTGGTCGCGATCACCACCTGTTCGCGCGAGGCGAAGTCGTTGAGCGCCCGGCCGACCACCTCCTCGCTCACACCGCGGGAATACATGTCCGCGGTGTCGAAGAAATTGATGCCGTGCTCGATCGCACGCTTGAGAAACGGCCGGCTTTTCGCCTCGTCGAGCACCCACGGACGCCACTCGGAGGTGCCGTATGTCATCGTGCCGAGGCAGATGCGGGAAACTTTGAGGCCGGTGGAGCCGAGCCGAACGTAGTCCATACACAGACGACCTGAGGTGTAACGGCAGAACGCAGGAGATCAGATTTATCGTTCGGGCTTATCGGACGTCGAGCAGCTCGACATCGAAGACCAGCGCCGCGTTCGGCGGGATGACGCCGCCCATGCCAGCGCTGCCATATCCCAGCCGTGCCGGGATGACGAGTGTGCGCTGGCCCCCGACTTTCATCCCCGCGACACCCTGGTCCCACCCTTGAATGACCCGTCCGCCGCCCAACGGAAACGAGAACGGCTCGTTGCGATCGCGCGAGCTGTCGAACTTCGTACCGTGGCGATCGGCCGCGTTGGCATCGTAGAGCCACCCCGTGTAGTGGACCGTCACCAGCTTGCCAGGGGTGGCTTCGGCGCCGTTTCCGGGCTTCACGTCCGTGATCTGCAGGTCCGTCACTGTTCCCACGCCACTCACTCCAGTCGGCGACTCGGTGCCACCGCACCCTGCGGCCGCCAGCACCCCCCCCAGGACCAACGTCGCCAGAAAATTGTCCGTCATACGCAGCTTACGATTCTACCTGAAGGACCAGCTTGCCAATGTGCGCGCTCGACTCCATCACCCGGTGCGCGTCGGCGGCCGCGGTCAGTGGGAATGTCGCGTGCACGATCACACGCACCCGTCCCGACTCGAGCCACGGCCACACGTGGGTGTGCACGTCGCGGGCAATCGCCCCCTTTTCGGCAATCGATCTCGGTCGCAGTAACGATCCCGTCAACGTGAGTCGGCGCTGAAGAACGGGACCGGTGTTGATCTGCGATGCCGCCCCGCCGAGCTGTCCGATCTGGACGAGCCGCCCCTCCATCGCCAGCAGGTCGATGTTGCGCTGGAGGTAGGCGCCGCCGACCATGTCGAGCACGACGTCCACCCCGCGGCCGCCGGTCGCCTCGCGAAGCGCCGCCACGAAGTCGGCCTCGCGGTAGTTCACCGCCCGCTCGGCGCCGAGCGCTTCGCAGGCGGCGCACTTCTCCGCGCTGCCGGCGGTCGCGAAGACCCGCGCGCCGAACGCGCTGGCGAGCTGAATCGCGGTCGTTCCGATACCGCTCGAACCGCCATGGACGAGAATGGATTCGCCCGGCGCCAGCCTGCCGCGATCGAAGACGTTGGTCCACACCGTGAAGAAGGTCTCCGGCACCGCAGCGGCGTGCGTCAGATCCATCCGGCGCGGAACCGGCAGGCACTGCGGCGCCGGCGCAGCGCAATACTCGGCGTAGCCGCCGCCGGCGACCAGCGCGCAGACGCGATCGCCGACGCGCCACTCGACCACGTCGCGGCCCACCAGATCGATCGTCCCCGCCACTTCGAGGCCGGGGATGTCGGTGATGCCGGGCGGCACGGGATACCGGCCCTGGCGCTGCATCACGTCGGGTCGATTGACGCCGGCCGCCGCCACCTTGATCAGCACATCCGCCGGACCAATCGCCGGCACCGGGCGTTCGGCCGGCGTCAGCACCTCGGGGCCGCCGGGCTCCCGGATCTCGATCGCAATCATGGAATGGCTCCCCACTCGACTCGAAGATCGCCTCGCCTGCGTCATCGCGGCAGCGGTCACGGCGTCTCGCCGAACGCAGCCGTCGCCGTCGCGCGTTCGACGACGACCCTGGCGATCGCGATGCAGACGGCCAGCGCGATCGTCAATACTCCGACCAGCGGACGGACGCGGGTCAGCATCAACCCGTTCGCCGCCAGTGCGAGCGCGATCAACACGTCGACGACAAAGGTCACCGGCTCGGCGCGACGACGCTCCGCGCCGAAGGAGACCCGGTTCATCCGCTCGGTGAACAGCAGGTGCCCGCGAAAGATACCGGCGACCGCCGCCGCGACACCGACGCACAGGAACAGCGCATCGCTCGGGCCGTGCTGCCACTCCTTGATCTGCCAGGCCAGAGCGGCCGCGAAAAAATATAGCGCAATCGCCGACACCTGGTGCGTCCGCCACCAGCCTGCCACGCCGCTGTTCCCGCCCGGCTTCTCTTCGCGCGCCAGCCGATCGACGATGGCGGCGGCCGATGCATACCGATCGGCCGGCGCTTTGCGCAGCGCCTTCCCGATCACCGAGGTCACCGTGTCGGACAAGTCGGGGCGCAGGTGGCTGAGGGGCGTCGGCTCGCTCTCCAGCACGCGCGCGACCCGCGCGAGCGGCGACGGTGCATCGAACGGATGGATGCCGGTCGCGTACTCGTAGAGGAGCACCCCGTACGAGAACACGTCGGTGCGCGGATCGGCAGTGCCGCCATTGAGCTGCTCGGGCGCCATGTATGCCGGAGTGCCGACAACGGTGCCTGGCTGCGTCAGATTGGCGCGTGCGATCCCGTCTATCGAGCCCGGATCGAGGATCGCGAGGCCGAAATCGAGGATCTTCAGGTGACCGTCCGTGGCACGCATCACGTTCTCGGGTTTGAGGTCTCGATGCGTGACCCCTCGCTGGTGCGCGCTCGCCAGTGCCAGGGCCAGCTCGCGGGCGGTCGCGAGCAACTGGCTGGCAGAAGGCCGGTTGCCGCTCCGGATCTCCTCGCGAAGCGTCTGGCCCTCGACGAGCTCCGAGACGATGAACAGCTCGCCGTCGAGCTCTTCCAGAGCGTAGATGGTACAGATGCCCGGGTGCCTCAGCGCCGCCGCCGCCTGCGCCTCCCGGCGCAGCCGTTCGCGTTGCAGGGGTCTTCCCGCCAGCTCCGCCGGCAGCGCTTTGATGGCCACCGTGCGGCCCAGTCGCGAGTCGGTCGCCATGTAGACCCGGCCCATGCCCCCTCGACCGATCTCGCGGACGATGACGTACGGGCCGACGGTGTAGCCGGATGCAAACCGCGGCTCCTCGCGGAGCAGGTCGTCAAGCCTCCCTCCGGCTGGCTGCGAGAGAAATTCGCCGGCGCGGGTGTGGTGCTCGAGCAGAGACGCCACCTCCGCGCGGACCGCGGAATCGTCGGCAGCCTCGCGCGCAAGCCACGCGTGCAGGTCCGGTGGATTCTCGTCCAGCGCCCGCTCGAACAGCTCGCGCGTGCGCCGCCACTGTTCCGCCGTCATGCCGACAGCTCGCGGTGCAGCCAGGCGCGCGCCATCGCCCAGCGCCGCTTCACGGTTGCCGGCGAGATCCCGATCGCGTCAGCCGTCTCGTTGATGTCGAGCCCGACGAAGTATCGCAGCTCCACGATGCGCGCCTGTTCGCTGTCGATCTGCTCGAGGCGAGTCAGCGCCTCATCCAGCGCCGGCAGCATGGCGTCCACCGCGCCGGGATTCGCCACCGAATCGTGCAGCGACACCCGGTCCATGCCGCCCCAGCGCTTCTCGGCGCCGCGGGCGCGTGCGTGCTCGACAAGAATCTGACGCATCGATCGCGCGGCGATGCCGAGGAAGTGCTGCCGGTCCGACCAGGACGGCGCGGAACCGGCCAGCCGCAGATACACTTCGTGCACGAGCGCGGTCGCCTGCAGTGTCTGGCCGTGACGCTCGCGCCGCATGTACGCGGCTGCCAGGCGGCGAAGCTCGGTATACACCGCCGGCAACAGATCGTCGGCTTTGTCGCTCATCGTCTCGAGTGCGCTCAATTAGGCCACGAAACGCCCGAAAACACGAAGCGCCGGAAGGCTCGACCGCCGGGCGTTGTTACTCGATCATCTGTCGCGGCAGCAGCGCCAGCACCGGGTATTGACGGCGGAGATTGTCCACGCGGGTCCAGTACTCGGCCTTGGGGAACTCCTGACGGAGGTAGCGCTCACGGAGCGCGCGGATCTCGTACTTGTACAGGTCGCGCACATAGTTTCGCACGAGCTCCGGGGGGGTATGGGACGCGGGCATCAGGCCGTGCCGCAACAGCTCGCTCAGAACATCCGGCCGGTAGCGATACACACGGTCAGTCACCCAGGGTCCGCCGGACGGCGTCGAAGGTCGCGTTGATCTTCACCACGTGCCGCGGCCGCGCCAGCGCCGCCGCCAGCGGCGCCGGCGTGGCGACCGGCCGGCCGATAATCGGTTCAACGATCTCACCGAATTTCGCCGGATGGGCGGTTGCCAGAAAGATGCCAACGGTCGTCACCGGCCCGGCCTTCCCGAGCTGCCCGACCAGACCCATGTAGGCGATCGCGCTATGCGGATCGAGCAGATATCCCCGCTCCTCGTACACCCGCCTGATGGTCGCCTTCACCTCGTCATCGGTGTGTACGCTGCCGGTGACGTCGCGGCACATGGCGGCGCGATCCTGGTGATAGAGCCACAGCATCCGCTCGAAGTTCGACGGGTGACCGACGTCCATCGCGTTGGCGATCGTCTGCACCTACGGACGCGGCTCGAATCGGCCCGTGGCGAGATAGGTCGGCACCACGTCGTTCGCGTTCGTCGCCGCGACGAACCGCGCCACCGGCAAGCCGGCGCGCCTGGCAATCAGCCCGGCGGTGAGGTTGCCGAAATTGCCGCTCGGCGTGCAGACCGTCACCGCCCCGATCGAGCCGAGCTGCTGCTGCGCCTGCGCGACGGCGTGAAGGTAGTACACCATCTGTGGCAGCAGACGTCCGATGTTCACCGAGTTCGCCGATGTCAGGCGTACCTGCCGCCGGACTTCGGCATTGGCGAACGCCTGCTTGGTCAGCAGGTGGCAATCGTCGAAGCTGCCGGACACGGCATAGGCACGCACGTTGCCGTTCTCGGAGTTGAACATCGTCAGCTGCGCTTCCTGCGTCGGGCTGACGCGACCCTCCGGGTAGAGGATGACCACGCGCGTATGGGGGACGCCGTGGAACGCGTGCGCGACGGCGCTGCCGGTGTCGCCCGATGTCGCCGCGAGGACGGTCAACGGCTGATCACCGGTATCGAGCGAGGCCATCAGCCGGGCCATCGTCCGCGCGCCGACATCCTTGAAGGCCAGCGTCGGGCCGTGGAAGAGCTCCAGCGCGTAGATCCCCGGCTCGACTGCCACGAGCGGAATCGGAAAATTCAAGGCGTTGACGACGACCGCCTCGCAAATCGCGGCGTCGAGCTCGCCGCGGGTGTAGGGGCGGAGGGCACGGTAGGCGATTTCCGTGAGCGTCCGGTTGCGCAGGCGCGACAGCTCGCCCGGCTGCCAGGGCTCGATCGCTTCGGGCACGTACAAGCCGCCATCGGGGGCCAGCCCTTCGAGCATGGCGGTCCGCAGGGACACGCCCGGCGCGTCAGCCGCGCGCGTGCTTACGAACCGCATGTCGACAGGACGCGGGCGCCCCGGGGTGCGACCTCCGACACGTAGGTCTGCGGCTCGCCGCCGATCTGGGTGCGGACGGCGCTGGTCATGGCTTCGGCGACGCGCCGAGCGATCGCGGCGCTCGAGCACAAGGCAAAGAGCGAGGGGCCCGATCCGGACAGACTGCAGCCGAGCGCGCCGGCTTCGGCCGCGGCCCGCTTGATCATGGCGAAACCGGGGAGGAGCGGCGCCCGTTTGGGCTCGGCGATCGTGTCTTCGAGCGAACGGCCGATGAGCGCGAAGTCCGAGGTGTGGAGGCCGTGAATGAGCGCCCCGAGGTTCGCCCATTGCTTCACCGCATCCGCCAGTGCGACCGTGTCGCCGAGCAGCGCGCGCGCCCGGGCGGTTTCGATCTCGATCTCGGGATGCACCACCACCGCGGTCAACCCGCGCGGCACCGGCAGCCGCACGACGTCGGGAGGACTGGCGCGGCGGACCAGCACGAAACCGCCGCAGATCGCCGGCGCGATGTTGTCGGCGTGCGCCGACCCGGCGCCGAGCCGCTCGCCCTCCAGCGCGCACGCGATCAGCGTCTCCACCGGCGCGCTCGACCCGAGCAGCGCGTCAACGGCGACGACGGCGGCGGCGGCGCTGGCGGCGCTGCCACCGAGGCCGCTCGACAGGGGCAACCCCTTCCTGATGCTGAGTGCCACGCCGCCGCGGTGGCCGAGCTTGGCCAGCAGCGCCAGCACCGCCACGCCGGCGGTATTCCGCGCCGCCTCCCGCGGGATCCGGCCGTTGTCGCCCGAGATGCTCTCGATTTGGACGCCGGCGGGAATGATGCGCGCCGTCACCTCGTCGCCCGGTTCATGAAGCGCGAAGCCGAGCACATCGAAGCCGCACGCGACATTCGAGACGGTCGCAGGAGCAAACGCGGTCACCGTTGTCGTTCGTCCGGTCGGGCCGCCCGCAGTCACAGAGGTCATGGGTTCGATGGCGCTGCCGCTCAGGGCCGATGGTACGAGCTCCCGATCGATGGGATGAGGTATTCCAGGAATGCGCGATTGAAGTCGTACGCGGGCGCAAAGCCCCAGTCGGCCCGCGCCGCCGAATCATCGACATCCGCCGGCCACGAGTCCACGATCCCCTGTCGCTTCCTGTCGATCTTATACGTGATGGTGGCCGCAGGGAACGCCGCCAGCACCACCTCGCGGATTTCCTCCGCCGACCGGCTGAAACCGCCGGCGTTGTAGGCGGTCCTGGTCAGGCGCGCACGCGGGGCGGCGGCGAGCTGACGGAGCGCGTTCGAGGCGTCCGGCATCGCCATGAACGGAATCGTCGTGTCCGGTCGCACGAAGCATTCGTAGGCTTCTCCCTTGGCCGCGGCGTGAATCATCTCGGGCGCATAGTCCGAGGTGCCACCCGACGGCACCGTGCTGGCCGAGATCAGCCCCGGAAACCGGACCGATCGAAAGTCGACGTGCGGGCTCGCATCAACCGAGAGCTGCTTGTAGTGGCGCGCATAGTAACGGCCAAGCTCCTCGCAATAGAGCTTGTTGCACCCGTACATGGTGGTCGGGTGGGTGAAGGCGTCCTCGGCCACCCGGCCGGCGCGCGTTTTCGTCTCGAGGTCGGGAATTCCGTAGGCGGCAATCGATGATGGATACAGGAACACCACCGGACGCCCGTGCGACTCTCCCTGACGTTGCGCGAACTCCAGCAGGTTGATCGTGCCCTCGACATTGACCCGATGGGCCGTGACCGGTGTGAATTCCGCACGGGTGGACAACAGGGCGGCGAGGTGGAACACGCACTCGACCTCGAACTCGGCGAGCATCCGTTCGAGCAGGCTGACGTCGGTGATCGAGCCGGTGAACTCGCGGCGGACGAGCGGGGCCAGCGCCGCCCCGAGCGGCGCGACGTCGAGGGTGATGATCGACGCGTCGCTCGCCGCCAGCCCGGTGACCAGCGCGTGCCCGATTTCTCCCCCGGCCCCGGTGATGAGCACGACCGACTTGCGCATCGCGCGGCTAGTCCCCTGGAAACGTGATGCGTTGCATAAGGCCAGGAGCGCGGCGCCCTGCTGGCAAGGCGCGAGGGCTGAGCATGTTGGGCATGTGTGAGGGACGAGCAACGCCGCCAGCGGGGATGCCCCGCCCGGGAATCATGTGACGCATCACGTTTCCAGGGGACTAGGCCTTCGACGACGATCCGTCTCGATCGCTTGAACCGACCGGCGACAGCTCAGAGAGCCCGCTCCAGGTGTCCGGGTCCTGGCAGACCAGCGTGCTCAGATAGAGGCTCACCGCTTCGGCCGGATACTTCGCGGTGATCTGGGCGACCGCCGGCCCGAGCTTCTCGGGCTCGGGTTTGACGGCATCGTCTGCGATCAGGCCGTTGTCGTGGGCGATGCCGAGCGCGTCGAGGAACGTGCCCATCAAGTCGCGCTGTTCGGCGAGGTGATAGAGCACCAGCACCCGTGCGGCGACGGCATCGGGCAGCGAGCTGAGGCTCGCCAGGTGTCGAGCCTTCCGGTCGTGGTCGAGCCCGATCACCGTCTTGGGACGGAACTTCTTCTGCTGCGAGATCAGCAGCACGGCCTGCAGCTGGTCGTCGCTCGCCTGCTCGTCGATCCAGAACGCGTGGGCCGCCTGCAGCCGCTGGTCTGGGGTCATCCGTTTCCAAAGTCGCGAAGGAGTGAGCGTCGGTTCGGTCATAATATGTGCTGATCATATGCATAAAGCCCTTCGGTACGCTCCGCTTGCGGCAACCGCCGTGGTGCTGGCAGCGACGGTGCTCGCCTCGGCGCAGCAGACAAGCACTGCGCCTGGCACACACCCGATCAGCGGCCGCCGCTTCGCCGGGGTGATGGGCTGTCAGGGCGCGGAGTGGCTCGATCGCGCCGAGCGGCTCGATGAGGAACAACCCGACATCGCCATCGACAGGCTGAAGCTCGAAAAGGGCGGCACCGTCGAGGCCAAGCTGGAGGTCGAATCCGAGGGGTTCAAGCTGGCCAAGGTCGATCCCGTCCTGCCACGGCAACACATGCTGATCTTCGCCAGGCCGTAGGCGTACTCGGGCTCAAGGCTTCATTCCCAGGCTCAAGCCGGTGCTCTTCACCGAGCCATCTTTCCTCTTCCTCTTTCTGCCGGTTCTCCTGGCGCTCTACTTCGGCGCCTTTTCCCGTACCCATGGTTCCTACGGCAACTGGCTGCTGCTCGTCGCCAGCGTCGTCTTCTATGCGAAGGGCGGCGGTTCGTTCACCTGGCTGATGCTCGGGTCGATTTCGTTCAACTACTGGATGGCGATTGCGGTGGATCGCGCCCGGGAGACATCCGGCCGCCGAGCCAAGACGCTCCTGTCGGCGGCGGTCGCCGTGAATCTCGTGGTCCTCGGCGTCTTCAAGTATGCCAACTTCTTCGCCGACAACCTGAACGCCCTGCTCGTCGGGGCCGGCGCGGCCGGGTTCGCGCTGCCCCGGATCCTTCTCCCAATCGGCATCTCGTTTTATACCTTCCACGCGATCTCCTACGTCGTGGACGTCTATCGGCGCGACGCCTCGGCGCAGAAAAGCCCGGTGCACGCCGCCCTGTATCTCCTGCTCTTTCCGCAGCTCATCGCCGGCCCGATCATCCGCTACCGCGAGATCGCCGATCAGCTGGCGCGCCGCATCGTGACGCTCGACGACTTTGCGCATGGCGTCCGGCGATTCATCATCGGGCTCGGCAAGAAGGTGCTGATCGCCAACATCGTCGCGGTGCCGGCGGACCGCATCTTCGGCCTGCCGTCCGGGCAGATCGACGCGCCGCTCGCCTGGCTGGGAATCGTCTGCTACACGCTTCAGATCTATTTCGATTTCTCCGGCTACTCCGACATGGCGATCGGGCTCGGACGCATGTTCGGGTTCCGATTCCCGGAGAACTTCCGCTGGCCCTACGTCGCCGATTCGGTCCAGGAGTTCTGGCGCCGCTGGCACATCTCGCTCTCCAGCTGGTTTCGCGACTACCTCTACGTGCCGCTCGGCGGCAACCGGACGTCGCCAGCGAAGACCTACCGGAACCTGGTGCTGGTGTTCTTCCTCTGCGGCTTGTGGCACGGTGCGAGTTGGAACTTCGTGATCTGGGGTCTTTTTCACGGCACATTCCTCGTCGTCGAGCGTCTCGGCCTCGCCCGCCTGATTCAGCAGTTGCCGGCGCTGATGCGCCACCTCTACCTGCTGCTCGTGGTGATGATTGGATGGGTGTTTTTCAGGGCCGATACGCTGCCATCGGCGGTGGCCTTCCTGCAATCGATGTTCGGGCTGACGACGCCGGCGCCGGCGCCGTTCACCCTGTTCTTTTTCGTCACCCCTGAATTGCTGGTGGCGCTCGCCGCCGGCATCGTCGGCTCGACGCCAATCGCATCCGCCGTCGCAGCGTTGCTGCCCGTTCACGAGCGCGTCGGCTGGCGCCCGCTCGCGCTCGAAACAGCGGGCACGGTGGCGCTGATGCTCGTCTTCGTCGCCTCGATTCTCCAGATGGCGGCGCGGACCTACAACCCGTTCATCTACTTCCGGTTCTGATGCGCCGGTTGACGAACGCGGTCGTCGTCGTATCCTTCCTCCTCATCATCAGTCTGCCGCTCGCGGTCAACCTGGCTGGTGGCGACGGCGCCGACCGCACGGCCGAGAACCGCGAGCTGGCCGATTTCCCCCGGCTCGAGCTCTCATGGCGCCGAGCCGTCACCTACGCCGGAGCCATGAGCGCCTGGTTCGAGGATCACTTCGGCTTCCGCGCCCGCCTGGTGCGCTGGTATGGGGAGAGCCGCCTGTTCTGGCTCGAGGTGTCACCGTCGTCCTCAGTGCTTCGCGGTCGGGACGGCTGGTTCTTCTATGCGGACGATGGGGCGCTCCAGGACTTCACCAGCGACTCGCCGCTCACGCCCCACGCCGTGGCGGCGTGGCGCGCGACGGTGGTGCGCGCCGAGCGCTGGTGTCGCGCCTATGGGCTCGCGTACGTCTTCACGGTGATTCCGGACAAGCACGCGGTGTATCCCGAGGCATTCCCCGACACGGTGCGCCAGCTTCAGCCCACCTCGCGGATGGACCAGGTCTTGACTGCCGTGTCCGACATCGCAGCTGCGGTGGACGTGCGACCGGCGCTCGCGCACGCCAAGACTCGCGAACGGCTGTATCAGCGCACGGACACACACTGGAACGACCGCGGCGCCTTCGTCGCGTATCAGGAGATCATCCGGGCGGTTCGCGCCCAGGACCCGCGCGTCCCCGCCGCCTGGCCGCGCCGCGACTTTGTCGCTGAGGCTCGGGAAGTGCCGGGAATGGATCTGGCGCGGATGATGGGCTTGTCGCACGTGTTGGTGGAGACTGACCTGCGATTGATCCCCAGGCGCCCGCGTCTCGCGGTGGTGGTCGAGCCGGCGGGCGCCGACCCCGGCGCCGAAGAAGGGCGGATCGTCACCGAGATACCGGGGTCGACCCTGCCGCGCGCGGTCATCATCCGCGACTCGTTCACGTCACGGCTGGCGCCGTTTCTGTCCGAGCACTTCAGCCGCGCCGTGTACCTGTGGCAGAACGACTTCGACGCCGACGCGATTCGCCGCGAGCGAGCCGACGTGGTGATTCAGCAGATCGTCGGCCGCCATCTTCACACCTTCATCCCCACGCCGGGGCTGGTCCCGGATCCCTAGAGCCGGTTTCATCTGCGCGTATCACGAAGCCGCGAAGCACCACGAGGATCACGAAGCCTTTTTGGAAAAGAACTTCGTGTTCCCTCGTGCCATCGTGATGAAAACTGCTACGGTGAATCGAAAAACGCTGTAGATCGGCAGATCCGGTGGCGGCTCCGGCAGGTCAACAGGTTCTACGGCGTGTGCCGGTTCGCCCTTGCGCCTCAGGAACAGACGGGGCGCCACGAGTCTTGGTTGAGCAAGAGCTTCGTCATCCCTCGTGACTGTTCCCCGAGAGCTGTCGTCCCTCGTGACTGCGTGACAAACGCGGTGTTGAAACGCGCGTCACGCCCGCACCAGGTTCGCGCGTTTCAACATGGCGTCGAACCCCGACTTGTCGATGGCCTTGGAGTACGCCTCGTTCGGATCGACCAGCCTCTTCACCACGAGATCCATCAGGACGTCGTTCAAGGTGCACATGCCGGCCGCCTTGCCGATCTGCATCATCGAAGGAATCTGGAACGTCTTCCCTTCGCGAATCAGGTTCGCGATCGCGCCGGTCGCGATCAGCACTTCCAGCGCGGCGACGCGCCCGCCGCCGACCTTGCGGCACAGCGTCTGCGCAATCACGCCTTTCAGCGACTCCGACAGCATCACGCGGATCTGCGACTGCCGATCCGCCGGAAACTGATCGATTACGCGGTCGACCGTTGACGCGGCGGTCGTCGTGTGCAGCGTGCCGAAGACCAGGTGTCCGGTCTCGGCCGTCTCGATGGCGATGGCGATGGTCTCGAGGTCGCGCAGCTCACCGACCAGGATGATGTCGGGATCCTCGCGCAACGCGGCACGCAAGGCGTCCTTGAACGATCCGGTGTGTGTGCGCACTTCGCGCTGGTTGATCAGGCACCGTTTGTTCTCGTGCACGAACTCGATCGGGTCTTCGATGGTGATGATATGCTCGTCGCGCGTCCGGTTGATGTAGTCCACCATCGCGGACAGGGTCGTCGACTTGCCCGATCCGGTCGGTCCGGTGACGAGGACAAGGCCCTTGTTCAGTTTGCACAACTGGAGAATGTGGGGCGACAGACCGAGCGCTTCGGCGGTCATGATGTCAGCCGGGATCACGCGAAATACGGCCCCGGGGCCCCGGCGATCGCGGAACACGTTGGCGCGGAACCGCGCCGTCCCGATCAAGTCGTAGGCGAAGTCGGTGTCGTGCCGCTCCCGGAACTCGGCGCGGTTCGCGTCGGTGAGGATCGGATCGAGCAGCGCGACGATCGCTTCAGCGGTGAGCACCGCCCCGTCCCCTGACAACGTCTGCATCCGGCCGTCTTTCCTCACCATCGGTGGTGACGAGACGGACAGATGAAGGTCGGACGCCTGCACGGCGACCATCGCCCGGAACAGTGCGTTGATGGGCGCGCCGCCGGAGAGGTCGGCCACCAGGCTTCCGGTGGCGGATACTGGGTCGAGAACGGAAGGTGTATGCATTTGACATCGGCTACAGCAAGCTGTCGGCCGGGCGGGAATCGCGAAGATGTCGGAGTAATTTTCTCTTTCTGGCGGCACGCGCACGCGCCTGTGCGCCATTCCGGCACGCGATTGTGACGGAACCCGTAGGCGAGCCGGCGAAACGCGCTATTCGAAATCGACCGCGACGATGCTGTCGCAGAGGCCGACGCCAAACTGCGCAACCGGCACGTGCGCCGGGTCCTCCTGGTAAGCCGCGAGCGCGGCCCGATCCGGGAAGACGACGACCAGGCCGGTGTCGTAGGACCGTTGCGAGCGGAGGAGGTCGGCGCCAACCTTCAGATCGACGACGCCGTCGAGACCCTTCAAGCCGGCCAACCGGTCGCGATGGTCGGCTCGCGCGCTCTCCGGGGTATCCGGCTTGTACTTGAAGCAGACGATGTGCGTGAGCATCAGAGCTCTACTCCGTCGATGTCTTCATCCGAGGCGTCGACAACGACGCTGTGGATATCGATCCGGAACCACTCCCTGAACATCTTCAGGCTTCGATCCGGCGGCCACGCCGACTCGTCCTCCGTCCAGGCGGAGAGCTGGAAGTCGAAGATCCAGCCGAAGCTCTCCTCGACCCACTCCTGCAAGTCCTCTTCGGCCTGGAACTCGGGCAGCAGATACGCCGTGCCGTGAGGCTTGGTGCGTGCCACGATAATCTGGCCCTTCGCGAAATCGGCGTCGCGGGAGAGCGTCCATTCGACGTAGGGCTGCACGCCAACGACCGTGACCGCGGTACGATTCAGAACTCGCATTGCTGATTCTACGACGCCGCGGAGGATCGAACGATGTCCCACGTCCTGGCGCCCTTTGGCCGCACGCCCTTCGACGATCATGGCGTCCTTGGCTCGCAAACGGGGCCGCCGCGGTCCCCGGTGCCCAGCCGAGCCTCGCCGAACCCGGCGGAAATCCCGCCAAGTCGCTGCTGTGGGGCGCCTGCGGGCTGTGGGGACGCCGGCGAGAAGACCGACGGGAGCCGGGTGCCCGACGTCCTGGGAAATCCCAGTTCGGCGCCGTGCGCGGCTACAATCTGTGGCCATGGCCGACAACCCGATGAAGTCCTCATTCGAGCTCGCCATGGAGCGGCTGCGGAAGAAAGACGCCGACGAAGGGGTCGTCACCCGTCCGCTCTCCGATCAGGAGCGCGCCGCGATTGCCGAGGTGCGGAATTTCTACGACGCGAAGATCGCCGAACAGGAAGTGTTGCACCAGTCGGCGATGCGCCAATCGGTCGACCCGGCCGAGCGCGACCTCCTCGATCAACAGTTCCGTCGCGACCGGGAGCGGTACACGTCCGAGCGTGATGCGAAGGTGGAGAAGATTCGCCGCGGAGAGGCCCCATGATGACCAAGCCGATCTCGAGGAGCGATCATCAGGCCCGGGGTGAACCGCCGCGGGGATCGACGCCCTGGCTTCGCAGCCGTGTCGCCGCGGTCGTTCCTGCGGTTGCCGGCGCCGTGACCGGCGTCATGCTGACCGCCCAGGAGCCAGTTGCGCCTGCGGCGCCACTCCCGCCGATGCCGGCCGTCCTGCGGGCCTACAAGCCGGTCACCGCCGAGCGCCTCGAGAAGCCGGCCGACGACGAGTGGTTGATGATCAGGCGGACCTACGACGGCTGGGGATTCAGTCCGTTGTCGCAGATCACACCGGCCAACGTCGCCAGGCTGCAGCCGGTCTGGTCGTTCGCCACCGGCATGGCCAGCGGTCACGAGGCGACGCCGATCGTGAACAACGGCGTGATGTTCATCTCGACGCCAGGCAATCAGGTGATTGCGATCGACGCCAGGACCGGCGTGTTGTTGTGGCGCTACCGCAATCCGCCGGCGCCGGGCGTGATCCTCCTGCATCCGACCAATCGCGGGATCGCGCTGTACGGCGACAAGGTATTTCTTGCCCAGGCTGAAGCGGTGCTCGTGGCGCTCGACGCGAAGACCGGCAAACCGGTCTGGTCCACGACGGTCGAAGACAACCGCAAGGGCTATTACATGTCGCTTGCCCCCCTGGTCGCGGACCGGAAGGTCATCGTCGGCGCGTCGGGCGGCGAGCTTGGTGTCCGCGGGTTCGTTGCGGCTTACGACGTGGACACCGGCAAGCAGGTCTGGAAGGTGTTCACCGTGCCCGCCCCTGGCGAGCCTGGCAGTGAGACCTGGCCAACCGGCGACCAATGGAAGACCGGCGGAGGATCGATCTGGGTGACCGGCAACTACGATCCCGAGACAAACCTGACGTTCTGGGGAACCGGCAACGGCGGTCCCTGGATGGGCGACCAGCGGCCGGGCGACAATCTCTACACCGCCTCGACCATCGCCATCGACGTCGCGACCGGAAAAATCAAGGGACACCACCAGTACAACCCCAACGAGTCGTGGGACTGGGACGAAGTGTCGCCGCCGATTCTCGTCGACTACCAGCGCAATGGCCGCACCATCAAGGGGCTGATCGACGTCGCGCGCGACGGGTATCTGTGGTTTCTCGAGCGGACACCGGGCGAGATCAAGTTCGTCGATGCCAAGCCGTTCGTCCGGCAGAACGTCTACCGCAGCATCGATCCGCGAACCGGCCGTCCTGACGTCGACCCGGACCGTAAGCCGGGCACCGGGAAGAGCGCCGACTTCTGTCCGTCGATCTGGGGCGGCAAGAACTGGCCGCCGATCGCCTTCAGCCCGGTGACGCGCATGATCTACATCCCGGCCAACGACAACCTGTGCGGCACGATCATCGGCCGCGAAGTGCCGTACGTGGCCGGGGCGTCGTTTGTCGGCGCGACCACGACGCTGTCGATGGCGCCTGGAGCCGGCCACATTGGCGAAGTGCAGGCGTGGAACGTCGATACCGGCGCCCGCGTCTGGACGCATCGCTTCCCGAACCTGTCCCCGACCTGGGGACCGATGCTGGCGACCGGCGGGAACCTGGTGTTCACCGGTGGCACGAACGACAGGAAGTTTCATGCCTTCGACGCAACGACCGGCACGCTGCTCTGGGAGTTTCCGACCAGCTCCGGCGTGATCGGTCAGCCATCGACATTCGCGATCGACGGCACGCAGTATGTGGCCGTGCAATCCGGCTGGGGCGTCGACTCCCGCTCGATGCAGCGCCGACTCGACGGCCTGATGCCCGGCAGGTTTCCCGAGGTGCCGGAAGGCGGGGCGGTGTGGGTGTTTGCGGTGAAATAGTCGGCAGCGACGAGGCAAGGCCAGAGCGGCGCTTCAGTTCCCCCCGGCAGTACCCGCCTGCTTCAGACGACCGCATGGGACTGTCGCGGCGCTCGCTCCCATCCGGGCTCTCTGCGAGCCCGGCGCGAGAGGCGGTCACGTGTGACGAGTGGCCACCCCGGCGTCTTTCCCAGTGCGCGATCGCCTCTCTTGGACCACAATAGGGCGTTTCAGGTGGGCCGTGCGCCATCGGCCTGGTCGTTCGCCACGAGCCTGGTCGTTCTCATGGTCTGGTCGTTGTCATAGCCTGGTCGCTGGTCGTTGCCGGCCGGAACCTGATTGAGTTCCACCGGAGACGAAAGCTGGAGCACACCGATGAACATCCGATGGACCCGCGCTCTCCTCCTCACGCTCCTGCTCGCGACGCCGGCCGTCACCGCGCAAAGGCTGCCGTCTGCCGCGCCGGCAACCGTCGGCATCTCGACCGAACGGCTCGAGCGCCTTCACCGCGGCATGCAGGCGTTCGTCGATCGCCGCGAAGCCTCGGGCGTCGTCACGCTGCTGGCGCGCGACGGCAAGGTCGTGGATGCGCACGCGGTCGGCGCCGCGGACGTGGCCTCGAACCGGCCGATGAACGTGGACACGCTGTTCCGCATTGCGTCGATGACGAAGCCGATCACCAGCGTGGCGGTGATGATGCTGCTCGAAGAAGGGCGCCTCCAGCTCACTGATCCGATCTCCAGATACATTCCGTCGTTCGAGAACATGAAGGTCGTGACGAAAAATGACGCTGGCGTGGACACTCTCGTGCCGGCGCGACGCCCGATCACGGTCCGGGATCTGCTCACGCATCGCTCCGGGCTGAGCTACGGCTTCATCGATCGCGGACCGGTCGGCGATGCCTACCGCAAGGGCGGCATCTCGGACGGCCTCACCACGACCGAGGGCGCCATCGGTGACAACATCGACAAGCTCGCGCGGGCGCCGCTGGTGAGCCACCCGGGCGCCGAGTACCACTACAGCCTCGGTGTCGACGTGCTCGGACGGCTGGTCGAGGTAGTGTCGGGAACCCCGTTCGCCCTGTTCCTGCGCGAGCGCATTTTCGAGCCGCTGCCGATGACCGATACCGGGTTCGACGTGCCGGAGGACAAGTGGTCGCGACTCGCGACCGTCTATTCGCCCGATGCCAACGGCGCCATCCGGCCGATGAAGGATCCGGAATCGTTCGGCAACACGCACATGTCGCCGATCGCCTACTACAAAGCGCCGAAGAAGTACTTCTCGGGCGGCGCCGGTCTGGTGTCGACGGCGCACGATTACGCACGATTCGCGCAGATGCTCCTGAATGGCGGCGAGCTCGACGGCGTGCGCCTGCTGGGCCCGAAGACAATCGAGCTGATGACGACGAGTCATACGTCGGATCTGCCGCCGGGCTCGGCCGGCGGCGGCGGCGCCGACTTCGGCCTTGGCTTCCGCGTCGTCACCGATCTTGGCGGGACGCAGACGCTCGGATCCGAAGGGTCGTACGGCTGGAGCGGCATCTACGGCACCACCTTCTGGGTGGACCCGAAGGAGAAGCTGGTCGCGGTGATGATGGTGCAGCGCTATCCGGGCTCACCGGTCGCCTCGGCGTTCCAGACCCTGGCCTATCAGGCGCTGACGACGATGAACGAAGAGACGCGGGCGCCGGCGACCCGCAGCTCGCGGTGAAGCCTTGCGGTGAATCTTTCGGTTGACGCCGGCCGGCAGACGCTACAATTTGCTGATCTGGCGAGACCGTGTCACGCCAGCCCACAGCTCCCCGGGGGTGAAAGATGACGCGCGCACGCTCTCGATCGGTAGTGCGGTCGGTTTCGTTGCTCGTTGTCCTTGGCTTGGCGATCGCCTCCCTGCTGCCGGCGGATCACCTGCTGTCCGGCGTCGCGCCGCTATCCGGCCAGCCGGCCACAGCCGGCCAGCCGAGCACCGCAAATGGAGAGTGGCCTCACTACGGCGCCGATGTGCGCGGGTCGCGTTACTCGCCGCTCGATCAGGTGAACGGCTCGAACTTCAGCAAGCTCGAAGTGGCCTGGCGATTCAAGACCGACAACTTCGGGCCGTTTCCCGAGTACAAGCTCGAAGGCACGCCAGTGATGGTGAAAGGAGTGCTCTACACCACGGCCGGCACCCGACGCGCGGTGATCGCGCTCGACGGCAAGACCGGAGAGCTGATCTGGTCGCACAGCATGCGCGAAGGGGCGCGCGCCGCGAGGTCGCCGCGCCAGCTTTCCGGCCGCGGCGTCGCCTACTGGACCGACGGCAAGGGCGACGAGCGCGTCCTCTACAACACGACCGGCTACCGCCTGGTGTCGCTCAACGCCAAGACCGGCGCCGTGATCAACACGTTCGGCGGCAACGGGGTGGTCGATCTGAAGGCGGGCGTGGTCAAGGGCGTCAACGAGCCGATCGACCTCGAAACCGGCGAGATTGGCATCCACTCGACACCGACCGTCGCGGGCGATGTCGTGATCATCGGCTCCGCGTTCCGCGAGGGCATGACGATCGCCACACACAACAACTCGAAAGGGATCGTGCGTGCCTTCGACGTTCGAACCGGCAAACAGCTCTGGCGCTTCAACACGATTCCTGGCCCGGGCGAGGTTGGCGCCGATACCTGGGAGGAGAACTCCGCGACCTACAACGGCAACGTCGGCGTGTGGACCCAGATCAGCGTCGACGAACAGCTCGGGCTGGTCTACCTGCCCGTGGAAACGCCAACCTCCGATTTCTACGGCGGCCATCGTCCCGGCAACAACCTGTTCGCCGAAAGCCTGGTGGCAGTCGACTTGAAGACCGGTCAGCGCAAGTGGCACTACCAGCTCGTGCACCATCCGATCTGGAACTTCGACAACTGCTGCGCGCCGATTCTGGCCGACGTCACCATCGACGGGCAGGCCCGCAAGGTTGTCGCGCAAGCGAGCAAGCAGGCGTGGCTCTACGTGCTCGATCGCGCAACCGGGCAGCCGATCTGGCCGATCCAAGAGCGGCCGGTGCCACAGTCGGACGTGCCCGGAGAGAAGACGTCGCCGACGCAGCCGCATCCCACGAAGCCGCCGCCCTACGCACGCAACTTTCTCAAGATCCCAGACGACCTGATCGACTTCACGCCTGAGATGCGAGCGCAGGCACTCGAGGTGCTGAAGCGCTATAAGCACGCCCCAACGCCGTTCAATCCGCCGATTCTCGGCGACCTCAACGGCCCGCTGCTCGGCGCCATCGGCCCGGGCACCGCCACCAACTGGCCGGGCGTCGCCTACGACCCTGAGAACCGCGTCGTCTACGCGCAGGCGGGCAACGTCCCCGCTTCGGTGCGATCGCTCGTCGCACCGCCGCGCGGCTTCTCGGACATCCGCTACCTGTCTGGCCTCGGCGGACGCCCCTTCCGGGAAATCTTCGGACCGGGCGACTGCTGCGCCGCCGACTCTGGTCGCGCGACCCGCGACCAGCTTCCGACGCAGTTGGCGCCGGCCAGTGGAGGCGCCGCTCCGGCAGCGCCCCCGGCGCCGGCGGCGCCTCCGAACCCGGCGGCTGTCGCTGCGGCTGAAGCAGGGCTCACTGTCCAGGGCTTGCCGATCACGAAGCCGCCGTACGGCTTGCTCTCGGCGATCGACCTCGAACGCGGTGAGTTGATGTGGCAGGTCCCGCATGGCGATACTCCGGACAACGTCCGCAATCATCCGGCGCTTCGCGGGCTGAACATCCCGAAGACCGGCCAGGCCGGCACCTCAGGCGTCGGTTTGATGGTGACGAAGTCGGTCGTCGTGATGGGCGATCCCCAGGTCACCACGCCACCCGGACGGCCGCGTGGCGCGATGCTGCGCGCCTACGACAAGAAGACCGGTCAGGAGGTCGGAGCGGTCTGGATGCCGGCGCCGCAGAGCGGATCCCCGATGACCTACCGCATCGATGGCCGTCAGTACATCGTTGTTGCGGTGAGCGGCGGCAACTACACCGGTGAGTATCTCGCGTTCAGCCTTCCGGCGAGCGAGGTGCGCCCCACGAATCAGGGCGCACAGCAGTAAGCGCACGTCCGGACGGCCCATCGCGGGCCGTCCGGCTTGCCAGAACGGCCCCGCTGGGCGGCGACTCGGATGCACTCCCAGACTCGCGTCTAAGATAATCTCGACGGATGTCACGCACCTCTGTTCTGGGACTCCATCACGTCACGGCGACGGTGGACACCGCGCAGGCCGATCTCGATTTCTTCATCGAGCTCCTCGGCCTCAGGCTGGTGAAGAAAACCGTCAACTTCGACAATCGGAACGTCTACCACTTCTACTACGGCGACGAGTACGGCACACCGGGCACGATCTGGACAACCTTCCCCTACACCGGCCGCGGCGTGCCCGTGGGCACGAAAGGCGCAGGTCAGATTACCGTGACGTCGTTTTCCGTGCCGGCGCGCTCGCTCGAGTTCTGGAAGGACCGGCTGCTAGGCTGGCTCACGCCTGACAGGCTTCAGGACATCTCGTTGGAGCAATCCCGGACGGTCGCCGGCGAAGAATCGATGGCCTTCAGCGATCCCTCGGGCCTCGTGATTGCGCTGGTTGCCAACGACGAGGACAGCCGTGAGCCGTGGAGCGGCCGCCAGGCCACCTCACGCGCCGATGGCGAAGTCCTCCCGGCGAGCTCCCGCCCCCCCGCCATCGGCCTCCCTGACTCTCGTTGTGCGATCCGCGGGCTCCACAGCGTGACCATGACAACCGCCGCGCCCGCGCCGACCATCGACTTCATGCGCTCGCTCCTCGGCTTCGAGGTGACGCACGAGGCCGGCTGCCGCACGCGGCTGGGCGTGAACGGCGGCGGCCCTGGCCGTTCGATCGACATCGTCGAATCCCATGATGCCGTGCCGGCGAAGAACGGGCTGGGCACCGTGCACCACGTCGCGATGGCAGTCGCGACAGATGGCGAGCAGCTCGCGATTCGCGAGGACGTGGTGCGGCTCGGGGTGCAGGTGACGCCGGTGCTCGATCGACAGTACTTCCGATCGATCTACTTCCGCGAGCCGGGCGGCGTCCTGTTCGAGATCGCGACGATTGGTCCCGGGTTTGCCGTGGATGAAGACGTCGATCATCTCGGTCGGGCGCTGAAGTTGCCGCCGTGGGAGGAGCCGAACCGGCACATCATTCAGGCTGGGCTCGCACCCATCGTTCACCGCTGAGACACGAGACCCATGGATCCCCACGCCGGTCAACCGATCGAGTCCGCGGGCGCCCCCCTCGGCCAGAGCCGAGCCGCGGTGATCATGATTCACGGCCGCGGCGCGTCGCCGGGGAACATCCTGGAGCTGGCGCCGGCTCTTGGCCATCCCGAGCTCACGTATCTGGCGCCGTCGGCGGCCGGCAGCACCTGGTACCCCTTCAGCTTCCTGGCGGATATCCAGACGAACGAGCCATTTCTCTCGTCAGCACTTGGTGTCATCGATCGCCTCGTCGCCGGCCTGCTGGTGAAGGGAATCGCCAGGGAACGAATCCTGCTCCTCGGCTTCTCCCAAGGTGCGTGCCTCGCCTCGGAATTCGCCGTGCGGCACCCCGCCCGTTACGGTGGGGTCGTCGCATTCAGCGGCGGCCTGATCGGTCCGCCGGGCACGGTCTGGGATGAGGACAAGGGCAGGTTCGAGGGCACGCCGGTGTTCCTGGGGTGCAGCGACGTCGATCCGCACATTCCCAAGGCACGGGTCGACGACAGCGCCGGAGTGTTCAACCGCATGGGCGCCGAGGTCACCAAGCGCATCTACCCAAGCATGGGGCATCTGGTGAACGACGACGAGATCGCTTTTGCCCGCTCGCTGATCGACGGGTGGTGAAGCCACCGAGCCAGGCGCTCATCTGGCGGCCTTCCCGAACATTTCGGCGATCGTTGCGGTGACGCGCCAGTGTTCGTGAACGGTGTCTGGCGGCCCCTTCAACGGCACTGTGACCGCTACGGGGAGCTGGAAAACGCTGTCGCACGCGGCGCCGCCGTTCTCTCGACCTGCGTGCGATCGAGATAGCGGTAGGAAATGCGTCCCGATTCGACGACCGAAAAGAACGACGTCAACCTGTACGATCCGTCCTGGTTGGCGACCTGGTGATCGTCTGCCCTCACACCGATCGAGGCCGGGTCCGGTCCGCTCGTGAACGCCTCTTCGAGAACGCGCCCCTGCATCGAGGACGGGATCGGCAGGCCGAGGAGCCGGAGAAACGTCGGCGCGAAATCGACGTTCCCGCTCGGCACGTCGATGGTCGCGCCGCGCCTCAAGTCCGGACCGGCGGCGATGAGCGTGTTGTGGATGTCGAAGGGGCTCGAGCTGCCGTGGCCGGCGATACCGTTCAAGGCGCTGGTCCCCTTGAATCCGTGCGGATTCGTGCCGTCTGTCCAGTCGGGCGAGAACAGGATGTCGGCCGATCGCTCGTGGCTCCAGCGCGCCAGGTCGAACGAGAGCGTCCCCGCGATCCGGCCGTCGAACGATCCGGCATGCACACCGCGGGTGAAGATGGCGCCCACTCCCGGTGTTCGCTGCAGCGTCGCCGTGATGGCGGAGACGGTATCGTCGCGCCGATCGCGGACGTAGATGGCGCCGCCGCCAGTCACCACACTGGGCGATCCGTCGGGATGCGTGACCGTGTGCGGCGTCACCACGGCCTGCACGTCTGCGGCCCCGGTGTGGCTGGAGAAACCGTGGTCCGAGGTGACCCAGATGTTGTAGACGTCGAACAGGCCGGCGGCCTTCAAACCGTCTTCGACAACCTCGATCGACGCGTCAACGCGTCTGAGGATGTCGACCACGGCCGGGTCGCCGATGCCGTGCGCGTGCGCCGTGGAGTCCAGCTCGGTCAGCCACATCACGGTCACGGATGGATCGACCCTCGGAATCCCGACTTTCAGAAAGGCATCGATCGCATGGCGATCGCGCGTCCCGGGTGGCGCGTCTTCAGGCGGCGCGTCCCCGAGCGCGGTCTGCATCTCCTGCTGCAGCGTCCCGGGGAGCGCGTACTCGGGGTGCAGAATCGCACCCCCGGCAACCCTGTGATTCAGCAGAAAAGAGGAACCGGACGACCCTGAGCTGACAACAAGCATCCGCTTGCCGGCGGCCTGAAGAGACTCGCCAAGCGTCGGAGCCGTGAGCAGCTTGCCGGTGGCTCCCGCGATATTCAGGAGGTTGGCGCGGTCGTCCGTGTCCAGGAACGTCGTCGCGTCCACCTGCGGGAAGAATACCGAGTTCCCCATCAGGCCGTGGGTCTCGGGGTATGCCCCGGTCGAGATCGATGAGGCATTCACGCGGGTGACGGTCGGGAACACCGAATGATGACCCGTGAACACCGCGCCGCGCTGCCCCAGCGCGTGCAGGTTCGGCATCACTTCCGGCGTGACGTAGTCTGGACGCAGGCCGTCGACCACGATCAGCAGATGTCGGCCCTGGGGAGCCGCCGGATCGCACGATGCGAGGCTGAACGCGGCCAAGCCAGCCGCCGGCAGCAGGAGCAACCGATCACGGAATGGACGCGCCTTCATGGTCCGAATGATACGGCGCCGATCATCGGACTGCGTGGCCCGGCGCGCAGTCTTGACACGGTTGACAAGACGATCGCCGCCACCGGATGGCGCTACTTGGCCAGCGGGTCCGGCCGCAGCTGAAAGTGGGCCGCGAGCGGCCTGGAACCCTTGCCCCCTTCGATCAGCCACGGCGTGCGATCGCCGT
Organism: Luteitalea sp.; assembly: GCA_009380045.1. Lineage (GTDB taxonomy): Bacteria > Acidobacteriota > Vicinamibacteria > Vicinamibacterales > CAVVIG01 > WHSN01. The sequence continues at coordinate 49,846 of WHSN01000008.1, forward strand.
TGGCCGCCCACAACCCGCGACCCTTCCAGCCGGCGGTGCGATTGTCAATCCGACCGTCGAACCCCTTGGCGTAGAACCCGATCGGATATGGCACGCGGAGCACGATCATCCGGCCGTTCTTGAACGCAATCAGGCCGTCGTTCAGGTTGCCGGTCGACATCGGCACGTCTTGGCCAAGACCGAACGTGTTGTGCTGATCGACCCATGTGTAGTAGCTCGACTCGGCGCTGTTCTCGCCGATCCCCTTGAAGCCGGGCCCGGGATACTGGTGGAACGTCCAGCCCTCGGGGCAATGATCGCCGGTCGCTTGCGGACCGTTCAGCGGGCCCTTGCACTTGCGGCGATCGAAGCTGCCAAGGTGTCCGCTCGACAGCGACACCCACACCACGCCCTTGCTGTCGATGTCGGCGCCGCGCACGCCGAATCCGGGGGCGGGCACGTTGAACACCTCGGCGAGCGCCGTCTGTGGCGGGTTCGAACCCGGATTGAGCCGCACGACAGCGCCGGGGTTGCTGCGGTACGAGCCCCACACCGATCCGTCGACCGGGCTCGGCATCACCGCGTAGAAGCCGGCGGTGACGCGCTTGTCCTTCATCGGGTCGACCGGCTGATTCGGCTCGACGTAGCCGTCGCGGACGCCGTTGCCGTTGGTGTCGAGGATGAGCGCCGTCCAGCCTTGCGATTTCGCGGCGTCGCCAGTGGCGTCGAACGCCTTCGTGTTCAGCCATCCGACAACCGGCCCGCCACCGCTCGTCCACAGCGTGTCGTTCGCGTCGTAGCCAAACTGCGGGTGGTGGGTCCCGTAGCAGGTGTCGACGAACGTGTATTTCCTGGTTCGCGGATCGAGCATCGCCAGGTGGCGGTTGGATCGCTCCAGGGGAAACAGCCTGGCCGACGGGTGATCCGAGCCCTCCTTGCAGAAGGCGGGATTGTCGGGTCCACGAACGGCGGCGGTGAGCCAGAGCCGGCCGGTGCTGTCGAACATCGAGTTGTGGTTGTTGACCCTGGTGTCCCAGATCGCCTCGTCACCCCAGTAGGCGGACGGCTGCATGGGCGTGAGCGCCGCGGCATGCCCTGGTCCGAGACTGAGCGGCATGTCGGGATCCCGCACCGGCGCACGGTAGGTGGTCGCCGTGTTCTTGACCGGATCGAGAATCGGGATCAGGTCCGAGCTGTACTCCGGTGACCCGTAGAGCGGGCCGTTCGCATTGACGGTGGGATTTCGCCGATCGCTCGAGATCAGGTCGTGCAGGTAGTGCTTCTCGTCCATCCAGTCGCGAAGCGTGACGACGATGTTGCGCTCGACGCCCTGGGGACGTGGCGGCTTGGCGTGCGGCAGCTCGCCCTTGGCGATGCGATCGGTCCACTCACCAAAGTACTTGAACGGCACGCCGCCGAGCTGATTAGCGAGCTGACCGGTCATCTGCTGACCGGACTGACCCGACTGTACGCGGCGCCGCCACGCGGCCTCCGATGAGGGGAACTCCCCGAAGAACGACGGGATCGTCCGCGTCGACAGCTGACCGAGCTGGTGGCAGCCGATGCAGCCGTTGCTCTTCATCGTATCGAGCCAGTCGGCCCGGGTGACGTTCGCCGGGATTCCGCTCTTCCCGCCCAGCTGGTCAGCGCCCGGGATCTGCAGCATCGAGTACCAGTAGATCGCCGGATAGTAGCGCGCCGCCGCGGCTTCGTCTGGCGCCTTCGTTGCGGTGATATTCAGCAGCCTGCCGGGGACGCTCGTCGCCTTGGCGCTGTCGACAAGTCCGTAGCCGCGCGCCCACACGCTGTAACTCGCCTTCGGCAGGTCGGGCACGACGTAGCGGCCGCGGTCGTCGGTGACAACCGACTTGATATATCTCACCCCAAGGTCGCGCGTCTCGGCGATCACCCACACGCCGGCCTCCGGGCCGCCCTCACCAGACACGACGCCGCCGATGTCGTCGCTGTCGATCGCCACCGAGTCACCCGCTCGCGGCTGCGCGTGCGGGACGACGAACACCGACAAGAGGAGCGCGCCGACGCAGGCGGCTTGCAGGGTGATCCGATGTTTGTCACTCCGGTGCATCACACGATCCTCCCGAAGGCACGACGGTAAGGGGGGGCCCGACCGGAGCTCGCCGGAGACGATCGTGCCGGAGGGCGCACGACGGGAAATCTTCACTTGCACGGCGGACTGCCGTCCTCAGCTGGTCGGCGCCGGCAGCCGCTCGGCCGGAATTCCCAACGCGAGCGCAATCTGTCGCACAGACATTTGAATCGCCCGGACGTTTCGCGATCCCATCCGCAGCAGCTGTTTCTGCGCCGGCGCCAGATCCTCGAGCCGTGCGCTCGCAAACGCGTAACCGATACCACTGGGCTCGACCCGGATCGGATCGGCCACGATCGGGGTTTCGAGCACCATCACGATGGCGCGCTCGAGCGTCTGGTCGAACGGGACACTGGAGAACCCCAGCTCGGCGTGGGCCTCTTCGAGGCGGGGCTTCAGGGTGGCGTACAGGCGGGCGCTGCCGGCGGCGTCGGTCGCGGCGATTGCGGCCGCCAGAGCATCGTACCGCTGGTAGCTTCGAGGGTCGATGATCAGCTCGTCGCCGCGTTCCACGACGCTGAAGCCCGATTGCGGGCGAAGCACGCGAAGGTCGCCGGACGGCGTCTTCCCCTCCGCGACATTCACCGTCACCACGGTGAAGTTCCGGATCAGGCCGTCGGTGGCGAGCCACGCGGCAGTCATCGGGTGGGAGGAGATCGCCTTGGCCAGCTCCCGGACCAACGCGTCGCTGTCGTCCAATGGAGGAACGAGGACCGGGGCGGGGGCGGCGCCAAGCGCCTGCGGCTGCTCGACCGCGACCGGTGCCGTCGCGACCGGCTCCTCGCTCCGGCGGCCGCCGATCACGATGTAGACGGCAACCGCGGCGGCGGCGATCAGCGCTGCCGCGCCGATCCAGAGTCCGGTCCGGCGGCCGGGCGGCGGAGGAGGTTCCGCCTCGGCAGGAGCCGTCGCCAGCTCGTAGTCGTCGGGGATCGGAGGTTCTTGCGGCGTGCTATCAGAATATCCCATGAGCGCCGTCTGACCATCACCGAAACGGTATTCTTGTGCTTGACATGTCTTTCTTCGGCCGCGCGATGCGCGAGCACTGGATGCTCGATCCCGACCATACGTATCTGAATCACGGCACCGTGGGCGCACCGCCCAGGCGGGTCCTCGAGAAGCAACAGGCGCTACGGGACGAGATCGAGCGTCATCCGTCGCGCTTCATGCTCCGTGAGCTCTCCGGGCATCAGCCAGCGCCCTGGCGCAGCGAATCGCGAATCCGGGAAGCCGAGCGGCAGGTCGCGGACTTCGTCCGATCGCGGCCCGAGGATCTGGTGTTCGTGCCGAACGTCACGACCGGCCTCAACGCGGTGCTCCGGTCCATCCCGCTCGCTCCAGGCGACGAGGTGGTGATCCTCGACCTTGCCTACGGCGCGATCGCGCTGGCCGCCCGCTTCGCCACGCGGGAACGCGCCGCGACGCTGAAGACCGTCGAGGCACCGTATCCTGTGCGCGAGGCGGGCGCGGTCGTGCGGGCGATTGCAGCGTCGATCACTCCGCGCACCCGGCTGGTGGTGATCGACCACGTCACCGCCCAGACCGCGCTCGTGCTGCCGGTCGCGGCAGTCGCGGGCGAGTGCCGCGCCCGTGGCGTGCCGGTGCTCGTGGACGGCGCGCACGCGCCCGGATCGCTCGATCTCGACATCCCGTCCCTGGGCGTGGATTGGTATGCCGCCAACCTGCACAAATGGGCGCACGCGCCCCGCGCCTGC
>WHSN01000219.1 GCA_009380045.1 Luteitalea sp.
AGCCAACTGGCCCGAGATGCAGCGGCGCAGCGATGCACTGCGTCAAGCGCTCGCTGAGATGACGCCGTGGTGGGAAGCGCTTTGGTCGAGCAGCGTGATCGCCAACCAGAGTCCCGATCAGCTGCACGGCTCCCTGCTCATCCACCACCTGCCCACCGGCCGCGACGGCGATCGGCGACTCCCTCAGCTCATCGCGATGGCCTTCCCGGCCCGCGGCTTCGACACGCGGCAGGCATTGCGATTGCTGAGCGAACGCCTTCGCTGGAGCGCTCCTTGGATTGTGGTGTCCCCACACCTTGTTCGTACGGCTTTCGAAAATGGTTTTCGAAAGTCGAATGGCGCAGGCGATGCGGAAGGGAGCAAGCATGAAGACGTCAATGCTGTTGCTGGTTTTGCTGTTGGGCTCGACCGGGTTGAATACACCCGCCGCCGCCAAAGACGATGAGGACGATGGGATTCTTCGCGCGAGGCTGAGAGCCGACAACGAAGTGCCGACGGTAATCTCGAGCGCCAAGGGCGACTTTCGCGGCGTGATCGATTAGGGCAGTCAGACAATCGTGTACGAGTTGTCCTACCGAGGGCTCGAGGGAGCGGTGACGCAGGCGCACATCCACGTCGGGCAGGCGTTTGCCGCTGGCGGAATCATGATCTGGCTCTGCGCCAACAATCCCCCGATCATGAACGCCCCGATGGGAACTCAGACATGTCCCGCGGCACCGGCGACGATTACTGGAACGATCGCTGCGGCCGACGTCGTCGGGCCGGCGGGCCAGGCGGTGCCGCCCGCGTCGTTCGCCGATGCGATCCGCGCCATCCGCAGCGGCAACACGTACGCGAACGTGCACTCCACGTCGGCGCCAGGAGGCGAAGTGCGGGGGCAGATCGAATAGCTGGTTGGTCAGCCATCGCCGCCCTGGCGGCGCGACGCAATCGGCGGTGGCTGTCCATTCACGATTCCGCTGGGGCACGTCGAGGTTGTGGGCAGTCGAGATCCCGGACGTGGCGCCGTTCGCAGGGTTTGTCGGTCTGGCCATGCCCTGTTTTCGACGCCCACTTCACGGCGTGCGTGGAAATCGGCTGGCAGCTTCGGCACCACGTGCTGTACAGAATGGTTGCTGGAGGGGCAGCCCATGAATACAGCACGGCGCCTGGTCACCTGAATGCCTCGTCGTCGGCTGAGGGCCCGTACAGTGCCGGGACCCTGGCGCCCATCAGGCGCAGATACACGGTCATCTGCCCGCGGTGATGCGCCCAATGATTGATCGTGTCCCGGATCATCACGTGGCGGGGCGCCTCCATCACCACCTGTCCACGGGCGAGCAACCGCCACCATGTCATCAGGTGCTCTTCGGATGTCTTCTGGAACGCCTCGCGTGCGCCGGTGGCCGATTCGTCAAGCGCCTCGACCAATGCCGCGCTCGTTTCCTTCCGCGTCTGTTTCATCTGCCCGCCGTCTGTCGGCGCCACGTCGAGCTCGTTCCGGGCGATCTGCATCGTGATCCACATCGGGATCGTCGCCACCATGTCCGCGAGATACCCAAACGGCATCGATTTCTCGTGCGGCTTCCAGTCGTACTTGCCAGAGGGAACCTCCTGAAGCGCGCGTCGTGAGCGGTCCACCTCGCGTTCCAGCTCCTCCAGAAAAAGCTCGATCAGCTTCATGAGCGCCTCCTCACCCTAAAATAGATCATCGCGAGCGTCCCTCTTCACATCTGTTTCATATCTGTTGCAAGCCCAATAGTTCTGCAATATTCGTTCTGCAACTTCGGTCGGGCACGACACTGTCCCGAGGGGGCCGAGGTCATCCGCTGGCTGGTTTCGAGGCGACCTGGTTTCGACGATAGCAATAGTCCGACGTCACATCGGTGGTGACGGGAGACCGATTTGGTGAATACTTACAGCTGCCATGAAGACACGACGGCTTGCCCTCGCGCTCACGCTCGTCGCGGCGTTCGTATTCGACAGCGGCTTCGTCGCGCCGGTCGTCGCCGAGAACTGGCCGGCATGGCGCGGGCCGTCGGCGAACGGCGTCAGCCCGGAGACCAACCTGCCGGTGAAGTGGTCGAAAACCGAGAACATCGCGTGGCGTCTCGCGCTGCCAGAGTGGTCCGGATCGACCGCGATCATCTGGGGTGAGCGGATCTTTCTGAACGTCGCCCAGGGCACAGAGCTGTACTTGTGGTGCGTCGATCGTACGCGGGGCGAGCCGATCTGGAAAAAGCACCTCAGCGGCAACAACCATCAGGAGCGCAAGCAGAACATGTCGTCGCCGTCGCCCGTCACCGACGGCACGCACATCTGGGTGATGACCGGCACCGGCATTCTGAAGGCCTTCGACTTCGCCGGCAACGAGCTCTGGGCCAGGGACATTCCGAATGACCACGGACGCTTTGGCCTCAACTGGGGTTATGCGTCTTCTCCGCTCTTGCATGCGGACTCGCTCTTCGTGCAGGTGCTGCACGGAATGAAGACCGACGAGCCGTCATATCTCTTGCGCATCGACAAGGCGAGCGGCAAGACGCGGTGGCGGGTCGAGCGTCCGACGACCGCGATCCGCGAATCGCCCGACTCGTACACGACGCCGGCGCTCCTGCAGTACGCCAACACGACTGAAATCGTCCTCACCGGAGGCGATGCCGTGACCGGCCACGATCCGGCGACTGGCAAGGAGTTGTGGCGCGCCAATGGTTTGAACCCGACCAACAACGGCGCCTACCGGATCGTCGCCTCGCCGCTGGTGCAGGACGGGATCATCTACGCGCCGAGCCGCGAGCGGCCGCTGCTGGCGCTCAAGCCTGGCGGGCGCGGCGACGTGCTGCGGTCGCACGTCGTGTGGTCCTTCGACAGCGGACCGGACGTGCCGACGCCGGTGACCGACGGAAGGTACTTCTACGTCGTCCGCGACAACGGGGTGATGTTCTGCCTCGACGCGAAGACCGGCAAGACGGTCTATGGCCCTTCTCGGCTGCCTCCCGCCACCTACAGCGGTTCGCCGGTGCTCGCCGACGGCAAGATCTACGTGACGAACGAGGACGGGGTGACGGCTGTCGCCAAGGCCGGTCCCGAGTTCGAGCTGCTGGCGCAGAACGACTTTGGCGAATACACCTTGAGCTCCCCGGCGATCTCGGAAGGCCAGATCTTCATCCGAACGGATTCGGCGCTGTATGCGATCGGCCGTCGGACTGCTCCCCGCGAGTAGGCGACGGTCCGCGGACCAGGTCCTGGTCCCTTTCTTCAGGACGGGATCCGGACATTACTGTTTAAGTAGAGTTGGATGAACCGGATCGGTGTCCTCGCGCTCGGCGCGCTGTTTGGGGCCTGCGGCCCGGCGGAGCGTCTCGAGCCGGAGAAGCCGGTGCACGCCGTGCGGGCGGAAGTGGCGCCGCCGGCGTTTGTCGGCGTCGTGTGGCTTTCTGCGGATCCTTCAGCCCCGCCCGGCTCGCTTCGCATCTTTCTGCCCGACGGCACTCTCGTCATGGATTCGTGCTGGGAGACGTATCGACTCGCCCGGTGGCGGTCGATCGACGAGCGGCGGATCGAATGGCAGGAAGACACTGCGCGGATCGAGGCCGACGTCAGTCAGCCGACGGTGCAGCAGCTCGAGCTCCGGCTCGGGAGGTGAAGACCGAGATCTACCGCCGGGCCGATGTGCCATCGGTCTGCCCCGACCTGCCGCGCTGATGTGTCACGGTCGCCGGCTTCCTGGCTGGTCATCTTGTTTCGCACGCGCCCGCCAGACCAGGTACACCGGAATGCCGATCAGGATGATCGCGAAGTCCCGGCCGGTGGCGGCGGTATTCTCGACCAGAGAGTTTCCGAGCATGAGCACCGAGGCGAGCAGGAACACAATCGGCACAACCGGGTAGCCGGTGGTTCGGTACGGACGCACGATGTCGGCGCGCTTGCTTCTCAAGATGAAGACCGCTCCGACGGCGAGGGCGTAGAACGGCCAGATCCCCAAAATGAAATCGCCCGCGAGCGTCTCGAACTCACGGATCGAGACATACGCCACACCGAGCGCGGAGGTCAGCAGGATCGCGGTGTACGGCGTCTGATAGGTCGGATGAACCTTCGCGATCGGACGAAAAAACAGACCGTCGTCCGCCATGGCGTAGAGGATGCGCGGGCCGGTGAGGGTGGAGCCGGTGAGGGCGCCGAAGGCCGACAGCATCACCAGCGCCGAAATGACGGACGCCCCGACCTCGCCGAAGATCGCCCGCGCGGCGTCTGCGGCCACCAGCTTCGAGCCCGCCATCTGATCGATCGGCAGCACGTACAAGTATGCGAGGTTGACCAGCAGATACAACGCCACGACCAGGACCGTTCCGATTACCAGTGCGCGCGGCATCGTGCGCGCCGGCGCCTTCACTTCGCCGGCGACGAAGGTGAGATCGGCCCAACCGTCGTACGCCCACAGCACCGCGATCAGCGCCACGCCAAACCCTGCCCAGCTCCTGGGCGTGAACGAGACGGTAGACACGAGCGCGCCGGTCGAGGGATCGCCGAAGGCGAAGGCGATCGATGCGACGCCGGCAAGGGCCGCAATCTTCGCGGCGGTCGTCGCGTTGACGATCGCCGACGCCCACAATACCGACCGCACGTTGGCCCACGCCAGCACCACGATCGCCGCCGCCGCGAGCCAACGGGCGCGTCCCTCCGGCAGGCCGAACAGCGACGTCGTGTAGGTCGCGAAGATCATCGCGATCGCGCCAAGCGCGGATGGTCGGATCACGAGCAGCTCGGTCCAGCCAAAGAGGAACGCCGGGAGAGGGCCGTACGCTTCGCGCAGGAACACGTAGATGCCGCCCGAACGTGGAAAGATCGCCGCCAGCTCGGCAAGGGTCAGCGCGCCGAACAGCGCCACGACGGCGCCGAGGAGCCAGATCAGCAGAATGGCGCCGAGACCGCCGACATCGGCCGCAACGGTGCTCGGGACGCGGAAAATGCCGCTGCCGATCGTCGAGCCGACCAGGACCGCAATCGCGCTCCACAGACCGAGCCGGCGGGGCAGCCGCTCCCCGTGCGTTGGGACGTCTCGCTCTCCCGGAATTGCTGGTGTGGCCATCGCATCGGCGCCAGCAGGTGCCGGCAGGCGCCGGACACTCGCAGGCCTATTCCTTCATCCGCGAACAGCTCAATCCGGCCGCCGACAAGGGGCCAGGGGCGCCCAGAGACCGTGAATGCGGCCCGGCGGCACATCGAGCCAGTGCCTCTCCGCGGCCACGGCATTTCATCCGCTCTGTTCGTCGTCGAGCCGCTGAGCGTTATGACTAGTGGAGCGCCCAGGACAGGGTATCAGTGTTGACGAGCCCGCATCCGCCTTCGGCGGCGACCGAGCTGTCGCCGCGGTTGCAGCGGCACTACCGAGGTTTCTTCCTGTTCGCCGGGGGGGTGGAACTGCATCCTGACGGTCGTTGCGTTGTCGCTGGCCACGTTCGATGCCGGTTGGTTTGGCTTCGTCGGGATGCGTCAGCCCGATAGCCTGTTTCCGTACTACGCCCTGCTGCCCCAGGTGATGCTTTTCGGGATCGGCTACGCGGTGGTTGGCCTGGACCTGGCGCGGAACCACACCATCGTCGTCCTGGGAGCGTTCGGCAAGACGCTGTTCTCCCTCGCCGTGGCGCGCTACTACCTGCTCGGCGAGGTGAACTTCGTGCTCGCGTGCCTGCTCGTGGCAGACATGATCCAGGTCTGCGTATTCGTCGAGTTCCTGTTACGCGTGCGGGCCCGCCCACCCTGCGGCGTCGAGCACGAGCCGAGCGCGGTGAATTGAACGACCCGGTTCAACGGCCGGATGCCGACGGCTCGAGGAGCTTCGCCAGGTCTCTGTGGCCGTTCCGCATCGCATGATTCCACGCCGTGCGGCCGTCTTTGTCGACGGCGTCAGGATCCGCACCTTTCCGCACGAGCTCCTTGATCGTGTCGACGTCGCCAGCGGCCGCTGCCGCCATCAGGGGCGTTCGCTCGTCGGCGTCCTTCGCGTCCACCTCGGCGCCGGCCGTCAGCAGGAAAGCCGCCATCGCCGTTTGACCCTCGGATGCGGCGGCGTGCAATGGCGTCCCGCCCCCGGCAGTCCTGGTATCTATGCCGACACCACCGGCGAGAAGAGAGCGGAGCAGCGGAATCCGCCCCTGGCGCGCCGCGGCGACCATCAGCTGATCGCGTCCGCGCTTCGCACCGGCGGTCACCAGGAGCTCGCCGATCTCGAGGAACCCGTTGGTCGCGGCGTAGACCAGCGCCGTATCGCCCTCGTCGTCGGTCGCCTCG
>WHSN01000116.1 GCA_009380045.1 Luteitalea sp.
CGCGCCTGATGCTGTTCAACGATACGTCGCACTACGACCCGTCACCCGACATGCCGAAGACCCACCTGTCGAAGTGGTGGGATGCGCCGTGAGGCCGCCGACGCCGGGCGCCGCCGTGATGTCCGGCGCGGGGGACTCCGGTCGCAGGGGCCCGCACCTCACGGCCGAGCACCCTCGACAGGCGCGGCGCAGGGTGCTCTACCGCCCGCGATTTCGCGGCGGATCGATCGATCGAAGACAAACGTGCCGAACGGCAGAATCGACGACACGAAGGCCGCAAGCGCACGCCGGACCGGCCACCGGTATTCCACGCTGGCCCGAATCAACGCCGTCAGGAACAACAGGAAGAGCAGGCCGTGCACGCTGCCGGCGACACGCGTTGCGAGCGGCATGCCGGCGAGATACTTCATCGGCATCGCCACGAAGAGCAGGACGATGAAGGAAGCGCCTTCGAGCAGCGCGACGACCCGGAACTGTTGGAGTGTGCTCATTCCTGCTCGTGAAAGCCATTGCCCAACCTCGAGCCCAGCACCCTGCCGCGCGACTCCCTCCCACCCCTGCGCCGACCTTGAGGCGGCAGGTCCGAGTCAGCTTGCAACTCAGCGCTCCGGCGCCCGTGCGGCGTCGGTTCCGCAACTGCGACAGTTTTCCCGGGAACTGAACGACGGCCAGCAGTGTGCGTGAACGGTCGAGATGAACAGCTGATGGTCGAACGGTTTCTGCAGCGCCGCCGCGGCGCCGACCCTCTTGAGCCGGGCGACCGGTACCGCGGTGAGAATCACGACCGGGATCGACGAAAGGATCGGGTCGTACCGCTGATGGGCACGGAACATCCAGCCGTCCATCACCGGCATCATCATGTCGAGGACGATGACGCAGGGCGGCCGGGCGCGCGCCCGCTCGAGGGCGTCCTCGCCGTTGCCCGCCAGGTCGGTGTCGAAGCCCTCCTCGGCGAGCGCCATGGCCATCATCTCGCGCAGCCCGGGATCGTCGTCGACGATCAGGATTCGGTGCCCCATGAATCTGCCACGATTCTAAACCGGGTGGGGGATCGGGTGATGCCCCGGTGACCGCCAGATAGCGAAGCGCCGGACACGAGGACGTGACGGGCCCTCAGTGGCTCAGGGCGTAGAGCACGACGTTGGCGCCGAGCGCATATCCGTTCGGAGAAAACTGCAGGAAGAACTCCCGGTCTTCGGCCTCGCGTTCCCACGAGTCTCCAACGTCGGTGTTGTGCGTCATCAGGACCATGATCCGGCCGCGGTCGTCGGCAATCATCCGGAGATCGGCGTGCGGGCTGTCGGCCCCCCGCTCGGAGGTGACGCCGCCGCTCCGCCGCCAGAAGTTGATGCTCGTAATCTGCGGGATCTCGGAGATCTGAAACAGCATGTGCAGAATCGGATGGTCGGCAGGCACGTCGGTGATGCGATACTCCGGCAGCACGCTGTGTATCTCGGACGACCACTGATCCCACGCCGCGGTGCCCCAGAAATCGTCAACCCACAGGAACCCTCCTTTCAACAGGTAATCGCGAAGACGCCGCACTTCAGCCGGAGAGAACTGCAGCGTGCCGACGTCTGTCGCCATGGTGAACGGGCACCGGAACAGCGCATCGTCTGACAGCGACACCACCCAATAGTTCGGATTCCCGTCCGCGTCACGGCTGACCGGCGTCTTGGTCAGCTCCGACACCCGGATCATGAGGTTGATGCCGGCGTACGGATAGTCGGTGGCCCAGCCCACGCCGTTCGCCTCCGGGCGAACGCTGCGATACATGATCTTGCAGTGCGCGAAAGCGCCGTCGCCGAAGTTCGGAGGCGGGAATCGCGCCGGCACGGTCGGGCCCTCCCGAAGTCCGTACCGTTGCATGGTCGCGGCGGCGGTCAACGCGACGATGCAACCGACGACGGCGGCGATCCGGGTGAGCACGTCGCGTACAGCCTATCATCGCCGGCCGAGGGATCCACGGTGGCCCGGGCTGGTGCCTTCCGACAACGGCGTTGGCGACGGCTCGAGAAGATCCCGTGTCCCGAAAACAGCCCAGACGTGGTGTGCGCTGTGCGCTCACGTGTGCGGTACCGCGGGCCGGCAACCGTGCGGAGCTTCCGTCTCGGCGACAATTTCCAGCATTTCCGAAGCTCCGCTGGTGGTACTCACCTTGCGCATACTCGGCCGGACGGCGAAGAGGTCGTCCTCGCGCCACGGCGCCCGGTTGACGGGCGGCGGTGGCGTCGAGCGGGCGACCGACCGAGACGAATGCCGACGAGCACTGACATGACTGAAGCCAGCATCCGCACCTATCTCACGAGTCTCAACTCGTAAACCTATGCCTGCCGTGCAGCTCTGGGTTCGGAACTGGGTGCGTGACCTGTCGCTGGCCCGCAAGATCATCCTGGTGATCATGGGTGTCAGCAGCACGGCGCTGCTGCTCGCCTGCCTGGCGCTCGTGGGCTACGACACCACGATGGCTCGGACCGGGCTGACTCGGGACATCGGCATCCTTGCCGACGTCGTCGGTGCGACCAGTACGGCCGCGGTGTCGTTCAGCGACGCGCAGGCGGCCACCGAAACACTCGGAGCGGTCACGGTCAACAGGAACGTCCGGACCGCCGCCATCATTCGCAACGGAATGGTGTTCGCCCGGTTCGATCGACGCCCGGAAGCGGCGGCGACCCCGATTCCAGCCGCCAACCTGGTGGATGACGGCCCGATCGGCGCCACGTTCGCCAGCGACGCCCTCCGCCTCGTGCGCCCGATCATGCTCGACGGCGAGCGGATCGGCAGTGTCTACATCGAGTCGGGGCTCGGCGAGCTCAACGAGCGGCTCAGGCGCCTGATCGGCATCATCACCGCGGTCCTGTTTGGCACCATCGGTGTCGCCTTCGTCCTGTCGTCGCGGCTGCAGCGGATCATCTCGGCGCCGATCCTCCGACTGACCGAGGTCACAGGGATGGTCTCGCGGGATCGGAACTACGACGTTCGCGTCGAGCGGCAGGGCCACGACGAAGTCGGGATCCTGATCGACGGCTTCAACGAAATGCTGTCCGAGATTCAGAAGCGCGACCGGCGCCTTATCGAGCATCAGGACGTCCTCGAGCAGGAAGTCGCGGTCCGCACCGCCGATCTCGTGGCGGCGAACACGGCGCTGCTCTCCGCCCGGGACCGGGCGATGGAGGGCAGTCGGGCGAAGAGCGAATTCCTGGCCAACATGAGCCACGAGATTCGGACGCCGATGAACGGCATCATCGGCATGACCGAGCTCACGCTGGACTCGACGCTGACCGTCGAACAGCGCGAATGTCTCGAAATGGTGAAGTCGTCGGCCGCCTCCCTGCTGACGCTCCTCAACGACATCCTCGATTTCTCGAAGATCGAGTCGCAGAAGCTGGAGCTCGAGACGATTGCCTTCTCGGTGGTCGAGCTCGTCGACGACACGTTGAAGCCGATGGCGCTCCTCGCCCACCAGAAGGGTCTGGAGCTGATTGCCGACATCGCCGCGGACGTGCCGCAGGGAATCGCCGGCGACCCGGGGCGCATCGGTCAGGTGCTGTCGAACCTGGTGGGAAACGCGATCAAGTTCACCGCCCACGGGCACGTCCTGGTGCGCGTTCGCTGCGACGAGCGGTCCGTCGATCGGGCGAGGCTCCACTTCTCCGTCAGCGACACCGGCATCGGCATCCGGAGGGACAAGCACGCGACGATCTTCGAGGCGTTCAGCCAGGCTGACGGCTCGACGACGCGGCGGTTCGGCGGCACCGGGCTGGGACTGACGATCTCGTCCACGCTCGTGCGCCTGATGGGCGGAGAGATCTGGGTCGAGAGTGCGCCCGACGAGGGCAGCACCTTCCAGTTCAGCGTCACCTTTCCGCTGGCGGACCTCCTGACGTCGGATGCGCCACCCCAGATCGACGCGGCGTTGACCGGTCTGCCGGTCCTCGTCGTCGATGACAACGCCGTGAACCGCCGGATTTTCACCGACGTGCTGACTCGATGGCAGATGAAGCCGACGGCAGTGGAGAGCGGAGCGGCGGCGCTGTCGGCGCTGTCGGAGGCGTCGCGGGTCGGACGGCCCTTTGCCCTCGTCCTGCTCGACGCCAACATGCCGGGGATGGACGGCTTCGCCGTGGCCGAGGAGATGGCGGCGCGTCCCGAGCGAGGCGGCACGACCATCATGATGCAGACCTCGTCGGGGCAGTTCGGCGATGCGACGCGGTGCCGCGACCTCGGCATCGGCGCCTTTCTCACCAAGCCGATCAGGCAGACCGATCTCTTCAACGTCGTCCGCCAGCTGCTGCGGCCGCACACGCTCGGCGAGGCGGATCCGACGCGGAATCGATCCGCCATCGTGCCGGTCGCCGGCGTTCGCGTGCTGCTGGCGGAGGACAACCTGGTGAACCAGCACGTCGCCGTCGGCCTGCTCAAACGAAGGGGACATTCGGTGGAGGTCGCCAACGACGGCGTCGAGGCGCTGGCGGCCCTGGCCGCAGCGTCGTACGACGTCGTGTTGATGGACATCCAGATGCCCGAGTTGGGCGGTATCGAGGCGACCCGGGCGATTCGAGAGCGCGACGCCCGCACCGGGGGCCACACGAGGATCATTGCGATGACTGCTCACGCGATGAAGGGAGACAAGGAGCGATATATGAAGTCCGGGATGGACGGATATCTGTCGAAGCCAATCGACCAGAGCCTGTTGTTCGCGGCGGTCGAAGCGCCCAGGCTCTTCATTCCCGCGCGCGAGGTCAAGCCGACCGGGCGTGCATCGGCGCCGATGATCGTCGACGACATGCGGGGCCTGCTCGGTGACGATGACGAGTTGATCGCCGAAGTGATCGGGTTGTTCCTTGCCGACTGTCCGATCCGGCTCGCCGAGGTCCGGTCCGCGGTGGTACGGCGCGACAGCCACGCGATCGGCGCCGCCGCCCATGCGCTGAAAGGCGCCGCCGCCAACGTTGCCGCGTTCCTGGTCGTCGAGCATGCGGCCGCGCTCGAGACGATGGCTCAGGGAGACACCCTCGATGCCTCGGCCGCCGATACCGCGTGGCGGCATCTCGAGTCCGAAACGGTTCAACTGGTCGCCAGGCTCGAAGCCGGTCTCGTGCAGCTGAGGGGGGTGGAGCGATGATGCGCGACGACAGCAGCCTTTTGTTGAACGCGGCGCCCCGGTCGACAGCGAGCAGCCGCTACTTCCAGGCGAGAACCATCGACGGCGCGCCCGAGCTGCTCGAGCAAAGCTATGCGTTGCGGTACCAGGTGTACTGTCTCGAGCGGAAATTCCTGAACGCGGACGACTATCCCGCGCACCTCGAGTTCGACGAGTTCGATCCACACTCCATCCATGTGGGCGCGTTCGACGCAGCGGGCGTACTCGCCGGAACCGCCCGGGTCATAAAAATGAGCGCGCTCGGCTTCCCGGTCCTCAGTCGCTGCAGCCTGTTCCCGCACGACGCCCGGAGCACTGCCGGGATGCCGGTCGAAATTGGTCGGTTGTCGGTCAGCCGGAACTACAACCGTCGGTCTGGCGAACGGCGCGATGGCTGCGGAGACGTGTTCCTGACCCTCCTGAAAGGGCTATATCAGGCGACGAAACGGCTGGGGGCAACGCACTGGCTCGCGGCCACGGAAAGGTCCCTGCTGCGCATGCTCGTGCAACAGGGCTTTCCAGCCAGGCTGATCGGCCCCGAAAGCGACTATTTCGGTCTGGTGTCGCCGTACCGGATGGATCTCAGAGAGTTCGACGACGTGATTCTGTCCAATCGTTTCCCTGCCTTGCAGGACTTCGTGATTGGCCTGGAGCCAGAGCTCAGGCCCGACTACCGCACACCTGGCCCCGGCGAGACGGTCGCGATGGATCGATCTGGTTTCCGCATCAATCTCGGCGAAGAGGTGCAGACGTGACGTCCGAGACGTTCGGGCCCGCGGGCGAGGCAGAGCACCGTCTGTTGACCGAGTTCCGGCGCGCCGCGTCGGCCGTTCCAGGATATCGCACGGTTTTGGCCGAGCACGGCGTGTGTCCCGATCACGTCCGTGACGTCGCGTCGTTCTCGAGGCTGTGTCCACTGCTCTCGAAAAGGAATACGTTCGACCGGTTTCCAATCGATCAGTTGAGCGTCGGCGGGAACCTGGGCGATGTCGCCGACGTGCTGACGAGCTCCGGCCATGGCGGCAGGTTCTCATTCGGTGTCACGAACCGGAGCCACGCTGCCGCCAGTGCCGAACTCATGGATCGAGCGTTCGACACGGCGTTTCAGGTGAGCTCGCGGCGCACGCTCGCCATCAACTGCCTGCCGATGGGGGTGGTCTTCTCGTCTCACCAGATGACGGTCGCGACCACCAGTGTTCGAGAAGACATGGCTGTCGCCCTGATTCAGACGTTCGGACACCTCTACGATCAGCTGCTGCTGGTCGGCGATCCGCTGTTTCTGAAGCGGTTCACCGACCACGCGCGCGAACGTGGCGTCGACTGGACCCGCTACCGAGTGCATGCGGTCATCGGCGAGGAGATCTTCGGCGAGCACTTCCGGGATTTCCTGTGCGGTTGCATCGGACTGAACGCCGACCGGCCCGATGACGGTTTCATCATGTCGTCCTTCGGCGTGGGGGAGCTCGGGCTCCACCTCTGCTACGAGACGCGGTCCACCGTCGCGCTGCGGCGAGCCTGCTTCAACGATCCCCTGCTCGCCAGGGCGCTGCTCGGCTGGAGCCCCGGCGACGGCATGCCGCTGCCGATGATCCTGGCGCTCGATCCGCTGCGGACTTTTGTCGAGGTCGTCGCTCCGGACGCGGACGGATACGGCCGCATGACCATTTCGATGCTCGATCCGGACCGGACCGTGCCGATGCTTCGTTATCAAACGGGCGACAGTATCCGGCTGCTCGACCCGATAAGAGTGGCGGAGACGATGCGGCACCACGGCGTGATGCCGTACGCCCTGCCGACGCCGCTGATTGCACTGCGGGGCCGGGAGCGGGAAGTGCTTCCCAATGGTGGCCACGTTGGCTGCTACAAGGACGCGCTGTATGCCAACCCTGAGATCGCCAGACTCTTGACCGGGGCCTTCCGAATGGTGTTCGCCGGCGGCACATCCACGATGCACGTACAACTGGCGGCGTTCCGGGCTCCTGAGCGATCGATCGAAGAGGTCATTCGGCTGGCTCTGCCTGCCGTTCTGCGCCCCACGCAACTCAAAGTGTGGCCCTACGCCAGCTTCCCGTTTGGAATGACCCTGGACTACGAGCGCAAGTTCACCCACTACGTGCCCGGCGAGCCGGAGCCCGTAGCGCCCGAGACCGTCGATACGCGAACGGTAATGCCACGGTGACCGAGCGACGGTGGTCCGCTCGTGTGCGGCGTCGAGCCGCGGCGCTCCTCGTCGCGTGGTGGTGCTGTTCAGTGCCCGGCATTGCACAGGACATCACCGAGCCGTCTCTGAAGGCGGCGTTCGTCTACAACTTCGCCAAATTCACCCAGTGGCCTCCGGACGTGCTGCCGGCGTCGTCGCCGTTTGTGGCGTGCGTGATCGGCGACGCTGCCGTCGGCGACGCCCTGGAGCGAGCGGTGAACGGCCGGCTGCTCGACGGCCGGAAAATCGGCGTGTTGCAAGTGAAGGCCGGCGAGAACCTCCGCGCCTGCCACCTGCTGTATGTCTCGGGGGCGGTGCCCGCGCAGGTGACCCAGGCCGTGACGAGCGTGCGCGGCTTGCCGATGCTGACCGTCAGCGACGCCGACGACTTCGCCAGGATCGGCGGCATCGCACACATCTTCGTCGAGAACGGCAAGATGCGGTTCGCCCTCAACCTGGAGCTGGCCAAGCGCTCCCGTCTGCAACTCAGCTCGAAGCTACTGACCCTCGCGACGCGGGTGTACGACGGATCCAACACCATGGCTCGCTAAATGGCTCGACGAAAAGCTCACATGCATAGACTTGTCGTCATCTCCGGCGCGCTCCTGACCCTGCTGCTGGCGTTGACCGGCACTGCAGCGGCCCAGCAGCAACTGCCCGAGCTCAGCCTCGAAGAACTGATGCGGATGGACTCCGGACGGGTGTTCGGCGCGTCCGAACGCATTCAGCCGGTCACCGAGGCGCCCGCGTCGGTCTCGTTCATCACCGCCGAAGAGATTGCGAAATACGGGTACCGCACCCTGGCCGATATCCTGCGCGGCGTGCGCGGCATGTATGTGAGCGACGACCGCAACTTCAGCCTCCTTGGCATGCGCGGCTTCGGCAAGCCGGGCGACTACAACAGCCGGATCCTCCTGCTGGTCAACGGGCATCGGGTGAACGACAACGTCTTCGGCCAGGCGGAGATCGGGGCGGAGTTCGGCATCGATCCGGCGATGTTCGAGCGCGTCGAGATCATCCGCGGCCCCGCCTCGTCGCTCTATGGAGACAGTGCGTTCTTCGCGGTGGTGAACGTGATCACCAAGTCGGGGGCGTCGCTCGGCGGTGGAACGCTGGCCCTCGAGGGCGGAACGCTGGGCACCCGCCTGGCGCGCGCCAGCACCGGTCACCGGTTTGCGAACGGCGTGGACGTCGCGGTTTCCGGCACCTTCGAAGAAAGCGCCGGGATGGAGCGGATCTACTTCCCCGCCTTCGATACTCCGGAGACGAACAACGGCGTCGCGGAAGGCCTCGACGGCGAACGGGTCGGACAGTTCTACGGCCAGGTATCGGCCAAGAATCTCACCTTCACCGGCGCATACGGACGGCGGCAGCGGGACGTGCCGACGGCTTCCTTCGGCACGTTGTTCAACGCGCAGCAGTCATCCGAGCAGACCACAGACCGTCATACTCTGGCTGATCTGGAATACCGATGGTCGTTCGGCCACTCCAGGCTGACCGCGCGTGCCTCGTTCGATCAGTTCTCGTATGACGGCACCTATCCATTCGGCCGCGCCGGGAGCGTCCCGACACTGGTGGCGACCAACACGGTCGTTGGCGCAAGGTGGAGCGCCGGCGCTCGACTCACGCGACCGCTGCCGGGGCGGCAGACGCTCACGCTCGGCGCCGAGTTCATCGACAACGTTCGTCAGGATCAACTGATCAGATACAGCGATCCTGCTCGGCCGGGGCTGGACTCGGCCCGATCCTCGATGCAGCACGCGCTGTATGCGCAGGACGAGGTCAGGCTCGCCCGCTGGCTGATCGTGAACGGCGGGCTGCGTTACGATCGATATGAAGATTTCGTGCGCGTCACCCCGCGAGCGGCATTGATTGCAATGCCCTCGTCCGATCAATCTTTCAAGTATCTGTACGGCCGCGCGTTCAGGGCCCCGAATGCGTACGAGCTGACGTCGTTCTACTTCGGCGAGCGGACTTACGAGCTGGGACCCGAGACCATCGACACGCACGAGCTCGTGTGGGAGCGTTACACCAACGACTGGCTGCGAACCGCCGTCTCTGCTTATTGGTATCAGGCCGACGGGCTGATTACATTGACCGACGATCCGTCGGCCGCGCTCGCCGGAACCACGTTCGTCAATGAAGGCCACGTCTCCGCGCACGGTCTGGAGCTCGAGGCGCAGATGCGGCTGAAGGGCCAACTCCACGGCCTCATGAGCTACGCGCTTCAGGATGTGAAAGACCTGGACACCGGGGCGGCGCTGGTCAACTCTCCCCGGCAGATGGCGAAGTTTCGCATGAGTGCGCCGTTTCCCACCGCGGCCTCGTCTCTGTCTCTCGAAGCCCTGTTCCTCGGCAGCCGCAAGACGATTATGGGCGAGAAACTCGATTCCGCAGTCACCGCCAACCTGACCATGATCCATCCCGTGTCCAGGTCCGTCGAGGTCGTGGGCAGCATTCGGAACCTCCTGAACGAGCTCTATGCGGACCCGGTGTCCGATGCACACGTGCAGGACTCCATTCCGCAGAACGGCCGGACACTCCGCATCGGCCTCCGCTGGAAACTCTGGGCGCGGTAGAGCCGCTTGGGTACCGACAACTTGGACCACACCGTGTTCTCTTCCGGCACGCCGCCTCACTCGACGCCGGCGCGCATCGGCGATTTCATCGAGCGATCGCCCTTCAAACCCGAGCGGTCTGCTCCTTGCCACAGCAGGGTTTCATGGCCAACTGCGTTCCTGCGGGCGCCGACACCGGTTCGACGAACCGGCCGCGCCTTGTCATCGGCGCTCCATGCGCCGACCTGTGCGACCCGGAGGTGACCCTGCGGGCGCTCCGTTCCGGCGACGCCGCGGCGTTGCTGCATCACATCTCGCGCCCGGAGGTGCTTCGCCACATCGCGCCCGCCCCGACGACAGTCGCAGGTTTCAAGGCCTTCATCCGGTGGACCCTGGCCGAGCGCCGCCGGGGTGTGCATGCGGCATTCGGCGTGGTTCCCGTCGGCGCGGTAAGGCCGGTCGGCATGCTGCAGTTCTGGCCGGTCGAACTGGACTGGTCGACCTCCGAGTGCTGCTTCGTCATCGGTGACGAGTATTGGGGCACCGGCCTGTTCGAGCGGGGTGCGCGGCTGATGCTGGACTTCGCCTTCGACACGGTTGGCGTCAGGCGCATGGAGGCTCGTTCCGCGGCCGCGAATGGACGCGGAAACGGCGCGCTGGGAAAGCTGGGTGCGACCAGGGAAGGCACCTTGCGCGGCGCCTTCCGTCGGGGAGCCGGTGTGAGCGACCACGTGATGTGGTCGATTCTTGCTGAGGACTGGCACTCCAGCAGGTGTCGCGGCGGAGGTCAGCGGTAGCCCTGGGACAGGGTCAGCGGCACGGTGCGGAGCGGATCGCAGCGTCAGCGGCCGTGAACGCGAACCCTGACGCGCCAAAGTCGACGCGGGATCTCGTGAAAGCCAGTTTCGCTTACACGGTTCACGGCTGACGGCATCCCCGCCCCGCAACCGCCACCGGTCTCTCAGCCACGCCAAGGCTGTAACCGCTGACGGGTCAACATGTTTAGCGGAGCTTCGTTCGCGAGGACCTCGCCGCAGCGTGAAGGCATCCATGTTGCTCACCTTGCCCCGACGAGCGGCGCCGCACTTGGCCGCTCCTCCAATCCGTATAACGCGAGCACAAATGAATACTCAGCGGTTTACTTCGATCTGGCAACGAGTGTGTTTTCTCGTGGCGATGGTGGCGGTCGCCTCCGCCCCTCAGGCGTCGGCAGCGACCGTACCGGCCGGATTCACCGAGATTCCGGTCGCGACCGGGCTGTCGAGTCCGACGGCGATGCAAGTCGCGCCTGATGGGCGTCTGTTCGTGTGCGAACAAGGCGGGAGTCTGCGCATCATCAAGGACGGTGCGCTCCTGCCTGATCCGTTCGTCACGCTGAACGTCAACGCCGAAGGCGAACGCGGGCTCCTCGGCGTGGCATTCGATCCGAGCTTCGCCACCAACCGGTTCGTCTACGTCTACTACACGACGACGACGCCGCCGGTGCACAACCGTATCAGCCGCTTCACCGCCAATGGTGATGTCGCCGAAGCCGGCAGCGAAGTCGTGATTCTCGAGCTCGACGATGCCAGCGGCTCGTCGGTTCACAACGGAGGCGCGCTCGCCTTCGGGCCCGACGGGAAGCTGTACGCGGCGGTCGGCGAAAACTCCATCGGCCAGAACGCGCAGTCGCTGGGCAACCTGCTCGGCAAGATGCTGCGCCTCAATGCCGACGGCTCGATTCCGTCCGACAATCCGTTCTTCGGGACGGCGTCCGGCAGAAACCGCGCCATCTGGGCGCTCGGGCTCCGCAACCCCTTCACGTTCGCCTTCAATCCGTTGGGGACCGAAATGTTCATCAACGATGTCGGCGCCGGCGCCTGGGAGGAGATTGACGAGGGACGTGCCGGGGCCAACTATGGCTGGCCCGACACGGAGGGGACGACCGGCGATTCGCGTTTCACGAGTCCGCGCCTGGCCTACGGCCATGGTGACGGCAGCTGCGCCATTACCGGTGGCGCGTTCTACTCGCCGCTGGTGCCACAGTTTCCGGCCGACTACGCCGGCGACTACTTCTTCGCGGACTACTGCGGCGGGTGGATCCGCAGGCTGGACCCGGCCGCCGGAAACAGCGTCGTCGGCTTCGCGACCGGCATTTCGTCTCCTGTCGATCTGAAAGTGGCGGACGATGGAAGCCTGTACTATCTCGCGCGCGGCACCGGCGCGTCCACCGGCGTGGTGGTGCGGATCGTCCGCGCCACCAGCGCGCCGAGCATCACCCTGCACCCGGCGGACGCGACCGTTCAGCCGGGCGCACCCGTCACGTTCAGCGTCCAGGCGTCAGGTCCGGCGCCGCTGCGATATCAGTGGCAGCGCAACGGCGCCGACGTTGCCGGGTCCACCGGGTCAACCTTCACCATCGGCGCCGCCGCGCCAGCCGACCACGGGGCGCGGTTCCGGGTGATTGTCAGCAACGACCACGGCAACGCGCTCAGCAACGACGCCGTCCTCACCGTCACGCCCAACCAGGCGCCTGTCGCCACCATCACCCTGCCGGCCGCCGCCGCGCTGTATGGCGGCGGGAGCTCGATCAGCTACGCCGGCGCCGCGACCGACGCCGAGGACGGAACACTGCCGCCGGAGGCGTTCACCTGGCGGGTGGACTTCCATCACGACACCCACGTGCACCCGTTCATCCTGCCCACCAGCGGGGCGAGCGCCGGCTCGTTCGTCGTCCCGACGACCGGTCATACGGCTGCCAATGTCTGGTACCGCATCTACCTGACGGTTCGAGACTCGGACAATCTCTCTCACACGACCGAGCGAGACGTCCTGCCGCGCATCGTGCGACTGACGCTCGACACCAATCCTCCGGGCCTTCAGCTGAAGCTCGACGATCAGCCGGTGGTCACGCCCCACGCGTTCGACAGCGTCGTCGGCGTGGTCCGTACCCTCGAGGCAGTGACGCCCCAGTCCTCGGGAGGGGCGACCTACGAATGGGACAGTTGGTCGGACGGCGGCGCGCAAGGTCATGCGCTCTCGACGCCAGCGGCGAACACCGGCTATACCGCGACGTATGGTGTCACGGACGGCGGCGGCGGCGGCGGTGGCGGGGGCGGCGACGGGCTGTCAGCGACCTATTTCGACAACCGCGACTTCACCGGCGCCGAGGTGACGCGGGTGGACCCGACGATCGATTTCCCGTGGGGCTCAGGCGCTCCGGCGGCCACGATGCAAGCCGACACCTTCAGCGCCCGTTGGACCGGCGAGATCGACCCGCCGTTCAGCGAGAGCTACACGTTCTACACCCACAGCGACGACGGCGTGCGGCTGTGGGTGAACGGTTCGTTGATCGTCGACAACTGGACCGATCACCCGGCGGTGGAGGACAGCGGCGCCATCACGCTGACTGGAGGACAGCGGGTGCCGATCGTGATGGAGTATTACCAGAATGCCGGCGGCGCCACGGCGAGGCTCTCGTGGAGCAGCGCCTCCATCGGGAAGTCGGTGGTGCCCAGCGCCCGGCTCTACTCTGGATCAGCCCTCAGGAGCCCGGGAGGGCAGACCTTGTTCCTGAGCGACTTGCCGTGGACGTCGATGGTCAGCGGCTGGGGGCCGGCCGAGCGTGATCGCAGCAATGGCGAGGCGGCGCCTGGCGACGGCCGGCCATTGAGCCTCGGCGGCGCCTCGTTTGCCAAGGGTCTCGGCGTGCACGCCCCCGCGGATCTGCGTTACGGGTTGCCTCCCGGGTGCACGCAGTTCCAGGCACAGATCGGTGTGGACGACGAGACCGGCGGGCGCGGCAGGGTGGCGTTCGAGGTCTGGGCGGACGGCGTCAGCCTGTACACCAGTCCGGTGCTGACCGGCGCCGGTGCGACCGCACTTCTCGACCTGCCGCTGTCAGGTCAGAGCGACCTCAGGCTCGTCGTCACCGGCGACGGCGATC
>WHSN01000206.1 GCA_009380045.1 Luteitalea sp.
GAACGCCCTGGTGGCGGCGACGCACCTGCTGATTCCGATTCAGTCGTCGTACTTCGCGCTCGAGGGGACCGACGATCTGCTCGAGACGATCGAGAAGGTGCGCGCCCGCCCCAACCCGGCGCTGCGGATTCTGGGCGTGGTGATCACGATGCACGACAAGCGGACGTCGCTGGCGCGCGACATCCGGGCGCAGATTCAGAAGGTGTTCGGCGGGAAGGTGTTCAAGACGGTGATTACCAAGAGCGTGCGGCTCGAGGAGAGCCCGGCCTACAAGGAATCGATTTTCACGTTCGCGCCGGAGTCGACCGGGGCGTCCGAATATTACCGGCTGTGTGAGGAGGTCATCGATCGTGCCTAGGCGAGGGCTCCCGCAAACGATCACGATGCGCCACGACGAGCATTACGTGGAGGCCCTGGCGGCCTCCGCGGGGACGCCGGTCGGCCGGTTGGTGGCGATCGATCTGATCGACCCCAATCCGAACCAGCCCCGGCAGGTGATGGGCGACCTGTCGGAGCTGATCGCGTCGATCGGCGAGAAGGGCATCATCGAGCCGCTGGTGGTCCGGCAGCGGGGCGACCGCTATCAGATCATCGCCGGCGAACGCCGCTACCAGGCGTCGGTGCAGGCCGGCATGCGCGAGCTGCCGGTGGTGATCCGCGAGGTCGACGACACCGAGGTGATCGAGCTGGCGCTGATCGAGAACCTCCAGCGCAAGGATCTGACGCCGTTCGAAGAGGCCGAAGCGCTGCACGGCCTGGCGGCGCGATGCGGCTACACCCACGAGGATCTGGCCAGGCGGCTGGGGAAGTCGCGCACCTCGGTCACCGAATCGCTGTCGCTGAGCTCGATGCCGGAGGAGGTCCGGAACCTGTGTCGGCTGGCCGACATTTCAGCCAAGTCGTTGTTATTGCAGGTGGTTAGGCAGGAGACGCCGGCGAAAATGACGGCCCTGATCGAGAAGATCGCCAGCGGCGGCGGCGCCACCCGCCAGCGGCTCCGCGAGGCGGCGGCGAAGCCGAAGCCGGGACGCCCCAGCCACTACGTGTTCGCCTTCAAACCGCCGTCGAAGCAGTTCAACCTGAAACTGAGCTTCGCCAAGGCGCGCGTCAACCGCGACGAGATCATCGACGCCCTCGAAGGCATCGTGCGCGATCTCAAGAACCGGAAATAGGCCGCCCGGAAGGACCGCCCGGACCGCGCCCGGCCGTGCGATCCGCGACGGGGCACCGGGATACCCCGGCACACCAGCTCCAGGCCGGGCTCCAGACCACTTTCAAGGTCGCCGTAGCCCTTGGCCTCGCGAAGCGCCCACGCTCACGGAAGAACGCGACACGAACACGACGTTCTAGTTCGCCGCCTGATATAAGTTAACATAACATCTATTATCAGACTCAGTAGATCGCCGTATCAGACTTGAAGAGATCGGCGGCCCCCACCCCCGGTCCCGGCCCCGCCCGCCCCTTGTTTTCGCCGCTTCGCGGGGCGCCCGCCCCACGATCCAGTTCCGACGCGCACCCGGGGCCTCCGTGCCCGGCGATCAGTTCGCTCGTCGGTTCTCGAGGCGGTGATCGTTGTGACCGGCTGTCGCGGCCGCGGGCCTCAGTTCCGGGCCTCGAACGCCAGGTCCGGCACCGTCAGTTCGATCGGCCGGTTCGTCGGATGGCGCTCGACTTCAACGGTGGCCCTCGAAGGCGCCGCCCGCGGAGGATCTAGGCGCTCCAGTTCCGGGCCTCGAACGCCAGGTCCGGCACCGTCAGTTCGATCGGCCGGTTCGTCGGATGGCGCTCGACTTCGGCATCCGATGCGTCGTGGACCCCGACGAAGAACGACGTCGGGCCACCCGGTGTCAGGCCCAGGTCGGCGAGCGGCAGCTCGATTTCGAGGATGCTGGCGGCTGCCACCCGGACGCCGGTGGCCCGCTCCATCCACCGCCTCCCGCCGTCGCGCCGCTCCCACGCCCCCACCGCCATCCCTCCGTTGATGCCGCGGACACAGAGCGCGATTCCCTCCGGCTGGAGGAACGTCAGGCGGAACGAGGCGCCCGCGGCAAGCTGATCGCCGATCGCGCGGCCGCCATCGAGGCGGACGAACAGATGGTCGTGGCTGAACCCGAACCGCACCATGCCGAGAGCCGGCTCCCGCCGCTCGATCTGGTGCATCGCCCCGGCAACCTCCCGCACTTCCAGCACCCCGGCGCCGAGCCACTCGAAGTAGCTCGACTCCTCGCCGTCGATCGTCGGCCGGATGAGGCCGGTCGGATCACTCTGTCCCGCCGCCGCCGCGCCGACCGAGATGTTGCTGACGAACAGCTCGTCGGGAATCGGCTGGTCCAGGAGACGATAGACGTTCCGGAGGTGCCGGCGGAACAGGTCGTCGAACTCCTGATCGTGGTCTGACGAGTGATCGTCCCCGTACCACCAGAACCAGTCGCTGCCTTCCGCGATCATCAGCTCTTCGCGGGCTCGCGACACCGCCGCGGCGTCCACGCCACGGGCGCTGCCGCACGCCGCCCGCGCATCGGCGAGCTGGCTCCACGCGCGGCGGTCGTCGCCGTGGCCGATCCAGATGTAGAAGTTCGCGTCGATCCAGGAGCCAGGGAAGATTCCGGCGAGCGTCGGTCGCGCCGGCAGGCACGCCTCCTTCATCGTGACCGTCCGGAGCTCGGGATGCGCCGACAGCCGGCCGTAGAGGGCACGGAGAAACGGGCGGCCGCCGCCCTCGAAGTGCTCCCACGCGTTTTCGCCGTCGAGAATCACGAACACCGTCGGCTCCTCCCCGCCGCTTCGCTCCGCCGCTGCCTGACCCGCCGCCGCCAACCGCGCGACGAAGTCCTCGGCCGCGGCGTCGGCCGGCCAGCCGGCGTAGACGAACCCAATCCGGTCCGACAGCGCGTGATCCCTGAAGCCGCACGACACGCGCGCCCCTCCTGCCGAGACGAGATACGGTGTGTACAGCCGCTCCGGTTGGTCGACCCGTCCGTGATCGTCGCGTGTGAAGGTGATGCCGAGCGTTCGCGCCAGGATCAGCTCGTCGGTCGCCATCCACTGGTAACCGGCTTTCACGACCAGCGGGATCATGGCGTCCGACACCGAGCCTTCCGACGGCCACAGGCCGACCGGCCTCCGCCCGAACAGCCGCTCGTGACAGTCGGCCGCCCGGGTGAGCTGCTCGAGCGCGTCTTCCGGGTGAACGAAGCGGTCCCGCGGCATCGGCGAGTCCGGGTGCGTCCGCTTGTAGATATCGGTATCGCACAGCAACGGCAGGATCGGATGGTAGAAGGGGGAGGTCGAGATCTCGATCTGCCCCGAACGGGCGCGCTCGCGGTAGGCGGGAATCACCGCCTTGAGCAGCTCGAGCTCGATCGCGCGCAGCGCCTGCTTGTCCCCTTCGCTGAACTGACGCCCCTTCGCCACCAGCGCCCGTGTGCGCGCGTCGCGCTCGAGATACGAAGGGTCGAGCCAGGCCAGCTTGTGCCACACCTGCAGGTCGCGCAGATCCTCGAACGAGAAGTGGCGCGCTTTGGCGCGCAGGTCGGCCGGCGCCACCGACTCCCCTCTGAGCGCCAGCAGCTCCGCATATCGCGGGTGGGGGTCGATCATGTGATGCCGCTGAGCATGGAAGAAATGCTGCAGCATGAAGGCGACATCGTCTTCGGTCAGGGCGTCGGCCGGCTCGAGACTGAGGTCGAGGTAGCGATCGTGGGCGCGTCCGTCGGCGAAGGCCTCCAGCTGGACGAGCAGCGACGGCACCAGGTTGAACGTCATGCGAACGCCGGGGAACTCGTCGAGGAGCGCCACCATCCCGTAGTAGTCCTTGAGCGCGTGCAGGCGAACCCACGGCAGAATGTGCTCGCGCGTGACCAGATCCTCGTAGTAGGGCTGGTGCATGTGCCAGAGGAACGCCACCTGAGTCATGGTGTTAGTCTAGTCTCCAGGTCATGTTCCGCACCCTCGACCGGTATCTCGTTCGCGAGATCGCGTTGCCGTTCCTGCTCGTTCTGACGGTGCTCACCTTCATCCTGGAGCTGCCGCCGATCCTCCTGCAGGGCGAGGAGCTGATCTCGAAAGGGGTCGAGTGGACGATCGTCGCCCGCGTGGTGCTGACGCTGTTGCCACAGGCGCTGTCCTTGACCATCCCGATGGCGGTGCTGCTCGGGATCCTGATCGGGTTCGGCCGTCTGTCCGCCGATCGCGAGTTCGTCGCCATGCAGGCCTGCGGCGTCAGCCTGATGCGGCTGGCGCGCCCCATTCTCCTGGTCGCGGTGCTCGGCACGGCGGCGACCGCCTACCAGCTCATCGTCGCGCTCCCCGACGCCAACCAGACCTATCGGGAGATCGTGTACGTGGTGATGGCGGGCCGCGTCGAGAGCAGCGTCAAGCCGCTGGTGTTCTACCAGGACTTCCCCAACAAGGTGATCTACGTCCGCGATCTTCCGGCCGGCGGCGGCTGGCGCGACGTCTTCCTCGCCGACACGTCGCGGCCGAACGAGACCACGGTGTATTTTGCCCGTGAGGGGCAGATCCGGCTCGATCGGCCGAACCGCGTTGTGCAGCTCGAGCTGCGCGACGTCAAGGTCCACACCACGCGTGCCGACAACCCCGACGCCTACGAGGAGTCGTCGGTGGCGCTCTTCCTTATGACGCTCGATCCGGAAACGGTCTTCAAGCGGCCGCCGTCGAGAGGCGCGCCCGAGATGACCTTTGCCGAGCTGAACGTCGCCATCTCCGAAGCGGCAGCGAGGGGCCAGCCGGCCTACGCCGAACGCTTCATGTTCCAGTACAAGATGTCGCTGCCGCTGACCTGCCCGATCCTGGCGCTCATCGGGCTCGCGCTCGGGGCCACCAATCGCAAGGACGGCAAGCTGGCGAGCTTCGCCATCGGCATCGGCGTGATCTTCGTGTACTACGTGCTGCTCTGGGGATCGCGCGCGGTGGCGATGGGAGGACGGTTCAACCCCGATCTTGCGCCGTGGGTGCCCAACGTCGTGATGGGGGTCGCCGGCATCCTGATGATGATCTGGCGCTCGCGCGCCGCCGACCAGCCGATTCGACTGCACGTGCCGGCATTCTGGGATCGATGGACCGGCGCGCGACGCGGCAGGATGGCGACCGATGCCGCGCCGGCGGAGGCGACGCCGCGACGCGTGGTGGTCGTCATTCGCATTCCCCACCTGAACCTGCCGACACCCCGGTTGCTCGACCTCTACATCTCCCGCGAGTATTTCCGCGTGCTCCTTCTCAGCATGGTCGGCCTGCTCGGAATCTTCTACATCGCCACGTTCATCGACCTGGTGGACAAACTCTTCCGCGGCGACACCACGTCGGCGATGCTGCTGGAATACTTCTATTTTCAGACGCCGCAATTCGTCTACTACGTGATCCCGATGGCGGTTCTGGTCGCCACGCTGGTGACCGTCGGGCTGATGACGAAGAACAGTGAGATGCTGGTGATGCGGGCCTGCGGCATCAGTCTGTACCGCACGGCGGCGCCGCTGGTGCTGTTTGGCGCGCTCGCCAGCGCCGGACTCTATCTGCTTCAGGAGCGCGCGCTGGCGCCGGCCAATCGCGAGGCCGATCGACTCCAGCGGGTGATTCGCAAGTGGGGACCGGCGACATCACCGCTGAGCCGGCGCTGGATCGTCGGTCGCGGCGGCGAGATCTACCACTACGACGTCTTCGATCCCGAGGCCAACCGGTTCACGGGCCTATGGGTCTACCGCCTCGACGAGCACGAGTGGCGTCTCGACTCGGTGACCCGCGCCAATCAGGCCTCGCTCGACCGCTGGCCCGATGCGCAGGGGGTTCGATCCGTCTGGACCGGTCGCTCGGGCTGGACACGGGAGATCGGCACGCCGCGGCCGCCGGAGGTGGAGAAGGCCTCCGCCGGGGCGTCGACCGTGACCTACACGACCTTTGCCGAGCAGGAGCTGCACCTCGAGCCGCCCACCTACTTCAAGAACGACGAGCCGATCGCCGAGTTGATGACCTACGTCGAGCTGCGTGACTACATCTCGCGCCTTCGCGCCAGCGGCGCGAACATCGTTCCTCAGCTCGTGGCGCTGCAGCGCAAGGTCGCCTTCCCGTTCGTGACGATCATCATGACTCTGCTCGCCGTGCCGTTCGCGGTGACCACCGGACGCCGTGGCGCGATGTACGGCATCGGGGTTGGTCTGGTCCTGGCGATCGTCTATTGGGTGATGCTGAGCGTGTCAGGCGCGCTCGGGGCGGGCGGCGTGTTGTCGCCGACGCTCGCCGCCTGGACGCCGAACATTCTCTTTGGCGCCGCGGCCGCCTTCGGCATGCTGACGGTCCGCACCTGACGCGCCGGCCTACTTCTCCAGCCGCACGTCGCGCAGCCACACCCGTCCCGACGCGCCCGGTTTCGTGTTCACGGTGTCGACCACGAACAGGATGTCGCGGACGGCTGCGGCGGGAATCGTCGCGGCGCCGCCGGGGCCGACCGGCGACATGTCGCTGAACAACACCGTCCGCTCGGCAGCGTCACGATCTACGTAGACCGACCGCTGCCACCGTTGCGCCTCGCCTCCCTCGATCGCGGCGCGCACCTGCATCGACACCCGCATCGGATGCTCGGCGCGAGTGGTGAACGACACCCGGTCGTAGCCGGCCAGCCCTCCGGTCGTTGCCACTGCCGCCCCGGCAAACTGACCGATATCAGGCCCGCCGGACAGCCCGTACCGCAGCCGCAGCTCGGATCCGGCGATGCCAGCGGCCACCTCGATCGCCGCCATCGACGTTGCGTCCGCTTCGGTCGTCCAGCCGCTGGTCGTACGTCCGTCGAAGAGGGATTTGGCGGCCGACGCCTTGGGAGGCGGGGCCGACGCCGGCGCCGAACTGTCGCCGCGGAGATAGATCGGGTTGCTGGTGATCCACGGCGGGCTCTCGGCACGACCGTCGGACCGAATCTCGGCGCGATACACGGCGGGCGCCGCCGGCCCGGTCCATTCCAGATCGGCGCCTCCCCCGCCGGTTGCCACCGCCTCGGTGCCCTTCCAGACCGTGGTGGTGAATCGCGCCGGCGCGTTGCTTCGCACGCGGAGCAGAACCGGGCCGTCGACGGCGAGCGCTCCGCCCGCCGCCGCGACGCCGGC